>CAMPYH010000001.1 GCA_946998225.1 uncultured Clostridiaceae bacterium | reverse complement strand
GGGGCTTGAGTTCTATGCTTCAATTTAAGATTTAAATTTGACATTTCTTCTTTTTTATCTTCACCTGTTTTTGGTTCTTCTTTTTTTGGCTTTTTATTCTCTTCTGTTATTTCTTCTATATATTTACGAGATGCATAACCAACTCTACCTTTTTCATCTTTTACTTTAAGCCAAACATTATCTTTAGATATTATCTCTACTATATCACCTTTTTTAAATGAACCCATTACATTTTCTCCATCTATTTTTGGTTCACTTCTAAAGTTTACAGAGTCTTCTGTAATTTTACCTTCAAGTGCATACACATATGTTCCTAAAGATACTAAAACTGCTACTATTAACAAAATAATTATCTTAGTATATATTTTTTTATTCATAATATATAAACCTCATATTTATTTATTTACATTTATTAATATAAGTATATATTTTTCAAATATTAAATACAAGGCAGTATATATTTTTTATATATACTGCCTTTTTTATTTATATTTTTTTAAGATTTATGTAATCTAATCTATTTATCTAAATCTAGTTTTATATGTAAATCTTTTAATTGTTCTTTTGTAACCTTTGATGGTGCATTCATCATAAGGTCTCTTGCTCTTGAGTTCTTAGGGAATGCAATTATTTCACGAATATTTGTTGTTTCAGCAAGTAGCATTATTATTCTATCTAATCCCGGTGCTGCTCCAGCATGTGGAGGTGGTCCAAATTTAAATGCATTGTATAATGCTTTAAATCTTTTTTCTACTTCCTCTTCGTCATATCCCACTATTTCAAAAGCTTTTTTCATTATTTTATTATCATGGTTTCTAACTGCACCTGATGCTATTTCATATCCATTACATACCATATCATATTGGTAAGCTAAAATATCTAATGGATCCTTGTTTTCTAATGCCTCCATTTCGCCTTGTGGCATAGAAAATGGATTATGTGCAAAATCTAGTTTATCTTCATCATTAAGTTCATACATTGGAAAGTCTACTATGAAACATAATTTAAATTTATTTTCATCTATTAATTTAAATTCATTGCCTAAAAGATTTCTTAGCTCTCCTGCATTTTTTTGTGTTTTAAGTTTGTTTTCACCTGTAACTACAAATAATGAAGAATCTTCAAATTTTCCAAGTTTCTTTTCTAATTTTTCCTTTACTTCAGGAGTTATAAATTTAGAAATTCCACTTGTAAATTCATCATTTTCATATTTTGTATAATATACTTTAAATTGATGTTTATCTTCCATTTCTTTTGAAATATTATCATATTCTTTTCTTGTAAGTGTTCCATCTACTTTAATGGCAATTACAACAGATTCAAAAAATGGTATTTCTTTTAATTCTTCACTTACATTTATAGTCATAAGTGGATTTCTTAAATCTGGTTTGTCTGTTCCATATTTTTCAAGTGCATCAAAATATTTAATTCTTGGCATTTCTTTTTCTACAATTCTTCCTTCTCTTGCATTTAAATTAAATATTTTTTGTCCAAATGTCTCTAAAACTTTTAAAACATCTTCTTGTTCTGCAAAAGCCATTTCAAAGTCTAATTGGTAAAATTCACAAGGAGATCTGTCTGCTCTTGGATCTTCATCTCTAAAACATGGTGCTATTTGATAATATTTATCAAAACCTGAAACCATAAGAAGTTGTTTAAATTGTTGTGGTGCTTGTGGAAGAGCATAAAACTCTCCTGGATGAAGTCTACTTGGTATTAAATAGTCTCTTGCACCTTCTGGTGATGATGATGCAAAAATTGGTGTTTGTATTTCCAAAAATCCCATCTCATCCATAATATGTCTTGTATCTTTTAAGATTTTAGATCTTAAAACTATATTTTGATGTATTTCTTCATTTCTTAAATCTAAAAATCTATACTCAAGTCTTAAATCTTCTCTATTATTTTTGTAATCTTCATTAATCTCAAATGGTAGATTTTTTTCACAATCTCCAAGAATTTTAATTTCTTTTGCTTCAATTTCAATATCTCCTGTTTTAAGATTAGGATTTTTATTTATTCTTTCAATAACTTTACCTTTAACTTGAATACTTGCTTGTGTTGTTAAACTAGGCAGTATATCTTTTAAATCTTCTCCAAGTACAATTTGTGTTATTCCATAATGATCCTTAAGATCAATAAATGTCATAGCACCCATTTCTCTAATTTTTTGAATAAAACCTGCAAGAGTAACCTCTTCATTTACATTTTCTATTCTTAGTTCTCCACATGTGTTTGTTCTATACATAATTTCCCTCTTTTTTTAATATTCTTTAGTATACCACAAAACTGATATAATATGAAAATCTTAAACATAAAAGCTCCCATAGGAGCTTTTATTATTTTTTAAATATTGGTAATAAATTTAATTCAGATGGCTTATCTGTTTTCTTATTATCTTTTTTCTCTTCGTTATTTTCTTGTTCTTTTTTGTTTTCGTCTTTTTGCTCTTTTTCTTCTTCTTTTTTGTTTTCGTCTTTTTGCTCTTTTTCTTCTTCTTTTTTATTTTCTTCTTTATTCTCTTTTTCTTCTTTCTCTTTAGTCTTGCCGTGTATATTAGGTCTATCTTCAAAAAGAATAAATCTAAATCCCCAATAATCATCTGCTGCTGTAGCTCTAGCATGTGTTCTATACTCTGGTGTAAATGGAGCTATATTTCCAGAACCACCCCTTAATATTCTATTACTTAATTCTGTGATTCCATTTTTCTTTTCTTCTTCTGTTCTTGTATCTCTTAAATATATCTCATCTGTCCATTCTCTTAAATTACCTGCTAGATTATATATACTTTTTACTACATCATTTCCTGAACCTGCTCTTTGTATACCATTCCAGTAATTACCATATTCTGTAGATTTTGTATATCCTTGCTTTTCTTTTTCAGCAAAATCTAAAATAGCTCTCCATGCTCCACCTGTAATTAAACTTGTATATGTTGTAGAAGCATAACCATTTTCTTTAGCAACATTTTTAGACATTTCTTTTGCTTGTTCATGAGTTATTCCAGTCCATACATCTACATCTGGTTTAGATACAGGAACTTTTGCTTTCATCATATCATCATTTATTCCAGCTTCAAATCTTGCTACATAGAATCCATAATTTTTAGCCACACTATTGTTAAACATTCCTGCATCTTCATCTCTATATTCACCACTTTCATTAAATGGTGCAAGTGGAAGTTTTCCATTTTCTACAGGAATCCATACAAATTCATTTCCTACTTCATCTTTTATTATATATCCTTGCTCTACAGTTGTTCCTTCTACATGTTTAAATTTCTTTGGTATATATGGTTTATTTGCAGAAACTTCTTTTATTTGTGTAACTTGTATTTTTGCCTCTTTTGTTTTTGTATTTTTGGCTACAACTTTATATGTATATATATCATTTTTATCTATCATTATTTCAACAGGTAGATCTTTATATCTTTCATTTGTCTTTTCATCAATAACATAATCTATACCATCTGGATCATCTGTTTTTGCTTCTATTTTTAATGTAACATACATTACATCTTTTTCTTTTTCGTTTAGATTAGTTATTTTTATTTCAGGTATTGCAAGCTCACCTTGTTCTTTTACTATTTTTTCTTTTGTTCTTTTATTATTTTTTGCAACTTGCATTATTATAAATATAAGTCCAAAAAGTATTGTAATTCCTATTGCACCTATTAGTATCATTAATTTTAAATTTGTATTTTTCTTTTTATAATACATATTTTCTCCTATAATGTTTTAGCTGTTTCTAAAGCTAATTTTATCATATTTACTAAATCTTCTTGTCTTTCTTCAGATGTAAGTCTTTCATCTGTATAACTTGCATCTACAACTGTTAAAAGGCATGCTGCATTTTTATTAAATCTCTTAGCTGTTTCAAAAAGAGCAAATGCTTCCATTTCAAATCCATTTATATTTAAATCTTCTGGCATATCTTCTATTAACTTCTCTGGACTTATAACATATTCATTAAAACATTCACTTGTACATATATTTACCTTTTTTAAAGGAAATGTATATTCCATATCTTCATATGTTTTAATTATCTTTTCATTTATTTTTTCTGAAGGATAAGATACATGGTTTTCTTCTCCTGTTAAAACTCTTGCAAATTCTCCTGAATTATATGAAAGATTAACAAGTCCTACATTCCTTAATCCAAATTCTTCATTAATACTTCCACATGATCCAATTCTAATTATGTTTTCTACATCATAATACTTAAAAAGCTCATATGAATATATTCCCATGCTTGGCATTCCCATTCCAGAACCCATTACTGTTATTTCTTTACCATCATATTTGCCTGTAAATCCATACATTGCTCTTGTATCTGTTACTTTTTTAACATCTTCTAAAAAGTTTTCAGCTATCATTTTTGCACGAAGCGGATCACCTGGCATTAAAACTGTTTTTGCTATTTCACCTTTTTTAGCATTTATGTGTATAGGCATTTTTTCCATATTTTTTCTCCATTTCTTAAGTTAAATATATATATTTTTTCTTATAAAAACAAGTAAAGATATGATATTTTAATATATTCGTTTAATGAAATTTTCTCTGCTCTAATATTTAAATCTATCCCTATATTATTAAAAACTTTTTCCATTTTGTTTTTATCTATTCCTGAAAGTTCTAATGCTTTTATTAGTTTTTTTCTTTTATGCATAAATCCAAACTTAATTATATCCATTGTAAAATCTGAAAGCTTCAAAATATCTTCTAAAGATATATCACTTACATTTATTTCACTCAAAACATCTCTTACCATTTTTTCTTTTTCTTCTTTTGTTTTAAGTTTTAAATTAATTATTGCAGAATCTATTTTTGGTTTTGGCATAAAGTTATTCTTTCCAACATAGAAAAGAATTTCAGCATCTGCATTAAACTCCATTAAATATGTAATACTTGATCTTTCTTTTGTATATTCTTTAACCGTAAATCTTTCAGCTACTTCTTTTTGTACCATTACAGTTATGCTATTTACATTTAAATCAAATAAATTAAGTATTATTGGTGTTGTAATATAATATGGAAGATTTGCAACAATTTTAACATTTTCTCTTAAATATCCTGAATCTTTAATAACTTTGTTTAAATCTACTTTTAAAACGTCTTCATTTATTAGACTAAAATTTTCATACATTTTAAATCTTTCATTTAAAAATTCAGAAAGATCTCTATCTATTTCAACTGCAATTACTTTGCATCTTTCATCTAATATTTTTTTAGTTAAACTTCCTATACCCGGACCTATTTCAATTACTAGATCTTCTTCAGTTATTTTAGATTCTTTAACAATTCTATCTAATATTTCTTCAGATATTAAAAAGTTTTGGCCATATCTTTTCCTTGGATTATGTCCTAATTTTTCTAAAATATATTTTGTTTCTTTTACTAAGCTTATTTCTTCCATTCCTTCCATTTTTTCACCTTTATTTTATATACATTTATTTTACCATTTATTTGTTTCTTTGTCTTTAACTTTTAAGCTTTTTTAACTTTTTTACTTTTATATTCCATATATATGTGCTAGGATTATTTAAAGTAGTTTAGGAGAATATATGAATACAAAAGAAAATACAAAGAAAAAAACTAAAGAAAATATTAAAGATGAAATAAAAGAAACAAAAGCTTTTTTAAAAAAAGCTAAAGAAAAAAGTAATGCTAAATTAAAAGTAGAAAAGGACATAGAATTTACAGAATTTTATGATCTTCCTTTAAGATACAACAATACAGTTGTAAGACTAATTTCACAAACTCCTACTAAACTTTTTGTTTATTGGGATATTTTAGATAAAGATAAAAAAGCTTTGGAAGACAAATATTCTAAAAATTTATGGGAAGAAACATATCCTGCATTAATAGTTAAAAACAATACAGATGGATCAATGTTTGAAGTACCTGTAAATGATTTTGCAAACTCTTGGTATATAGACATACCAGATAATGAATCTAGTTATGAAGTAATAATTGGAAGAAAATATAAAGAAAAAAATGATGAATTTATATATATTTCTTCATCAAATCAATATACTTCATCAGATGAACATATAACTCTTAATAATGATGAAAATATATTATTTAAAAATATTGAAAATAATACAAATTACTATATTAAAAACACAAATATAATAAAAGAAAATGCATCTAAAATATATAATATAGATAAAAATATATTTAATAATAAAGAACAAAAAATATATCTAAATAGTCTTTCTTGTTCATCACATATGGAAAAAGATATTTAGAAAATAAAATAAATTTAAAGGATATAAATGAACAATCTAGGATATTTAAGCATAGTTTTACATGCACATCTTCCTTTCATACATCACCCAGAATATGATGGATATATTGAAGAAGAATGGTTTTTTGAAGCCATTTCTGAAACATATATCCCTCTTCTTAAAATGTTTCAAAATCTTGAAAAAGAAAAAGTAGATTTCAAATTAACTATGACTCTTACTCCATCTCTTCTTTCAATGATGGATAATGATCTTCTTAAAAAAAGATATATTAAATACCTAGAGCAAAGAATAAATCTTGGACTTTTAGAAATACAAAATAAAGATTTAAATAAAGACGAAATAAATCTTGCTAAATACTATCTAGAAAGATTTAAAGAAGATTTAGATTTTTTTGTAAACAAAATTAATTTAGACTTAATATCTGAATTTAAACATTTTAAAGATAAAGGTTTTTTAGAAATAATAACATGTGGAGCTACACATGGATTTTTCCCAATAATATCTTTAAACAAAAAAGCACTCCGTGCACAAGTAAAATACGGTGTAGATACATATATTAAATATTTTGGAGATAATCCTAAAGGTATTTGGCTTCCTGAATGTGGTTATGTTAAAGAAGTTGAACCCTTCCTTAACGAATTTAAAATTAAATATACCATTGTTGAAACACATGGACTTATGTATGCAAAACCTTTTCCTGTAAATGGAACATTTTTACCTATTGTCTCTCCACAAGGAATATCTTTCTTTGCAAGAGATCTTGAAAGTTCAAAACAAGTTTGGTCATCTATCTCTGGTTATCCAGGAGATTTTAATTATAGAGATTTTTATAGAGATTTAGGATATGACAGACCATATGAATATATTAAACCATTTTTACCTCTAAGCGGAGCAAGAGTTCATACAGGATATAAATATTATAAAATAACAGGAAAAAATAAAGAAAAAGAATTATATAATCCACAATATGCAAAAGAAACTGCTGAAAAACATGCACAGCACTTTCTAGACTCTAGAATAAAACAAATAGAGGAGGTTTCAAGATATACTACACAAAAACCAATTATTCTATCACCATATGATGCAGAACTATTTGGACATTGGTGGTACGAAGGACCAGAATTTTTATACATGCTATTTAAAAAAATATACTATGATCAAGATAAAATTTCACTTACCACACCTAGTATATATCTAAAAGAAAATCCTAATTTGCAAGTATCAAGTCCTGCAAGTACAACTTGGGGAGCAAATGGATATAATGAAGTTTGGTTAAATCACTCAAATGATTACGCACATAAACACATTTTAAAGCTTGCAGATAAAATGACAAACATAGCATTAAAATACAAAAATGAAAAAGATAAACTAAAAATTAAAGCATTAAATCAACTAGTAAGAGAGCTTTTACTTCTTCAAAGTAGTGATTGGTTATTTATAATAACTAATGGAACAATGTGTGAATATGCACATAAAAGAATAAAAGAACATACCGGTAGATTTAATAAACTATATGACATGATTGAATCAAATACAATAGATAAAGATTTTCTAGATAGCATATCTCAAATTGATTCAATTTTCCCAGAAGCAAGTTATTTAGATTATGTATAAAAATAAGAAAAAAAGAATAAAAGAATAAAAAAAGAAAAGCAATAAAAAGAAACAGATGCATTAATGCATCTGTTTTCCTATTTATAATTATATTTGATTCTTTATTTCATTATTTATGTACATCATTTTGTACAAGAGATATATCATCTACTTTTAGTGCAAAAAATGGAACTTTGTTTTCCTTTTGTACAAATAGTGCAAATGTATCATCTATATAAAGTTTCTTTGGTTTTTTATTATCTTCAATTGGCATAGATTTTACCCACATTGGCATTGCTGTTTCAGATTTAATTCTTCCGCCTTTTTCATCTAGTTTAAATTCTATTCCTTGTATTACTTTTTCTATTTGCATTTCACCATTATCTTTTACTTTAAGTGTTACATTTTTTAGCTCTTCATATGATTTTATTTTTGTAAAATCTATATTTGGCATTTTAAAATTATAATTATTAAATATTCTTTCAGCTTTTGGATTAGTATCATATGCTTTTTTATTTTTTAATATATTTTTATATATTTCATAAAAGCTTTCACCTTTAGGATTTTTATTTACTACAACTTTATCTCCGTCTTTCGTATTTATTGAAAGTGCAAAGTCTTTTTCGTTTATATAATATAATATTTCTATTTGATCTTTTAATTTTTTTGAATCTTTTCCTTCTGTTCCAAAATATTTTACATTTTTATATTTTTTAAATTCACCATTTTCTAATTTATTAAATTTATTCTTAAATTCAAACTTTCTAAAAAGCATTGAATAAATTAAATATCTGTTTTCATTTTCAGTCCAATCTATTTTATCTAAGATATTACTTGTTTCATTAAACTTTTCTTTTATTCCTTTTTCAATCTCTTCTTTAAGACCTTTTTTCATTTTATCTGATTTAATGTAGTAATAGCTATCTGGAACCATTTCTTTTGTAAATAGTTTTTTATTTAGATATTCTACTGACGTATTTTTTTCTTTAGATTCTGCTGGTTTTCCATCATTAAATTTATCTAACATTTCATTCCAAACAAGATTATTTGTTCCAGCCCATACTGCATTTTCTTTTATTTTTTCATCTAGAACTAATGCCATATCTAAATTATCTTTTATTTTAGAATCTTTGTTTTCATTAGTATTAACTATTTTATTATTATCTCCCTTATCTTTTTCTTCCATATTATTATTTTGTCTTTTCAAATACCAAGTCATTCCAAAAACTATACCAGCAATTACACCTAATAGCAGTATAAATTTAAATATAAATTTTCCCATATAATCCTCCTTTATATGTTTTTAATAGTTCTTTCAAACTCCTCATATATTTTAATTTTTTGAGTTGTAGTTCTTATTAAAGGCTCTTTTGTAATAATAATGTCTTTAATATATTTATATTGTGGTTGTTTTTTATTTATTTTTTTAACTTCTTCCCATAGTATTTGTTTTATTTCTTCTTCTGTTTTTCCTTCAAACTCTTTTTCATCATAAACTATTTTAGCCATTATTTTTGGATTTTTAGGATTTTCCTTGTTATATCCAAATACAAAAGTTTCTAACACTCCAGGTATTTTGTCTAAAAGATCTTGAGTTTCTTCTGGAAATACATTCTTACCATTTTTAAGTACAATAACATTTTTAATTCTTCCTGAAATATAAATATTTCCTTTTTTATCAATATATCCAAGATCACCTGTTTTAAAATATCCATCATCTGTAAAAGCTTTTTTATTTGCTTCTTCATTATTTAGATATTTTAAGAAAACATTATCTCCCTTAACAAGGATTTCACCAATTCCTTCAGCATTTGGTTCATCAATTTTAACTTCAACGCCTACTACTGGTTTTCCAACACTTCCAAATTGTGGACCTTCTTTTGGATGTGAAACAGCTATTACTGGAGAAGTTTCAGTAAGTCCATATCCTTGAAGTATATTTATTCCAAGATCCGCAAATTCTTTATGTACAGCTGTATGAAGTGCTGCAGCTCCGCTTACTACTAATTTTAAATCTGGACCTATAGATTTTAATATTGATTTAAATATATATCTTCTTTTATCTATACCAAGTCTATATAGTGTATTTGATGTAGCTTTAGCAAGTGCATATTCTTTTAATTTTCCTTGTTTTTTTATACCTTTTAATATTTGTTTATATATTGCTTCAAGAACTGCAGGAACAACTATCATTGTTGTAATATTATATTCTTTAATATTGTCACCTAATTTTTTTAAACTTTCTACATACGCAATTTTTGATCCCATTGCAATTGGAGTAAGCTGACCAATAGTTGATTCAAATGAATGATGTATAGACAAGAAAGATAAAAATCTATCGTTTTCATCAACTTCACCTTCAAATGTTTTCATAGCCGCATTAATATTTGCACATATGTTTTTTTGAGTAAGTACAACTATTTTTGATTCAGATGTTGTAGCAGATGTAAATGAATATATACACTCTGCATTTACATCTATAGGTAGATTTAAATATTCTTCTTTTTTATCCTCTCCTTTTTTTAGTCCTTCTTCTATTAAATCATTTAAAATAATAATATTTTCTTTATCTTTTATTTCTTCCTCTATTTCTCTTTTAATTCTTACATTATCTATTAATATATATTTTTTAATACTTGGTGCTAATTTGTTTTTAATTATTTTTTCTACAAATTTCTCATGTTTTTTTGTATAAAATAAATAATCTAATTCTATACGATTTATAGATTTTAAAAGTTCTTCATCAGATAGCATATAATCTAGTGGTACAATACTTCCTACACCAGATGTTACTGCAAGATATATAAGCGGCCATTCATATCTATTATTAGTTATTAAACCGTATCTTTCTTTACCTGTATTTTTAAAATCTAAAATTGCTTTACCTAAATTTACCACATCTTCGTAAAACTCTTTTGATGTAACATTTACATATACTGGTTTTTGATCTTTTGCTTTTTGTGGTTCTTTAAGTACAAAAGCTATATTATCTGGATTAATATCTAGCATTCTTGTATATATTTCTCTAAAATTTTTGACGCTACGTTCATCCTTCTTTTCTTCTTCATTTTTGAATATCTTTTTAATGTTAAATATCATAATTCTTCCTTTTAATATTTTTAAGTCTTTATATATTTTTAATAATATAATAATTTGAATAAAAATTCAAAATAAAATAGGGCTTAGCCCTATTTATTAATTCTTTAATTCTTTAATTTTTAATCTTTAATTTTTAATCTTTGATTTTTAATCTTTGATTTTTAATTCTTTTTATTCTATTTTAATTTAATTCTAATTCAAATTTTTATTATTAAATTATTTCAGATTAGAACTCTCCTCTCATTTGCTTTGCAACTTCTTCTGCAAAGTTATCTTCTCTTTTTTCTAATCCTTCACCTTTTGCCATTCTTACAAAAGATTTTATTTCTGTATTTGTTGATTTTAAGTATTCAGCAACTGTTTCTTTGTTTTCTTTAACATATTTTTGTTCTAAAAGAACTACTTGTTCATATAGATTTTTATGTAATCTACCTGATAACATTTTTTCAGCTATTTCTGCTGGTTTTCCTTCTTCTCTTATTTGTTCTCTTATTATGTTTTCTTCTTTAGCTATAACGTCTGCTGGAACTTCTTCTTTGTTTAAATATTCAGGAGCCATTGCTGTAATTTGAAGTGCAATATTTTTAGCTACTTCTAAATCTCCATCTTCATTTATTTCAACTAAAACTCCAATTGATCCATTAGCGTGTGAATATTCAACTATTTTTCCATCTGTTGTTACTTTTTCAAATCTTCTAATATTCATATTCTCACCAATTTTAGCAATTAGTGCTGTTAATTTTTCTTCAACAGTTTCATTTTCATCATAGCTTATCTTTTTAAGATCTTCTACATCTTTTACATCATTTTCAACTATTAATTTTGCTAGTGTATTTACAAAATCTTTAAATTCTTCATTTTTTGCTACGAAGTCTGTTTCTGAATTAACTTCTACTACAGAAGCTGTCTTTTTATCTTCTGAAACATACATTCCAACTAATCCTTCAGCAGCAATTCTTGAAGATTTTTTTACAGCTGTAACTATACCTTTTTCTCTTAAAAATTCAATTGCTTTTTCAATGTCGCCATTTGTTTCTACTAATGCTTTTTTGCTATCCATCATTCCAGCACCAGTTTTATCTCTTAATTCTTTTACTAATTTTGCAGATATATTCATGAAATACCTCCTTATTTTTTATTCTTTTTCATTTGTTATATCACTATTTTCTTCTAGAGCTTTATCAAAGTCATCATCTTCAACCATTTCTTCTTTTAACTCTTCTGTAACTACTTCGTCTTCACCTGTTTTCCCTGCTACTACTGCATTTGCCATTTTTTCAGCTATTAATTGAATTGATCTTATAGCATCATCATTTGCAGGTATAACATAGTCTATTCCTGTTGGATCAGCATTTGTATCAAGCATTGCTATAATAGGAATATTAAGTTTTCTAGCTTCAGATACAGCTATTTTTTCTTCATCTGTATCTATAACAAACATCATGTCTGGAAGTTTTTCCATATCTTTAATACCATCTAAGTTTGCTTTTAACTTTGTTCTTTCTTTTTCAAGTTCAAGAACTTCTTTCTTAGTTAAAAGATCATAGATTCCTTCGCTTTCCATTTCGTCTAGTCTTTTTAATCTTTGTACACTTCTTTTAATTGTTCTAAAGTTTGTAAGTGTACCACCAAGCCATCTGTTATTAACATAAAAAGCTCCTGCTCTTTCTGCCTCATTTTTAACTATTTCTTGTGCTTGTTTTTTTGTTCCAACAAATAAGATTGTTTTTCCTTGTTCTGTTTGTTCTTTAATGAATTCATATGCTTTTTCAACTAAAGTTAAAGATTGTTTTAAATCTATAATATGAATTCCATTTCTTTGTTGGTAGATATATGGTTTCATTTTTGGATTCCATGATTTTGTTTGATGTCCAAAATGAACTCCACATTCTAGTAATTCTTTCATTTCGATTATTGCCATTTTTTTCTCCTTTAATAATGTTATTCTTCCATAATACTTTAAATCGCTTTAATACATTTGAAGGATAATTTTCAAACACATCTTAAAACTTGTATTATGTGCTTTTTATTAGCTTCTTTATTATATCTTAAGGCTTCTTATGTGTCAACTAAAATACTATTTTAAATTTTTTATATAATATATTAATTCATTTCCTTTTTTAAAAACAATCCTTCTACAAATGTATATTTATCTCTTTGTTTTATATAAAAATATGATAAAACAGAAAGTACAACAGCACCTATAAAATTAACCATTAAATCCTTCATTGTATCATGAAGACCTATATCTAAATATCCGCCTTCTATTTTAATATCTTCTCCATCTTTTAAATGTATTGTTGTAGCTTCTATATCTTTAATATGTTTTGATGGATTTGATTTATCTTCCTTCAATTCAACACTTGCAAATTCTGTAATTACTGTGTCTTTTTGCATATCTGAATTTGTAAATTGATCTACACCATATTCTAGAAATTCCCATAAAACTCCAACTGTCATAGAAAAGCAAAATCCCACAAAAACAACAAATATTGGTGAAAGATTTAATTTATTACTACCTTTATTTAATATATCTACTAAAGATATACCTATTCCGGCGCAAACTAAACCATTTAATGTATGAAGTATAGTATCCCAGAAAGGTATTCTTACATAAAAGTTATTTATTTCTCCAAGTATTAATGCTGAAAATATAAATGTATAAATTATTCCCTCAAGAAGTGATGGAATACCTAAATGAAATTTTTCTGAAACAATTGTAGGAAGAGTAAAAAGTATAAGAGTATACAAACATAAAAAAGCATTATAGTATTCACGTGAAATTAACTGTTCTATCATAGAAACAATTATTAGAACTCTTAAAACAATATAAATTATTTTTGTGCCCCTTCCCATCTTAGAGTACCTATCTTTAAATATCTTTAATCTGTTTTTAATATCCATTTAATTCTTCCTTAAGTATATTATATATTTTTTCAATACTTTCATCTAAACACATGTTTAAAATAACATAATCATATTCTTTAACAAAAGACTCTTCATAATCATAACGTTCAAGACGTCTTTTTAGATCATGTTCATCTTTTAGATCACCTCTTTCTCTAAGCCTTTTTTCCATTTCTTCTTTAGGTATGTCTAAAAATATTGTTAATAAATCTTCTTTATTTAATAACTTTTTAAAAGCCATAGCTCCATTTACATCTACATCTCTTATTAAATTTTCTTTCTTTTTAAGTGATTCTTCAATGACGTGTTTTGCTGTCCCATAATAATGATCATGTGTTATTGAATATTCATAAAAACAATCATTTTCTATCATTTGTTTAAACTTATCTTCACTTACAAAAAAATATTTTTCTCCATCTACTTCATGCATTCTTTTTTCTCTTGTAGTATATGAAGGGAACTTTTTTATATTTAAATTTCTTTCAATTAATTTATCTATAATTGTATCTTTTCCTGATCCAGATACACCTGAAATTAGTACTAACATATATCTCCTATTAAAAAAAGCAGTAATCTGCTTTTTTATATTTTTATTATATTTTATCTTATTTTGTTTTAATTTAACTTATTTAATTTGTTTTAGTTTATTCAATTATTTAGTATATTATTCTTCTACTTCTGCTTCTTCAGTTTCTTTTTCTAAAGCTTCTTTTTCTTTTTTAACTTTTTCTCTTTGTTCTTTTATCTCTTCAATAAGTCTTTCAGTTGCAGTCATTTCCCATTCTTCATAAGAAAATTCTTTTTCTTCATCTAATTTTGTACCTATTGTGTACATTAAGTCTTCTTCTGAAGGTTTCTTTGCAGGTTTTAAAAGACCATCCATAACTTCATGTGTAGCTATTGTTAGATTGTTATAATGTTCAAAACTAGTAAGTTTTTGTGAACCATCATTTAATTCCCTAGCTCTTTTAGATATTGTTAAAATTAATTCATAAACATCTGGTATTTTTTGCTCTAGTTCATTAGTTGTATATTCTCTATCCATTATATTCTCCTTTTACATAGCTAATATTAGCATCTTTTCCGTTTATTGTAAAGGTTTAAGACTTTATCTTAGCTTTCCATTTTTCAAAATTTTCTTGTTCCTTTTTAGTCCTCTTTTCCTTTTTATATGGAGTTTCTAAATTTAATTCTATATCATCTGCATCTTTTGGTTTTGCTTTTTTATCTCTTTCTTTCATTAAATTTAAAAGATATGTTAACTTTTTATTATTTACATTACTTCTATAAAGCATTCCTATTTCATCAGATTTTCTATTTAAATCTATTATCTTATCTGCATCAGAAAGTGAAATTATATATTTACTTCTTTCTATTTTTTCAATTATTAAAACCTTAGCTATGTAATAAAAGATAAGAGCAATAGAAATTATTGGAAGTATTAATGTAACAAGTCTACTAGATATATATCTTGCTTCAGTAAAATACATTAAAAATCCAGATACAAAAGTAAATTCTATACCACGTATAAATAGCTTCATGTCCAAATCTTTTCTATATGATCTTTCAAAGAAGAACATTCCGATTAAACTTAATACAATTATTGTTCCTTTTGCAGCTATTTTAGGATATTCTATTTCTTTAAACATTAACAAATGAAATGTTCCAATTATTACTGTAAATACTAATGCATATAATAACTCTTTTAAAAGTTTTTGGTATCTAATACTTAATACTTCAGCTGGTGGATTATATGCTTTTTCTAATGTTTCATTATCTTCTTGGTATTGTTTTTTTCTTAATTCTTTAGTTATGCTTCGTCTATCATAAATTCCAATACCTAATGGTCCAAACTCTTCTTCTTCCTTTTTCTTCTTTTCTTCGGCTTTTTTCTTTTTCTCTTCTTCTAATTTTTCTTTTTCTGCTTTTTCATATTTTTCTGTCTTTTTATGTGCTTCTTTTAAAGCTTCTTTTGTATGTGCTAATTCTTTTTCTAATTTTTTACTTTCTTGTTTTTCTTTTTTTGTTTTTTCTAGTTCATCTTTAAGAGTTTCTAATTCTAAAGAAATTTTTACATCATTAACTTTAGACTCAAGTCTTTTTGAGCCTTTCTTATTTTTTATTACTTCTTCTTTTGAATCTAAACCATCTTTGTTTTTTTCAAATTTCAAGATTTTTCGATTAAGTCTAGATTTCATTCTCTCTAATTCTTTATCCATAAAAACCCTTTTTCATTTATATTAGTATATATTATTTTATACATAAAAAAATTAATCTTCAAGCTAGTTTATATATAAAAATCCAATTGTATTAATTGCAAAGTTAGCACAGCTATGAAGTAAGTATGATGAATATATATTTCTTCTCTTTTTATTTACTGTATTAAAAATATATCCTATTAATGTAAGTCCTAAAACCGCTAAAATTCCAACCCATATATTAAGTGATTTAAACATTCCGGCATGGTAAATTCCAAAACATAATGCTGAAAAAACACTTGCCCATTTTTCTTTAATATATTTAGATAAATTAAGATACAAAAATCCTCTAAAAAACATTTCTTCAAAAAGAGCATTAAATACCATTATGTATATAAACATGAAAGAATAATTGAGTTTAGTTTTTGCAATAAACCTTACCTTTTCAGCTATTTTATCCATATTAAGAATTGGTTTAACTATATTAAAACCAATAAATATTAAAAATATAATTAGTATTCCAAAATATATGATTTTTTTATTTATTTTATTTTTAAAAGATAAAAACCAAAACGGATTTTCTCTAAACAATAAAAAATATATACATATTGGAAGTAAAAAAGCCAAAGCTTTAAAAAATGATCTCACCCAATATATTTTAGCTAAAAGCATATATTCTATTTCATCTTGTGATTTCGATATATCTATATTAATATTTTTATCTTTCAAAAATTCTATATCTTTAACAAATCTTTCTGCGCTAAATTTTACAGCCTCTTTTACATATACATGCATAAGTATTGTAACAAAAATTGCAATTATTCCAGCAGATATTATATAGATTAGTTTTAATTTATTATTTTTATTTTCACTTTTCAAATTTGTTCCTTAATGTAAAAGAAATAGAGCAAAGCACTATTTCTTTTTATATTTAATTTATATTTAGCTTTTATAATAGTAAGCTTTATCTTAAAATGGATGTTCTGGATAATCTAAAACAACTTGTATATTTAAAATATATTTACACCATTTAATAAATTTTGTATCTTTTATCTTATCCATAAGTTTTTCAAAAAAGCTTTTTTCAACTTCAACTCTTGTCTCTTCAAAAAACTTTTGATTTGTATTACTAAATTGGTCTTCAATGCTTACATTACTTTGTCCATCAAAGCTATATGTCATTGGATTATTTTGAATTACTGCATTTAAATTATTATTTGCTTCTATTGCACCTTGATAATATGTTTTATATTTTAAATCTTCATTTTCTTC
Organism: uncultured Clostridiaceae bacterium; assembly: GCA_946998225.1. GTDB lineage: Bacteria > Bacillota > Clostridia > TANB77 > CAG-508 > CAMPYH01. Next base: position 440,841 of record CAMPYH010000001.1, on the reverse strand, counting down.
TAATAGATTTTCCATTGGATTAATATATTCATTTTTTCCAACTACTTCAAATCCAAACATATTAATTTGTGGTTCTTTTTCATTTAATAAGTCATTTGGTTGTTGAAAATTCAAAGCTATATTTTGAAAACCATTTAAACTTTCATTAAAATTATTTATTTTTGGCATTTCTTTTAACTCATTTGACTCGTTTAAAGAAAGCTCTTTGTTTATATTTTCATAATTTAAATTAATATAATTTTCATTAGAGTTATCTTCAGCTTTATCTTCTTTTTTCTCATTAGTTAAATCAATATTTAAGTCTTTATTTTGAAAATCTAAAGGATTTTGTTCATTATTTATTACAGTTTCCTCTTTGTTTTCATCGTCTTTAGATTTAAATAAATTTAAAAGCCCACCCTTTTTATTTTCTAGTTTTTTTTTTGAATCCCCATCTTCTGTCATAGGGATTGTTTTTAAAGCATCAGCTATTTCTATTCCAATAAAGCTTAGTGCTTTTGATGAACTTTCAATTCTATCTAGATCTATTTCTATGTGTAAATTGCTTTCTAGATTTCTAATCTTTGTTTCTATAAGTTTTTTTGCATCTTCAACTTCTTTTACATCTTTTATACTAGAGTTTGCAACAGTAGTTAAAGCTTCTGCTACATCTACAGAGAATTTTCCTTCATATGTTTGAACTTTATCTATCCAACCCGGCTTTTTTTCTGTTACTGTAATTAAAGCATCTTGAAGTAAATATGATTGTTTTACATTTTCTTCTCTTAATTCAATAAGTTCAGATATTTTTTTATTATTCTCTTCAAATTGATTTGTAGCATATTCTACTAAATCATATGCTGCTTTATACACATTGAAAGGAAACTCTTGTTTATTTGGATAATTAACAAGATATGTTGTTATTGATTCTACTAAATCTTTAAAATACATATCATCTTCTAATTTGATGATTTGTTGTTTAGCATCTGGATTAATAAGTTTTAAAACTTTATCTATATTAGATAAAATCTTTTCTTCTGTTATTACCATTCTAACATTATATATTGATGATTTTTTAAAAAATGATGGTCTCTTGAAAAACATTATACATTCCTTTCTTATTATATGTAAATATTACAATAATAGATTTGATAAAACAATAAAAGAAATTGAGTGTAACTTATTTGTTACACTCAATCTAATTTAAAATCTATATTCTAAAAACTGAAAACTATCTTCCTATTTCAAGATCTTTTTCATTTTCACGTTCTTCTATTTCAAGTTTTATATCTTTATTAAATAAATCTTCTAATTCAAATCCTAGCTTCTCGCCGTCATTTATTATTTTATTTATTGTATTTTCATAAGCTTCTGCTTTTGTCATACATCATCCTCCTTGCTAAATACCAAATAATTATATCTTATTCGCTTTAATTATTCAAGCTTTTACTAAAAAGCAAGTCTTTATACAAACTTTTAAAATTTAAAAAAGGTAGCTTTTGCTACCTTCAATATTTGTTATTTTTTTCAATTCCACCTAAGATCTAATCATTGATATCGTCTGCGAAACTATCTTCCCAGTCGTCTTCTCCGCCGTACATTGTTCTTAAATCCATTCCTTCATCATCTTCATAGTCATAATCATAATCATTATAACTTTTTCTTGCTTTTTCCATAGATTTTTCCATTTCATCATATTGAAGTTCTCTTTCTATTTCATCAAAAGCATTATCTAGCTCCTCAGCTGTTACCTTAAGAGTCTTGATATTTAGCTGCTCTTTTAATATTTCAATTGCCTCTTCTGATGTGCTTCCATTTTCCATAATACTTAGTAAAGTTACTAATTGTGGTTTATCACAAAGTTCTTCAACCTTTTTCATAAATTTGGTTTTCATTATACCATCTTCCTTTTCTTATATTTTTTAGTTTTTTTAAATTATGCTATATAAGTTTAATAAAATTATGTACGGAAATTAGATCTATGTGAAATTGAATAACAAATATGTTTCTTTTGTTTAATAAAATTTTATTAAACTCATATTTAACATATTTATATTATACAACTTTAGTTTACATAAAGCAATTTTTTGAACAAAAAAATAAAGTAGTGATTAAACACTACTTTATTTTATTCTAGATTTGGAAGAGTTGGAGCAAGATTTCCTTGATTTTCAGGTCCTGTTGTTTGTTTATTATCTCTTTGTTCTCTTTCTTTTATATTTTCCTGTTCTTTTTGAAGTTCTCTTAGTTTTTCTTTTCTTAAATCTTTTTCTCCGCCTGGTCCTTGTATTCTTTTTTCTTTTTCTACTTCACTTAATATCTTTTCTTTTGTTTTATCTTTATTGTATATTAAGTCATAATATCTATCTAAAATTTTATTTGGCTTAGGACTTGATACTTCTTTTTTGAATTCTTCATAATCATTTGGTGTTATTTCTTTTTTAGAGAATTTATCATATGAGTCATAAAAGAAATTAACATTATTTGCAATAACTTCCATATTTTCATTAGCAAATATATAGTTTATTTTTGCATAATTATATTCATTAAACTCTATATTCTCTGGAAAATTTCCAAATATATATATACCTTCTCTTAATAGATCTGTTTTAACTATATCAAATTCTTCTCTAAAAACTCTTTCCAAGTTTTTATTTAAAAGCATCCATTTATCTCCACTTGTTTTTACAATATATCTATTGTTTTCTGCATCAACAATTATTTCTTTAAATGCAGGAGATACTTCTTTACCTGTTTTAGAACTTATAAAATATGTAGTTTGATTTTTTTCATTTCTAATTAAAACTCTTTCTTTTTCTACATATAATATTTTTGCCATTCCTTTAAGTTTTTTTCTTTTTCCATCTGGCTCAAAATATCCACTTAGTTTTTCTTTTGGACTAAAAAACGGAATATATCCTCCAGGAAGTGTATATAATTTATCTTTATCATAGATTAAATATTCTGCATCTAGTTTAATTCTTTTATTTAAATTATCTTTTCTTGCAAGTTCATATTTATTTCTATTATCCATATTAGATTCTGTTATTAAAACATCGTATTCATCTGAATAATCATATCTATATGACCAAGTATTTTTTGCTCCTTCTTCTTGTCTTTCTTCTCTAGATTTTTCATCATATGCTTTACTATATACATAATAATCATCAAATTTAGGTATTTCTATTTGAAATATCTTTGGTTTAATTACATCTTTTACTATTTTTTCAAACTCTTTAATTCTTGCATTATAGTCATATATTTCATTTTCAGATTTATATGACATTACAGATCTTCCATTTTTAAGAACAATCTCTGTAAAGTCTCCTTTTGTAAAACCAGCTATATAATATTTTTGATCATTTTTTTCTATAAGATAAAATGGTGTTGCAAAATCTAAATCAAATGGAATAAGTTCTTCACCTTTTTTGTTTATATAACCAAATTTATTTCCTCTTTTTATATTTATATATGAAGTTTTATATTTTGCATCTTCATTTTCAACAGGACTTACTAATTTAAAAAAGTTTTCATCATATCTTTTTATTCCTAATTGATCTTTTTCTTTTAGCTTTGTTGCAAAATAGCTATTAAAAAATATTGATGCTGAAAGTATCATCGTAATAAATATAAGTGTGGAAGAAACACTCATTGAAATATTATTTTCCATTTCAACAAAGTTTTTTCTTAAAATATTATATATAACCACACTTCCTGCAAGTATTCCTATTACTCCAAAAATATAATGTCCATAAAATGCATATCCTAATGTAGGTATTAAAAGTGCATAAGATTTTCTAATTTTTGTATCCATTTTGTTTAAAAATATATATGAAATATTTATACATACATTTACTGCTATATATATTAATATTACTATTTTTAATTTAGACATTACTATATTTTGGTATTTAGTAAAACTAACACTACCAAGTTTATTTACATATTCATAAACAAATATTAAAAGACCTAAAAATATATTAGATAAGCCTATTAAAATATTTGTTAACTTTCCTCCCATAATCTACCTTTCTATTATTTAGTATACCATTTAACAACTTTTGCATCTTCTCTTTCAAGAAGCATTTTGTTCTTAGGACACACTCTATAAGTATAAGCTAATTCTCCTCCATCATTTGGCACAAATTCACCTTCATACTCATAAAATCCATTTTCAGAATTTCCTGTTTCCTTCATTTTTATTTCATTTATTTTTGTAAGTTTTCCATTTTCTTTCATCTTAGCAACAAAAATTTCTACATCTGCATCATGAGGATTTATAGTTCCAAAATTTACCCAGCATCTTGCACTAACTACCTGTCCGGCATTTATCTTACCATTCATGCCTTCACCTTCTTGTTTTATTTCTATGCTATCCCATTCTCTTCTTATTACTTTTTTCCATTTAACAAAATTTCCAACTTCATCTAGATTAGTAAATTTCTTTTTACACATCTTAATTGCTGGCATATATATTTCTTTTATATAATCTATAAACATTCTAGCAGATGAAAACATAGCCGCAGAAGATGTAATGCTTTCTTTAATATATTCTATCCATTTTTGAGGAAGACCATTTTCACGTATATAATACATTGGAATTATTTCATTTTCTAAAGTATTGTATAAACTTTCTGCATCAAATCTGTCTTGTGCTTCCTTAGATGCATATATATCTCTATTTCCTATTGGCCATCCATTTTTTAAATTATATCCTTCTTCCCACCATCCATCTAGTGTTGAAAAGTTAAGTACACCATTAATAGATGCCTTTTGACCAGATGTACCAGATGCTTCCATTGGTCTTCTTGGTGTATTAAGCCATACATCACATCCAGATATTAAAAATCTTGAGATTGCCATATTATAATTTTCAAGAAGAATAATCTTACCTCTAAATTGTGGCATCATTGATACTTCATGAATTCTTCTAATAAGGTCTTGTCCTTCAACATCTGCAGGATGTGCTTTACCAGCAAATATAAATTGTACCGGTCTTACATCATCATTAACTATTTCGCTTAATCTTTCTATATCTGAAAATAGCATTGTAGCTCTTTTATATGTTGCAAATCTTCTTGCAAAACCAATTGTAAGTACATTAGGATCAATTTTTTCTTCTATTTCTTTTATTGTTTCAAAAGGAACATTGTTTTTAAGCATTCTTTCTTTGTTCTTAATTTTAACTTCTCTTAAAAGTTTCCTTTTTATTTCTTTATGTGTTTGCCAAACTTCTTCATCCGGAATATTTTTAATTCCTTCCCATTCCTTTTTATCTTCAACTTTTAGTTTCCAATCTTTTTCTAGATATTTATTACACAATCTATGTATATCTGGAGACATCCAAGTTCCCACATGTACACCATTTGTAACATATGTAATTGGAATTTCATCTTCCATAATATCTGGCCACATATCTTTAAAAAGTTCTCTTGAAACTGATCCGTGAAGTTTACTTACACCATTTCTTTTTCCTGAAAATTTTATGGCAAATTTAGTCATATTAAATGGAGGATATTCTCCATCAAGATTACTTGATCCAAGTGCTAAGAATTCATCTTCTGTTATTCCTAGCTTTTCATTATAGTTTTTAAAATATCTAAGCATCATATCTCTTGGAAAAATATCTGTTCCCGCAGGAACTGCAGTATGTGTTGTAAATATTGTTTTAACTTTAACTATCTCAGATGCTATATCAAATGAAACTTTTTTATTTTCTACGATCTCTTCTATAAGTTTTAAAATTAAAAACGCAGAATGTCCTTCATTCATATGGTAAAGTACAGGATTTATATTAAATTTTCTTAAAACCTTAAGTCCACCAAATCCTAAAACTATTTCTTGAGATATACGTGTTTCTTGATCACCGCCATATAATCTATATGTTATTTCTCTATTTTTCTCACTATTTTCTGGAAGATCTGTATCCATTAAATATAGTTTTATTCTTCCTACATTAATTTGCCACACCTTAACAAAAACATCTTCACCTTTAATGTTTACAGTAATTTTTAAGTCTTCTCCATTTTCGTCTTTAACAGGTATGATTGGCATATTATCTATATCTATTTTTGAATATTTAGTTATTTGGTTTCCATAACCATCTATTCTTTGTTCAAAATATCCTTCTTTATATAAAAGTCCTATTCCCACATATGGCATTCCTATATCACTTGCTGTTTTCATATGATCACCAGATAAAACTCCAAGACCACCAGAATATATTGGCATTGTTTCATCAAGACCATATTCTGCTGAAAAATATGCAATTACATCATCTTTATTCTCTTCATAATTTTTAGCAAAATATGTATCTTTTTTATTCATATAGTTATCAAATCTATCTAATACTTCATTATATGATTTCATAAACTCTTCATCTTCTGCTACCTTTTCTAGTTTTTCTTGTGAAACTAGTTTTAAAAATTTAACAGGATTCTTTTGAGATATACTCCATACCTCTTCATCTATTTCTTTAAAAAGTTTTAAAAAATCTGTATTCCATGTCCACCAAATATTATATACCAGCTCTTCTAATCTCTCTAATTTACTTGGTATTGTAGGTGTTACTTCTAATTTATTAAATATATACATTTCATCTCCCAATTTTTAATTAATATTTTACTTCTCATATTAGTATATTAAATGGAAAACAAAAATATAAGTGGTAGATTTTAGTTTTCAAAATAAACGAAACCAAAATAAAAAAGGCAAAGTAAAACTTTACCTTTTATATTCTTAAACTAAATTACATATTATTTAACTTCTGTAATTTCTGCAGATCTTACTGAGCTTAATTCTGGTCTATATTCTTTTCCTTCATAAGCTACAAGTTTCTTTTTAGAATTTTCTTCTTTTATTTCTATATTATCTAATTTATATAATTCAATTCTTCTTGTTTTTTCATCTGCATGTTTATCTCTTGTTGTATCTACAACCATGTATATTTTTTTATTCATTTTTTCATATACAATATGATAAAGTATAAAATCTCCTTCTTTTGTAGGTGTTGCTACTTTTAAAAATGCATTTTCATTTTTACCATATTTATCCATGAATTCATCTAATTTTTCTCTATTAATTTCTTCTTTTCCTTTAAATAAATAATAGTTTTTATCTCTTGCTTCTTTTTCATCAAATTTTTCTATTTCTTTTTCAACTTTTATTTTTTTATCTTCTAAATATTTATAGAAATCTTCTGTTGAATTAATCACTGCTTCCTTAATATCTTGAGCTTTTTCTTTAACCTCTACCATTTTTGGTTTTTCATAATCTTGGAACCAGCAAAGCATCTTTTTGTATTTAGTAGTTTTAAATGTTTCTTTAGGTGAAACTCCAGGATATGTAACTATTTTATATCCAAGTCCCATATATGTAACTTTGCCTCCATCTTTTTCTTGCATTCTTACTGCAAATATTGGTTTTTCATTTTTGTTAAATCTTCCTTTATCTATTAAAAAGAAAACTCCTCCAAGAATTACTAAAACTAATATTATTCCTAATATTGCTTTTAATACTTTCATAAATACCTCCTTTTCTTACATAAAATATATTAAGTAAAATTATATTATGTGTTTGTATATATTTTTTATGTATTATAAAAGTATAATTTTATTTTATAATTCTTTTAGAAAAATATCAATTATAAAGAAATGAAAAAACAATTAGAAAGAAGATAACAAATGTTATCTTCTTCCTTATAATTAAAATTTATACATCTATTTAACTTCAGTTATTGTCATTGATCTAAATGAATCTAATTCAGGTCTACTTTCTTTAGATTCAAAAGATACAAGTTTCTTTTTAGAATTTTCTTCTTTAATTTCAATTTTATCTAGTTTATATAATTCTATTTTTCTTAATTTTTTATCTAATGATTGATCTCTTTTTGTATCTACTATTATATATAGCTTTTTAGCTCCTTTTTCATAGATTATATGATATAGAATTAAATCACCTTTTTCTGTAACTTTAGCTATTTCTAAAAATGCATTTTCGTTTTCACTATATTTTTTCATAAATTCGTCTAGTTTTTCTCTATTTGTTTCCATTCCATTTTCAAATATATAGTATTTGTTATTTTTTGCATCTTCTTTATTAAATTTATCTGTTGGTTTTTTAGCTTTTATTTTTTTACTTCCTAAGTATTTATAGAATTCATCTTGTGTTTTAATACTTACTTTTTTAGCTTTTCCTTTAGCTTTTTTACTTGGCTTTTTGTAATCTCCAAACCATGGAACTATTTTTTTATGTTTAATCTTTTTAAACTCTTGTTTAGGTGTTCCTTCTGGATATGTAACTATTTTGTATCCAAGACCAATATATGTAACTTTAGTTTCATCTTCGCTTTCTCTTCTAATACTAAATATTGGTGCTTTTTTCTTTAAAAATCTTTTTTTATCTACTATAAAAAATACTGAAGCAACAACCATTAAAATTAATAATATCATTACTAATATTTTTTTTAACATTTTCATATTTTACCCCTTTTTAAGTATATCAATATACTATACCTACTTTTAAAAAAATTCAATTTCATACAAAATTATCTATTACAAACATTTTCAATAATCTCTTTATACTGCTCTACAAGTTTATTAAAACTTTTAATAGATATATGCTCATTTACTTCATGTGCAGTTACAGGTCCAGCGCCTAGTATCATTTTGTATTTCGTATCAATAAGGCTTGCCTCAGTTATAAAACTACTTGCATGTTTATCTCTAATAAAATCTATTTCGTTATTAAATGGATATAAGTAATCTCCATAAGTAATTATTCCACCATGCTTTTTAGCAACTTCTTCAACTTTTTCTTTTAACATATCTAAATGTTCTTTTTTAGAAATTCTTGAATCAATTAAAAGTGTAGTATGTTCTGGAACCGCATTTTTAATATCTCCACCTTCCATTTTAGTAAGTGTAAATGTTGTCTCAGCTACAGGGAATAATTCTTCTTTATCCATATAAATATTATCTAAATAATATCTATTCATTTCATTAAAAAAGTTTATTGCATTTAAATTACTATTAATTCCTTTGTCTGGCGTACTTGCATGTGCTCTTTTTCCTTTAAAATCTGCTCTAATTTCTAATATTCCTTTACAAGCTGTATCTATTTTATTATCTGTAGGTTCACCTATTACCATATATTCTGGAAATACTTTTTCGTTTTCAATAACTTCTAAAGCTCCTTTAAAACTAATTTCCTCATCATAAGTAATATATATCTTTAAACCATGTTTCAAATTAGCTAAATCTATTAAACTTACTGCTTCTAAAAATGCTGCAAGTGTAGATTTAGTATCACAAGCTCCAAGTCCATATAAAAGATCTCCCTTTTTTGTAAGTATAAATGGATCTGTATTCCAAGACTCTTTATTTACATCTACTGTATCTGTATGAGATAAAAAACCTAATTTAGGATTTTTACCATATTCAGCAATTAATGATTTACCTGAGTATATAATATTAAATCCTAAGCTTTTAAGCTCACCTGTAATATATTTAATTATTTCTTTGTTTTCTTTGTCTTTTATTGTGTTAAAGCTCACTAATTTTTCTAATATTTTAATTCCATCTTTTTTCATTTTCTTCTCCATTAATTACCGTAATTATATATATTTCTTTAAAATATGACAAATATATATAAAAGGAAAACAAAAAGAAAAAACAAAACAAAAAACAAAAAACAAAAAATAACAAAAGAAAAAAGAACTACAAAGTTTGTAGTTCTTTTAAAAATTATTAGTTTACAGTTTTTTCAGCCATATTCCTGTTATATCTAGATATTAATTTACCTAGTTTTAATATCATAACTTGAATACTACCTCTGTAAAAACATCTTACTTCAGGAATCATTATTTGGTCAACTGTTTCTTCAATGTTTTTACCAAATTTCTTTTGGAAAGTTTTGTCTTGTGTTTGGATTTCAAGTTCATCTAGTTTATTTAGCAAATGAATTATACCTCTTTTTGTAGCTGGTACGTTTAAGTCTACCTTTTGGTTGTCATAAGCCATTATTAGAGTTTTAACTAATAAGCGAAGTTTTTTTCTTTCATTAGTTTTAAGCTCATCAATATACTCTAAACTTCTAGGTGTTTTAGTTACTTGTACAATCATACTACCATATTCATTTTTACAGATATCCATTCCTGCTTTTCTAGCAAGACTGTTCATTTCAGAACCATCCACTGTTCTTAAATATACTTCTTTGTATCCTTTACGTTTCATTTCTTTTAAAGCTAAATACAAAAGCTGTGTTTGTATTCCTCTTTTTCTGTAACTTGGTATAGTCATAGAATCTGAAATGTATGCAACACGTGAAATATCTTCAAAAGCTACTGGATGTTCTGTTTCTTTTGCACCTTTCCAAGACAATAATGATACAGGATAAGCACGTCCTGGTTCGTATTCAATTTCAGCGACATAAGCACCGCCCTCTCTAAACTCTTCATAATAGTCTAAAATATCATCTAAACTTAGAAGTTCATAAAATGGTTTTGTTGCAAACCACTCTTGCATAACAAGCCAATCGTGCTTATCTGCTTCTTTAACGAATACGTTTCTTCCTGAAATTTTTCTACTAATTCTTTTCATCGTTCTCTCCTTTTTAACTGCGGGAAATTTCCCAAAGTACAATACATATTTGTATACAAAGATACATGTATATATTTTAACATATTTTTCTAGATTTACATAATTTTTAGCATAAAAAATGAGCTAAAACTTAGCTCATTTAAAGATAATATATAAAACAAATAGTATATATAAAATATTATTCACCAATAGTGCGTTTTATTAGTAATAACATAAAACATAACCATTTATTTCATAATTAATTACTTCATAATCTCATACTTTTTAAAGAATATTATAAATTTATTCTTAAATCTTCCTATAGCTCCTAAAGCAACACATATTCCAGCTGTTATTCCAACCATCTTTATACTATCTGATCCACTCATAGGAAGTGTAAGAACCGGACGTATTGTTATTGTAAGTCCAGATATCTCTGTAATATATCCTGAAGGAATATTTCCTTTTTGAATTGTGTAAGTAATTTCTTTACCTGAATCATTTCTTGCAGGAAGATTTTCTACATGTATATAATCCTCGCTCTTTAAAAGTTCAATATCTTTTAAAGGTTTACCATCAGCAAATAGCTTTACTGGCACTTTATCTAAAGTTTTATCAAAGATAAATTCTGCTTTAATATTGTAATTTTTCTTAGGCGGAGTATATTTTACCTTTAATTCATTTCCATCAACTTTAACATCACCTTCACCTTCATACTTAATATTGTAATTTTTAAACTTACCATCAACAAAATATTTTACATCAGTAAACTTAAATTCAGTATTACCCTTTTTCAAAGTAACCTTCAATGTCTTAATAGCTTTTTTTCCATCCATTAATTTTATCTTTCCTTCAAGACTAAATCCTTTATCATCTTCTCCATTTTCATATGTAACTGTTACTGGATAATCTCCATCTTTACGGTAGATTAATATATCATACTCTAGATTTTCTTTTCCAAATGACACAATATCTTGTTCAAGTTCATGAACATCTCCATATTTAGATATTATCTTGTAATCTGCACCAGTAGGGAGACCAAGAACCTCCATTTTGTATTTATTATCTTTCATAACAACATTAGATTGATTAAACGAATACACAGTACCACTATTTATATTTAAATTAATGCGGCTTAGCACGGACGCTCCTTCGTCCACGCCAATATTAAATTTAATACCACTTAGATTTTCTCCAAATTCATTCTTCATATTTACTTTAATGTTTTTGGTTGCCGGTGATTTAAGTTCTATATCCCACACCGGTTCTTGGTGTGCGCCAGCAGCATTAGTTTTACGATATGTGATGTCCGATGACGACAAAAAGGATAAAACACGCCCGGGAAACGCATTGCCATACTCAGACCAGTGGCCAGTATTATGTGCAATCACGAAACCATTGTCCGCTGAACGGAAGTTGCCAGAACGAACCATACCCCTTTTGAAGTCAACACGGTCAGGAAAAGCAACCGGGCCTACTTGTCCTAATTGAAAATCGTTATTACCATTCCAATCCCATAATATGTTTATATAGCGTTTATATAATTTCTTCTTTTCTTCAGAAATGTTTGTATCATTTTCGTCTATTATTTTGCCTTTATTTATACCATAACTTCTATTGTATGCTGTTACATTCTTTTTAGGGCCTTTTGCTATCGTTTCATTATCCCAGATTTGGTTTATACCATCTACTTTTCTTTGTGGATAATAAATATTTTCAGTGGATGTTTCGCCCCAGTTATATTCATATCTTGTAAACTTTGAACCGGCTTTTTTTATATAACTTTCTGTCCAACCAAACGCTTTTTCTATATCTTCTGTTCTTAGTGGTCTTGCACCTGTTAGTGGCACCTCATTAATTCCTGTTATCCATGTTGCTGTATCTTCCTCATCTTCTAATTGTGATCCCACTTTATATGTAAACTCTTTCTTTTTTGCACCTTTTCCATGACCAAATATACTTGCTATTTGATGCATATTATGCTCATACCATATATAATCTATTGCACCATATGTTATAAATGGTGCTACACTGTCTGAAACTATTATAACATTTCCCGTTTCTTCATCTACTCCCCATACATGCCAATTTGTATCTATTTTATTTGCATCAAAGTTTTGTTCCTTTATTGAACCCGGCTTGCTTGCTGTTCCTTCCCCTATGGTAGTTTTTAACACTTTTTGATTTTCTACAATATTTGCCAATCTTTTGTCTTCTATCTTTACTCCAGTTGCTTTATGGTCATAGTTTACTATATCTCCTATTTGCATTCCTTTTGGAAGTGTTCGTTTTTCTTCTATTTCCCAGATTTGTTCTTGATGGGCGCCAAAGGCACTGGATTTACGATATATGATGTCCGATGACGACAAGAAGGCTACTACACGGCTAGCATACGAACGGTCATACTCAACCCAGCCACCATCATAAATACTCGCATACACGAAACTGTCGAACGCTGAATAGAAGTTGTAAAAATCGACCACACCCATTCTGAATTCAACATAGTCCGAATAAACAGCCAGGCCTACTCGGCCTAATTGGAACTCGTTATTACCATTCCAATCCCATAATACTTTTTTATAATTGTTTTCTGGTACATTAGATTTATCAATCCAGTAGGATCCGTCTTTCACTTCTACATCTTGCTTTGCTGCTTTTGCTATATTTTTATCTGCCCATTGTTGCACATTACTTCCTGTATCTCTTTGTGGAAAATATATGTTTCTTGTATGTTTTATACCATATCCTGAGTTTTTCTTAAACTTTGAATTGCTGTATATTGTACCTTCAACCCATCCAAATGCTTTTTCTATATCTTCTGTTCTTAGTGGTCTTGCACCTGTTAGTGGAACTCCATTAGTTCCTGTTTTCCATGTTGCTGTATCCCCTGTATCTTCTAATTGTGATCCTACTTTATATTCAAATACCTTCTTTTTTGCACCTTTTCCATGGCCAAATATACTTGCTATCTTATGCATATTATGTTCATACCATATATAGTCTATTGCACCATATGTTTTAAATTCTGGATATATGTTGTTTGATACTATCATTATTTCATTATTTGCTTTGTCCATATTAAATACGCGCCATGTTGTATTTATATTACTCGCATCGAATGTTTGTTCTTCAACAGGATCATCTGGAGATAAGTATCTTCCTGATCCAGGTATGCTTGCTGTTCCTTTTCCTATGGTTATTTTTAAGTCCTCTGGTTTTACACCTGTTTTATGGTCATATTTAATTATATCTCCTATTTTCATATCTGCTGGTATTTCAGCTTTTATTTTATTTTTATTTGTAAATATATTTAATATGTTTTCTTTTTGTGTAATTAAAGCAATTGATACTAATATTAAAAGTAGTACCTGTAATATTATTTTATTTAATTTTACTTTTACTTTTCTATTTTGTTTTTTTCTCATAAATATATTCCCTCTTTGAATTTTTCACCTTTCCTTTAATATACTTGTATTTATATGTATATATAAGGTTTTTGTTTGGATTGTAATATTATCTTTATATTTTTTTATTTTTTTCCATTTAAAAAGGATACTTGTTGTATCCTTTTTACTAAATCATACCTTTAATATCTCCAAGCTCTTTCAAAGCTTCAAGTGGAGTCATATTGTTTATGTCTATTGACTGTATTTTTTGTATTAAACTTGCTTGCTTCATATCTTCTATTGCAACTTGCTCATTTTTTTGTTCTTTTTCTTTTGCTTTTTTCAAAAATATTTGGTTTGTTTCTATTTCAGATAATATTTTTTCAGCTCTTTTTAATACACTTGGTTTTATTCCTGCAAGTTTTGCAACATGTATACCATAGCTTTCACTGCTTCCACCTTTTGCAAGTTTTCTTAAAAAGAACACATCTTTTCCTATTACCTCTGCTGTAACATGGTAATTTTTAACAGATGGAATTCTCTCTTCAAGTTGTGTAAGTTCATGGTAATGTGTTGCAAAAAGAGTTTTAGCCCCTATTTTTTCTTTATCTACAATTTCTTCTATTACAGCTTCTGCTATACTCATTCCATCATATGTTGATGTACCTCTTCCTACTTCATCTAAAAGTATTAAGCTTTTAGATGTTGCATTATTTAAGATATTTGCAAGCTCTGTCATCTCTACCATAAATGTAGATTTACCCATTCCAAGATCATCTGATGCACCTATTCTTGTAAATATTTTATCTACCACATTAATCTTTGCCTCATCTGCAGGTACAAAAGACCCTATTTGAGCCATAAGTGTAATTAATGCAACCTGTCTCATGTATGTAGATTTACCTGACATATTAGGACCTGTTATTAGCATTACAGTGTTTTTAAAATTATCTAAATATGTATCATTTTCAACAAACTGCTCTTTAGATATTCTTTCAACAATTGGATGTCTTCCACCTTTTATATCTATTATTCCTTGCATATTATTTGTTATTTCAGGTTTTACATATCTATTTCTAACTGCCGCTACAGCAAGTGAAAATATTGTATCTGTATTTGCAATTATTTTTGCTGCTTTTTGTATTCTTCCTATTTCAGAATTTACTTCTTCTCTTAATTTATTAAAAAGATCATATTCTAAAGCTTTACTCTTTTCACTTGCACCGAGTATTTCATCCTCTAAAACTTTAAGCTCAGCTGTTATATATCTATTTTGGTTTTTAAGTGTTTGTTTTAAGAAATATCTATCTTGTGGAACTTTATCTATATTAGCTTTTGTAACTTCTATATAGTATCCAAAGTTTCTATGAAAGCCTACTTTTAAAAGAGATATATTTGTTTTTTCTTTTTCTTCTAATTCTAACTTTAATATCTTTTCACTATTAATCTCTTCCATATGTAAAAGTTTAAATAACTCTTCACTATATTCTGGATTTATTATTCCACCTTCAGTAATTTGGATAGGCGGATCTTCTAAAAGAACCTCATCAAGTTTTGTATATATATCGTCTAAAATATCTAATTCACTAAATAATCTTTTTATCAAATGACTCTTTCCATTTGAAAGAGCAAGCTTTAACTCTACTAAATGTCCAATAGATTTTTTAAGTGCAATTAAATCTCTTGCATTAACTGTAGCATTAGATACTTTGCTTATTAATCTTTCTATATCATGGATATATTTAAGAGCATTTTCTATTTCATGCATTAAATCTATATTATTTATTAACTCTTCTACTGCATCAAGTCTTCCCTCTATTTCAAATTTATCTACAAGAGGACTATTTATCCATGTTGAAAGCATTCTAGAACCCATTGCAGTTTTTGTAAAATCTAAAGTTCCATAAAGACTTCCTTTTTTTCTTCCATCTTGCATTCTTTCATTTATCTCTAGATTCTTTCTTGATGCATAATCTATAGCCATATACTTTTCTGGAAAATATATTTCGATATCATTTAACTGAGTCATCTTCATTTTTTGTGTAAGCTCAATGTATTTATCTATACCTTTTACAGCTTTTTTAATCTCATCATTTATTTTAAGACTATCATATATATCTTCGCTTTTATCTTTATCTACTTTATTCTCTTTTCCTTTTATATTTTCAAAAGCAGATTTTGTAAAATTAAAAGTATATTCTTTAGAAAACTCTCCTTCAAAAAACTCTTTTTCTTTTATATTAATAATATTTGTAAAAAGTTCTTTAATAGTAAATATTTCATCATCTGTTATATTATCTGTAACAATTATTTCAGTTGGTCTAAATTTAGAAAGTTCATCTAGCACCCTACTAAAAGATGCTTCAAAGCTTGATGCAAAAAACATACCAGTAGATATATCTGCCGCTGCTATACTGTATCTTTCTTCACCTAAATATATGCTCATAATATAATTAGATTTATTAGAATCAAGCATATCATTTGAAATAATTGTACCAGGTGTAATAACCTTAACTACTTCTCTTCCTAATACCTCTTTTTTACCATTTTTAAATGTCTCTATTTGTTCACAAAGAGAAACTTTATATCCTAAATTTAAAAGCTTTATTATATATGAATCTACAAAGCTTGAAGGTATTCCAGCCATAGGTATTTTTTCTTCTAATCCTCCAGCTTTAGAAGTAAGAGCAAGTTCTAAAACTTTACTCATTTCCTCAGCTGTTTCAAAAAAGAATTCATAGAAATCTCCTATTCTATAAAAGAGTACTGTATCACTGTACTCTTTAGTAAGATCTATGTACTGTTTCATCGTTGGTGTTAAATTGTTTATATCTTCTTTCGTTAATTCAGATATCTTCACTATATTTTTTCTCCTTTTAAATACCATCTATGGTTTTCTAAAACTTTTATATCTACTTCTTCACCAGTTTTCCATCCATCATATTTTGGGAAAATTAAAATCTTATTATTTTTATTCCTTGCCTCAAGCATATTTTTACTTGTTTTGCTTTCGCCTAGAATTATAACTGTTTCAACTTTTCCTATATACTTTTCATTAATCTCATCAAGACGAGTATTATATAACTCCTTAAGTCTTTCAAATCTTTCAGATTGTACCTCTTTATCTATATATTCATCTTTCATATTATATGCTACAGTTCCAACTCTTGGAGAATATATAAACATAAAAATTTGATCAAAATCTATCTTTTTTACTACATCTAAAGTTTCTTCAAAGTCTTCTTCTGTCTCACCTGGAAATCCAACTATAATATCTGTTGAAAAAGACACATCTTTAATCTTATCCTTAATCTTATTTGCTCTTTCAATGTATTGCTCTTTAGTATATTTTCTATTCATCTTTTTAAGTATTCTTGTACTTCCAGATTGAAGCGGATAATGTAAATTTCTAGACACTATACTATTTCTTGCAATAGAGTCAATAATCTTATCTGTAAAATCTTTTGGATGTGGAGATATAAAAGATAACTCTTTAAGTCCAGGTATCTTACATACCTCATCTATTAAATCTCCAAAATCTAAAATATCTCCTTTACCTTTGTATGAGTTAACATTTTGTCCTAAAAGCGTAATACTTGTATATCCTTCACTTACAAGCTCTTTTACCTCATCTAAAATATTTTCTGGATCTCTACTTCTTTCTCTACCTCTTACATATGGCACAATACAGTATGTACAAAAATTATTACAGCCATACATAATAGTTACATAAGCACTATGACCTTTACCTCTTTTAACAGGATATCCTTCATAGATTTCTCCATCAATATCTAAAACATCTATTAATTTTAAACTCTTTTTATCTTTACTTTTATCTTCATGTAAATATATACTTTCTAAAATATTCCAAATATTTTCTGCAAGTCTAAATGTTGTATGTGTACCAAAAATTAAATCTACAAAAGGAAACTTTTCCTTAACAATCTTAACATTGCTTTCCTCTTGCATCATACATCCACCTATTAAAATTAAAGCACCATTTAATGCTTCTTTTTTAACTGCACCAAGTCTTCCTAAAAGTCTTTTTTCAGCATTTTCTCTAATACAGCATGTATTAAATACAATTAAAGATGCTCCATCTGGCGAATTTTGTTTCCTCATTCCAGATTTTTCAAATATTCCCTCTATCTTTTCACTATCGTTTTCATTTAAAGTACAACCAAATGTTTCTATATAATATGTAAAATCTAGATTGTTTTTCTCTATTAAATTTTTAATTTTATCCATATATTCTTTTTGTTTGTTTAAAAGTATCATAAATATCCTTTTGCTTAATTTTTATTATTAATTCCTTAATATTATACTATAAAATCTGTTTAAATAAAACATATAAATAGTTATTACATTTATTACAAATATATATATATATACAAATACCTTCCTAATTCATTTTTCTTTTTAAATTTATTTCATATATTAAAGATATATATTATGAAAGGGGATTTTATATGAATAAAAAAAATATTTGTCTTTTAATAATTGCTGTTTTACTTTACCTTGCTTTTATGTATTTTGCAATCTTTATACGTCTTAATATTTTTCTTGAAACAAGACGTCTTGATCAATTAACTATAACAAGAGATAAGCAAGTAATAAATGCAATTATGGATAAAAAAATAGAATTAAATGAAAATAAATAAAGGAGTAATTATGTCAAAAGATGAACATTTAACAGTTATATTAGAAACTGTAATCATTGTTTTAGCGCTTGTTCTTACACCACTTATCTTTTCATACTTTAAATATGACAAACCACTTTTAGAAGATAGGAAAATAGAACAAAAACAAATGGATGAAGAATCAAAAGAAATTAACAAATATAAAATTGAAAAATATAATTAATAATATAGATAAACCATATAAAAAAATCCTATTAATTTAGGATTTTTTTATTTTTACTTTCATTTACTTTTATTTATTTTTCTTTCTTATTTATTCCATCTTTTCTTTAAACTTTTCAATATATCCTGAATCAAGAATTTTTTCTGCTTGTTTTAAAGTATAATAAAATGCTGTTTGATCACTACTACCATGTAATTTAATAACCGGATTTTTAATGCCAAGCATTACAGCTCCGCCCCATTTTTTGTAATCTATACTTCCACTTGATCCTTTTATTTTCTTTTTAATAATATTTCTAAAAAGCTTATTAACTTTATTTAGCTTTTCATTAATTTTATCTGATATAAATTCAAGTGTGCCTTCAATGCTTTTTACTAAGACATTTCCTTCAAATCCACCTGTTACGATTACGTTTGCATCTGTTTTAAAGACATCTCTTGCTTCTATATTACCTTTAAAATTAAGATTTCCTTTTTCTGTTTCTTCTTCTAAAAGAGTATATGCTTCTTTGTGTACATCTGTACCTTTATTTCTTTCAGCTCCGTTATTTAACATCATTACTTTAGGATTTTCTATTCCTTCAACTATTTCCGCATACATACTTGCCATTTGAGCAAATTGTAAAAGATTTATTGGTCTAATAGTTGTATTTGCTCCTGAATCAGATAAAAATATTTTATTTTTACCTAGATTAAATGTAGGAACTAAAGAAGGTCTATTAATTCCTTTAAGTCTTCCTACAATAAGAACAGCTCCTGTTAAAAGAGCTCCTGTACTTCCTGCAGATAAAAATATATCTCCATTTCCTTCTTTTAATTCATGTAATCCTTTAACTATTGGAGAATCTTTTTTCTTTTTTATTGCAACTGTTGGAACTTCATTTGGATCAATATTTTCTGTTGTGTGTATAACAGATATTCTAGGAGAAAGATTATCTATATCTACATTATATAACTCTAAAGATACTTCATTTAATTTTTCTTTATCTCCTAAAAGCACTACATCATATTTTGTTTCTTTTGAAAACTCATATGCACCTTTAATGTTTTCTACTGGGGCTAAATCCCCTCCCATTGCATCTAATAATATTTTCATCATTACCTCTTTTTTCTTTTCCTATTCTATATTATTTTTTATGCTTGTACAAATATTTTAAAAACAATTTACATAAATATTTGTAATAATTTTTATGTGGATATTGTGGATAACTCTGTGGATAGCTCTATTAAAACATCTATTATTTTAAAAGTTATACACATAATTCGTTAAATTCCAGAAATGTTTAAAAATAAACAAATAAAATTTCAAAAGTATATATTTTATGTATACCATTTTTAAACCTTTGATTTGCATTTTGTATTTTTTTGTGAAACGGTATTAAAATCAACATTTTATAATTAAAAATGTATCTAATTAATTTTACTTAGATACATCTTTTATTTTTTTGCTATTTTTTCTTTATTTTATTAGTTTGTTTTTGTTGTTTATTTCTCTTATATTCTAGCATCCACACTTATTTTTCCATCATCATCTACATCATTTATTTTAACCTTTACAACTTGTCCCATTTTTAAAACATCTTCTACTTTATTAACCTTTTCTTTAGAGATTTTAGAAATATGTAAAAGTGCTTCTTCGCCATTTGGAAGTGTTAAGAATGCTCCAAATTTAACTATACTTGATACAACACCTTCTACTAAATCTCCTTTTTTGTATTCTATTGTAGAAAGTTCTACAAGTTCTTTAGCTTTTAAAATTGAATCTTTATTATATGAATAGATTATAACTCTACCATCATCTTCTATATCTATCTCTGTTTCTGTTTCTTCAATAATTCTATTAATATTCTTTCCAGCAGCACCTATTAATTTTCCTATTTTATCTGGATCAATTTTTACCATTTCTGTTTTAAGTGCATATGGAGATATTTCTTTTCTAGGCTCTGGTATAGCTTTTAATATTACATCATCAATAATTCTTATTCTTACTTTTTCTGTTTTGTCTAAAGCTTTTCTAACTTGTTCTATAGTTAATCCATCTATTTTAATATCTACTTGTATAGCTGTTATACCATCTTTAGTACCAGCTACTTTAAAGTCCATATCTCCATAGAAGTCCTCTAATCCTTGTATATCTATTGGCATTTCATAATGTCCATCTTTATCTGTTACAAGACCTACAGATATTCCTGCTACTGGTTTTTTGATAGGAACACCTGCATCCATAAGTGAAAGTGTACTACCACAAACACTTGCAAGTGATGTTGATCCATTTGAACCCATTATTTCAGATACAACTCTTATTGTATATGGGAACTCTTCTTCACTAGGAAGTACTGGAACAAGCGCTTTTTCTGCAAGTGCACCATGTCCTATTTCTCTTCTTCCAGGTCCTCTAGATGTTCTTGCTTCACCTACTGAATATGGTGGGAAATTATATTGATGTATATATCTTTTATATTCAACTTCAGATAAATTATCTAATTTTTGATCTTCATTAGTTCTTCCAAGTGTAGTAATTGTTAAAGCTTGTGTTTCACCTCTTGTAAACATACCTGATCCATGTGTTCTTTTAAATAATCCTACAGATGCTGAAAGTAATCTTACATCATTTAATCCTCTGCCATCTACTCTTTCACCTTTGTCTAGTATTTTTCTTCTTACAACATCTTTTTCAAGTTTATTTACAAACTCAATTAATTTTCCAAGTAGTTCTTGTTTTTTACGTATAGCTTCTAAATCTAATTTATCTTTAGATTCAAGCTTCTTTATTTCATCTTTTAATATTTGTGATTCTTCATTTACTATTTTTTGTATAACTTTATCTACTTCACCTTTATTTTTATTTACTAGTTCATCTTCTAAAGTTTTTCTATATTTATTATCTATATATTCTAAATATTCTTCATCTAAAACAATTTTCTCATATTCAAATTTAGGCTCTCCAATTTCTTCACGAATTTTTGCAAAAAAGTCGCAAAGCATTTTAATATATTTATGTCCAAATTCAATAGCTTCCATCATAGTATCATTTGGTATTTCTTTACCACCTGCTTCTATCATAACTATTTTTTCTTTGCTTCCAGCAAGAGTTAAAACTAAAGAACTTTCATCTCTTTGTTTTAAATCTGGATTTAACACAAACTTTCCATCACATATTCCAATATTTACTGTAGCAATAGGCCCGTTAAAAGGAATACTAGATATATGTACAGCAAGGTTTGATCCAACCATTGCTGCAAACTCTGGAGAACAGTCTATATCACTTGAAATAACTAAGTTATTAATAACTACACTATTTCTCAAATCACTAGGAAATAGTGGTCTTAACGGTCTATCTATAGCTCTTGATACAAGTATTGCCTCATCTGTTGGTTTTCCTTCTCTTTTTTTGAATCCTCCAGGTATTTTACCTGCAGCATATAGTTTTTCTTCATATTCAACAGAAAGTGGGAAAAAATCTATACCTTCTTTAGGTTCCTTGTCTACAACTACAGTTGTATTAACTGCTGTATCTCCATATCTTACAAGTACAGATACATCTGTTTGTTTTGCCATAAAACAAAATTCAAAACTTAATTTTTTTCCATCTAATTCTATCTCATATTTTTTTTCTATCATATTTCCTCTTTTCTTTATCTTTTAATTTATCTATATTTAATTTTTAATATCTATTTGTCCTAATCCGCCTTCAATTTCAAATTTAACTTTTCCATCTCCAAATACATCTTCTTTTAATGTTTCACCATTATAATATATTTGTCCTAGGCCTCTTTCTATTTTCATATTAATATCTTCTTTTTTGTTTAGTATTTCTAAATTTAATTTTCCTACACCGCCTTCAATTTTTGCACTTTCATTAAATTTTGACCTAACAAGAACATTTCCTACTCCGCATGTAAGTTTAAAATTATTAATATTTCCATTTTTCACATCTATATTTCCTACACCTGCATCTATTTCTAAATTATCTGCATTTATATTATCTACTAGAATTTTAGAAACACCTGCACTTATATATACTTTTTCAAAATGTCTATTTTCAGGAATATATATTTCAATTTTTTCTTTTGAATTAATTTTTACTCCTGCAAATAGTTCTAATTTAATTTTTCCTTTTTCAAGTATTTTAAGCTCGCCATCTTCTACTTTTACACCATACTTTTTATTAGTAGATTTAATATTAAAAGTATCTCCTTTTAATATATGTATATTTGCATTGTCACAATCTAAATGTATCTTTTTAATATTATTGTTTTTTTCTTCAAATATTTCTTCAGTTTTTAAATTAATATTCTCTGTCTTTAAATTCATATTGTATAATCTAATTACAAAAGCTGTAAAACTAATTATAAAACTTATAATCATAGTTATAACAAATATAGCAAGTACATATGCTAAAATTCTTTTTACATTTTCTTTCATTATATTATATCAACCTCTCCAAATATAGCTGATGCATTTATATTTATTATTTTTTTATTTTCGTCCACTATATTCTTATTATTATTTTGAACTGATCCAAAGAATTTATTTGCATTTAATTTAATGCTTTGATCTTTAGGAGTTATAATTTTAACTTCACCGAACATTGCTAATGCTTTTATATATATGTCTTCTTTAATTTCTATGTTCCTTAAATCTATTGTATTTTCTCCAAAGATTGCCTCAACACTTAAAGCCTCAACATCTTCTTTTACTACATTATTTTTAGTACTAAATGATGCGTTATACACAGCTTTTTTATTTACATTTTCTAATTTTTTTGCACTTTTACTAAATACATCATTTCTTAAAACATTTATTCCCATAAAAACTAAAATAATTGGAATAATTAATTTCCATAATACGTTTAATACAAAGATTCCTCTTGCATTAAGAAGTAACAAAATACCTACTAAAAGCATAACAAGGCTTCCAGTATCTTTATCATCTATTACACCTATTAAACTTGGTATAATTATTATAAGTGTCCACCAGCCATCAAAAAATATATTTATAGATGTTATTTCTAGTGAATTTAATCCTACTATTATTCCTAAAACAATTAATGTTATAGCAAGTAATATTTTTTTCCATTTTTCTTTCATATACACCTCTTTTAATTTTGTTTATTTTTATTATATACAAAATAACAAAAAATATAAAATGTAAAATATATAAAAAGGAAGCTTAAAGCTTCCATCTTATCTATTTTCTAATATTTAATTCATTTGTAAGCTCAACATATTTTTCTAGATCTTTTTTAGATAAGTATTTAAGTAAATTTCTTCTTTGTCCTACCATCTTTAAAAGACCAACTTTAGAATGATTGTCTTTTTTGTGAACTTTTAAATGTTCTGTAAGTTCTGTAATTCTTTCAGTAAGAAGAGCAACTTGAACTTCAGTTGAACCTGTGTCTCCTTCGTGTCTTCCATACTTTTTAATTATTTCTTCTTTTCTTTCTTTAGTCATTTTATTCTCCTTCTTCTAAATCCAAGTATTAGCGACTAATCTAAATACTGAGAATTAGATATATTTATATTGGTATTCTATTATAGAAATATGTTTTTTGCAAATAAAAGATCTAGTTTTATTTTAAAATTAAAACACTATATTATCTTTTCAATATTATATTTCTCTTCTACATTATCAAAATAAATATCTAGATCGTTAATATCTGTAATAGGTATTGCTCCATCTTTTATTAAATTATTATTTCCATCATAATTTTTTGAAAAAATATCTCCTGTAATTGTAAATATATCTTTTCCAAGCTCTAGTGCAAAATCTGCTGTAATTAAACTTCCACTTTTAATTTTAGCTTCAGTAACTATTAAACTCTCTGAAAGTGCCGCTATTATTCTATTTCTTTTTGGAAATGTATATTTACTTCCATTCTCATATGGTAAAAACTCAGATATAATAAGTCCATCATTTTTTAATATCTCTTCATATATCTCTATATTTTCTTTAGGATAAAATACTTCTTTTAAGTGTCCTGTACCAAGTACAGCTATTGTTCTTTTCAAACTACCAATATGTGCAATCTTATCTACACCTTTTGCAAGACCAGATACAATTGTATATCCTTTTTCATACAATTTTGTACTAATAAGCCTTGTAGCTTTTATTCCATATATACTTGCATCTCTTGCACCTACTATTCCAATTTTTCTATTTTTTAAAAGTTCTACATTTCCTTTTACAAAAAACATAATAGGGTAATCATAAAGAGACTTTAAACATTTTGGATAATTTATACTATCTAGATTTATAATCTGTACATTTTCTTTAATCAATATATTATTTATATTTTCTACTTTTTCCTTATATTCATCATTTAAAAACTCACTTAAATATTTATTAATTATATTTAAACTTTCCTTATCTATATTTGTTTTTCGAAGATTATTTAGATTTTCTTTAAAATACATTTTTTCTATCTCTATATTTTCACATAGATGTCTTTTGTATTTTTCAGGCATTTTTAATAACTTAAACCATATCCACATTTTATCTGAAGTTTTGTCTTTATTTTTTTCTTTTTCTAATTTGATTTTTAATCTCCTTTCATATTCTTTAAATATTTCTGTATCTCTTAATTTAATTATTTTATCCTCATACATATATTTAATTCTCCTTTTTGCTATTATATGTACCTTTTAGGATTTGTCAAAAAGTTAACATAATATTTACATGTTTTCATTTTAAGTTGTGGATAATATAAAAAAATGAGCTTAAGCTCATTTTTACCTTTTATTTTTTTATTCTTTTTATTCTTTTTATTCTTTTTATTTTTTACTAAGATAATTTCTTAAGTCTTAAACAATATTCAATACATTCCTTCATTTGATCTTTGCCAAATGTTTTGTTTAAAAAATCTATAAACCCATCTATTTCATCTCTAATATATACTACGTTTAACTGTTCAAATTTTCTTAGTACTTTTTTAGCCATGAAATAATCTATGCCTCTAATTTCAGTTCCACCACATTCTACAAATATTGGTACATATTCATTTAATTGTTTTAAAATACGGTTACCAAAAGCTATTCTAAAATGTTCTATAACATAATCATCCATTTGTCTTATCTTATCTAAATTTTCTTCACTTATTGGATTTTTTCTAATAGCTTCTGAATATAATCCTTTTAAATATGAGTAATTAATATTTATACTAGGTGTATCTATATATTCAAAAACTTGTCCTTTTTCGTTAATATCTATTGGCATAGCTCTATCGTAAACTTTATCTGTTACCATAAATGTTGAGTCATCATTGTTAATTGTTCCTATATACCAAACATTAGGAGCTATTTTTAATTTTCCTTCTTTAATATTTACAGGATCTTTTTTCCATTCACTTGAAACAAGTTCTACCACCCATTCATTTTCATCAGGCATTTCAAGAATTGAAAGCATTTCTGCGAAATAATACTCAACTCTAGCGATATTCATCTCATCAAGTATTACTGTATAAACATCATCCGTATATCCCGCTTCATATATTTCTTTTAAAACATCTGTTTCATTAAATTTTTTCGTAAATTCGTTAAAATATCCAAATAGTTCTGTTCTATCTCTCCAAGATGGTTGTACTGATGCAACACATGAATCTCTTTTTACAAATTTTCCCCAAGCATATGCAAGAGATGTTTTACCTGTACCAGAAATACCTTGAAGAATAACTAATTTTGCCGCTCCTAGTGATGATATAAATAATCTCATCATATCTATAGTATAATATAGCCCTAATCTTGATGCTGCAAATTGTCTAAATGTTTCACAAAGTTCTTCAAGTGTAAATGTATTGCCATAATTTGCCACTTTATAGTTTTGGTATTCTGTATCTACTGTATGAAGTTTAGGGAATCTAATTCCACCATCTATAAGTGCTTCATCTTCGCCTGCATCTTCACCGCTTTCTTTACCTTTTTCTAAATCTAATGTGGCACTTTCAGCTGGTGAAAGTCCAAGTTGAGAAACCTTCATAGCTAATATTTCTTCTTTTTCTTTATTTAAATCTATTACTTTATTATGCAAATTAGCAAGCTCATCCAGCATTTCTTCTTTATTTAAATTAGAACTTCTTCTTAATATTATTTTTCTAATTAACTTAATTATTAACCAAATAAGTCCTGCAAGAATTAATCCGATAATTATGAAGAAAATAATTGTAAGAACCCATTCAGGTCCATTAAATTCTCCTATATATTTTTTCATAATTTCTTTATATGCAGAGAAATTGAAAAAGTTTTTAATTCCATCAACAATACCAAGTATTATTGATACAAATCCACTAAAAAACTGTTTTAAAAACTCTTGTACAAACTTTAAAAATACTACCATCTTTTCCTCTTATGTTTATTCTTTATTCTCTTTTTTTCTTTTAATTATTTATTTAAACTTATATAACAAATATATTTTCTTCTGGATAATTATTATCCTTTAACATTCTTTTATATTCATTTACCTCTTCTTCTTTTAACTCTTCTCCATCTATAATTATATATTTTAGAAGCTCAAATCTTTGTATATCTTTTAAATCTATATTGTATACATCTTCTATTTTAAGACAAAATTTATATCCTTCTTTTATTAATGGGAATAGGTATTTTTCATTATTATTAAAGAAATCATAACTCAAACACATTATACATTTTTCTTTAACATATTCTGATGAAATTATATTTGTTAATGTTTTTCTTTTTTGTTCCTTTTCTTTTATACTTTCTGGAAAGTCTAAGATATATTCTTTGTTTATATCTTCATTCATTAAATCTAAAATTATTTCATGAGTGGCTAAATAATATAATATTAAATTTCTATTTTCATTAATTATTTCATCATTATTATATACTTCTTCTATTGCATTTGAGCTATATATTAATGGAAATTCTATATTATATTTTAAATCTAATATTCTAATTTCTAATTTTTCATTGCCATTTTCATTCTCTTTTATTATCTTTTTTAAATTTTTAGTTTTTATATAAAAATTATCTATTAAATACATATCTTTTAAAAGATCTACTCTATCATATATGTCCTCACATATTTTATTTTTAAATTCTTCTAAAAATTCCTCTTTGCTTTCTCTAAAGCTTTCACCTAATTTTGTATATTCTTTTTCTTTTGTACTATATATTTCTTTAACTATATTTTCTATTTTATCTTCTTTATCTTTTAATTCTTTAAATATTTGTTTCTGTATTTCTGTTTTTAAAACCTTTAATTCTTCACTTTTAAACATTTTTAAAATATTTAATACACATGTATTTACTATTTTGTCTATATTATATAAATGTTCTAAAGCAATATATGCATAATCTATTTTAGTATTATGAAATGCAAGTTCTTCTTGTTTGCTATCTCTTAATTCTTTTGAAGTAATATCTATATAATTTTTTATTGACATTGCTGTTTTCAAATATGATATATCTAATCTATATTTAGCATCTAAAAACAATCTAAAAAAATCTTTAGATACACTTTCTTCATACATATTTCCTAATATATTTTTATAATAATTTAATATATTTGTTTCTAGCCTATTAAAATATTTATTTGCAAGATTATATGACATTTATTATCCTTTTTTGTTTTATTTATTTTTACTTATCTAATAACTTCGAATTTAATTACTGATGGTGAATTATTTATATTTGGAAAAGTATTATCTTCAAGTGGATTTTTTTTATACAATCTAATTCCAGCACTTGAGATTGGATTAATATTAAAACTAATACTATTTAAATAATCATGTCCATCAATTTTTTGTTTGCTTTCATCTATTCTTTCAATATATTTTTGTGATGTTGTATCCAAAATGTATTTGTTAGGATCAAAAGATATTTTCACCTCTGCGGAATAAAGATTAGCCTTATCTGTTTTAGAAAGATTATCATAATCTGTTCTAGAAACTCTATCACCTACCTTATATCTCCCGAAAGCTTTTCTAACAGTATAATATGGTATTGTATTTGTAATATTTACCATCATATAATTTTTTCTTTGTTCATCAGTTATTGTATATGTTAAGGCTTCTTTACCTACTTCAAATTCAAATCTACCTGATATTTTTTTCTCGTATTTGGTTTTTGATGTGGCAGATATTTCAACATATGCTTTGTCTTTATCTTTAAGTTGTACCTTTGGTGATATTGTTACTGTAATAATGTCTTGTTTTGTAATTTTGCTAATTCTTCCTTCATTTTTATTTGTTTTAACATTTATATTATCTGAAGAGTTATAGTTTATATTATAATCAATATCATAATCTGTACTTTGACGTAAATTATTTACAGAGCTCATGTTTATAACTATTTTATATTCATCGACACCAGACCAATTTAATATCTTAAATATTGGTTTATTTTCTCCTAGTTTGTCTGACGTGAAATAAAATTTATCTGTTCTTAGAAAAAAGTTATCTATATTTTTAATTACATATCTTGAAAATGTAATTAACAAAGGTAAAATTAATATAAAAAGAACTACCAAAATTAAAAATGTTGAAAGTGTTAATTTAGATTTTTTAACCCTTTTCTTATTCTTTTCTTTTTTGGCTTCGAGTTTTTGTATTTTTTTTAATATCTTTTGATTATTTCTCGAATGTCTCATTTTATCCTTTTTTCTTTTGTTTTGCTTAAATCTTTTGTTTTGAATCTACCGTTATTTCTAAAACATCTATCCTATCACTAAATATATAACTTTTATATTGTTCAGGAAGTCTTAATTTAACCTTATATACATGTAATTCATCTTGTTTATAACTAAATTCTTTTAAAGGCAGAGTATATTTTTTAAAAAACATACCATCTTCATCCTGATATATCTCCATATCCTTTATTTCCTCTTCCAAGCTTCCTTTAATTTCATAAAATTTAAAATCTAAAGGTAAATTTGTTGTAAGTCTTAATGTTAATTTATATTCTAAATCTGTTTCTGTTCTTTTCCCATCTTTATTATTTAAAACACTAAAAACATATTCTTTTTCATGATTTTCTGGAAATATTTCACCTAAATTAAAATTCATTTGTTGGTAATCTTCTTTTATACAATAAAAAGCTACATCAACATCAAGCTCACTATTTACTTTATTTGAAAAAAGTGCACTTGTAGTAATATATGAGATAATAGCAAAAACAAATATTGATAAAATTATTAAAAGTAATAACAAATTACTTAAACTACTTTTTTTTGTTTTAACTATTCTTTTAATTTTTGCATCATCTTTTTCTTCTGCTTTTAAAGAATATCTTCCCAATTTATATATACTCCTTCTTTTCAAGAATATCACATAGCTTAAGTAATATCTATTGTTTTAATAATGGCTTTTAGGTATTTTTACACTTTTTACTTTCATCATCTAAATTAATATTTACTGCTATTATAATTAAAAATATACTAGATATAAAAGGAATAATAACTTGGGGCTGTTTAATTACATAAAGATATATTCCAAACTTACTTATCTTTTTGTTTAATACTCCAATTATCTTTTCATATTCCACTGGATCATCTACCTTATTATTATAATCTCCTTTAGTAATAACATAATTTTCTTTTTTATCTATTATTCTATGTGTAACTAATTTTTCATCTTTAAATGTAATTATATCTCCTACGTTCAAACTTTCTTTATCTGGAAACAATTTAACTATTATTAAATCACCAACAGATAACTCCGGCTCCATACTTCCAGAAATTATATTAAGTGGTGTATATCCATATATATTTATATATTCCTTTTCACCTTTTAGAAATTTAAATATTTCTTTAGATAAGCTAAGTACAAATATTAAACATAAAAAAACTAAAACCAAAAGTAATATGTTTAATACATCTCTTAATCTTTTTCCCATATCTTTTCCTTTATTACTTTTCATTTTAGTTTTAAATTAGTACTTTTTAATTTTAATCTTAATCTTAATTTTCTTCTAAACTATTTGAGTAAATAATATTGTTACTGGTATTTTAAATGTATTTTTTGCTTCTAATCCCATTTTAGTATCTACCTCATTATTCTCTTCATTATTTTCCCATTTAAGTATGAAATTTAGATTATCTATATATTTAGGATCATTTTTCATATTTTCTAATTTAATTATACCTTTGAAATGTGTTTCATCTATTACTGTGAAGTCTTTTGTATTTGAGGTTTCATTCACATACTCTAGTGTAATACTTTTATTGTTAATTTTACTTGTGTCAATATGTATTTCATATTTGAAAGATACGTCCACATCTATTGGTTTTATATTAATACTAAATTTGCCATAAGCACCTGGAGTTATTTTTCCACGTAATGCATGTTCTGATTCAACCACATCTAGTTTGTCTATAACAAAGCTACGTGTGTCTCCTTTAGTTACATTTTTATTATTTACCTCTATTTGCCATTTTGCTATATCTACATCTGTTTTTCCTATAATTTCACTTTCAAAAAGTGAATATGTTTTAATTCCAGATACAATAGATAAAAACAATAATATTATTGCTAATATCATTGTTAAGTTTTTAATATTTCTTTTATCCATATTATTTTTCTTCTGAGTTTTCTTCTATTTCTTCTTGATTTTTCTCTTCTTCTTTTTTAGTTTTTACTTCCTTCTTCTTTTCTTCAGTAAGTATTTCTTTTTCTTTTTTGAAATCATCATAAAATGCAAAAGCTTCATAAATGAATAATATTAATAATGGTGCAACTATAAAGAATAAAAAGCCCCATTTAGATTGCATTGCTGCAAGTATTCCACCTAGATATGCTATTTTACGACTTCCATTTACCTTACCTATAACATAATTTGAAGATAAAGCCTTCCCATTTTCTAAATGATATGTTGTTTCTTTTTCATTTACTTTTTCAATCTCTGATACTGTTTCTGTTCTTGGACTAATTATTTTATCATACGCATTATATATAAAAATTTTATCTCCAACTTTAATATCTTCCGCTTCTTCAACTATTGCCAGATCACCTTTGTCGAAAAGCTCATTTTTGCTAAACTTATCTATATAAAGTAATGTATAATCCCCAAATTCTACAGTTCTAAAATCATTTAATGAAAGTAGGCAAATTGTTGAAAAAATTGCAATTATTAAATATATACCTATCAAAAAATTCTTAATGTGTTTCATAATTTCCTCTCTTTACAGAACATAACTCTAATATACCACAGTATTAAAGTTTTTAAAATATATAAGTTAAATAAAAAAACTTTAGTTATTTTTTTGTTACAAAATACCTTAATAAATTATTTTTTCTAGATTACTATGCTAAACTTCAAATTAGAATATCATACTAAAGTGGAGATAATGTTAGAAAAAAATAGCCTACATGAAAGCAATGTACTATACACACTAGACAAGGAGTTAAAGAATCTTAACTCCCTTTTAGCTATGGAATTAAATTTGCCAGATGGACACGAATTAATTTCCCTTAACTTAGATAATATTCCTCAAGAAAATGATATAGAAAAAGATTTTTCAGATCCTGCTTTAGCTATTAAATTTAATAATGAACTTTTAGAAAGCATTGAAGACGAAAGCAAAACCGAAGATGATCACAAATTTACAATAATAAATCTTAATGAAAGTTTAGAATTAAACGAAAAAAAAGAAGAAATAAAACAAGACAAAGCAAATGTCTTTTTAGAAAACTTTCTTGCCTTAGATTTAGATAAAGCTAAAATAATAGACCTCAAAGAAATAGCTAAGGAGTTAGACATTCCACAATACTATAAATACAAAAAAGCTGCTTTGGTTGAAATTCTTAAAGAGAAACAAACTGAATTAAGAAAAACACAAGAAGCTATACAAAAAAAGAAAATAGAAAAGATTAATACAGAAAACAAAATAAAAGAGGAACAAAAGATAAAAGAAGCTAAAGTTATTCACACTAACGAAAAAGAGGCTAAAAATACAAAAGAAGAAACATCATTAGAACAATCTGAAGTTATTGAAACTCTTTCTGTAAAAGAATTACTAAATGAACCTTTCGAAAACACTTTAATAATATCTGAAATAGATAAAAAGATAATATTTCCATATACATATGAAGATATTGAAAAAATCTTTATGGAAAATATAGATACATTTTCTAGTCCACAAGATGTTGTAGATAAATATTATACAGATAATATCCATAAATATAAAAACACTTGTTTTAATAGATTTAAAGAAACTTTTAATCTTTTAAGAAAAAAAGAAAGACTTTCTTTTAGAGATTCTTTTTCAATATCTATGAATTCTTTCTTTAATACATTAATACATCCAGCAATTATTGCTTCATGTAATAATCTTAAAGATTTAGAAGCATACATATCTTGTGTTGAATTTGATGAATTAGAAAAATTTAATGTTTTTGATATTATGTATAAAATACCACCAACTATAAATAATAATCATTTTGATTTCTTTAAATTATAAAAGAATGTTTACCATAAAATTAGTAAACATTCTTTTTAATTCTCTCGTATTTTTCTTTTTACCCTTTAGTCTTTATTATCTTTTTTTATATTACTTTTTGTATTTAAATACTCTTTTATTTCTTGACGCTTTATATTCTTTTGCTTCTCTATTCTAGATAATTTAAGATATATAACCCCCATTATTAATACTAATACTAGAATGTAGAAAATGTTTTCATGTCCTAGAAAAACTTTTCCTAAATAAGGTATTTTAAAAATTGCTTTACCTACTATCTCTTCACACTTTATATTTTCTTTATCTAAAACATTATTATTATCTCCTTTTGTTATAAATATATTATCTTTTTTATCTACTATTCTATGTGTTACATTTCGATCATCTTTATTTTTATATACAATAATATCTCCTATTTTAAGTTCCGCTTTTTCTTTATCTCCTTCTTTTAAATCTTTAGCTATTACTATATCTCCAACATTTAGCATGGGTTTCATGCTATTTGTTGTTATAACATATGCGGAAGTTCCAAAAAAACTTTTCCCTTCCTTTTCTCTTGATTTTGTATATCCTACAAGAAATATATTGTATAATCCAACTATTATTATGAATAAGAATACAGCCTTAAAAAGCTTTGTAATGATTTTACTTTTATTGTTTATCATTACATCGCTTTTTAAGTTTATATATTTAATTTCTTTTTCTTCTTCTTTTTTATTTTTTTCTTCTATTTTTTCTGTATTCATACTACAACTTTATTTTCTATTTTATGTTTTGTATTTTTATTTTTTTAATTGCTCTATTTTATAACTAGATAATCATATGAACTAGCAATTAGTTTTTCATCATCATATAGATTTATTTTGACACGGTATGTTCCACTTTTTAGATTTTCTTTTAAGCTATATGATTTTGAAATTTCTGAATTATTTATTGGATTTAATTCATATTCATATTCTACATAATTACTTGTATGTCTTAAAGTGTTTGCAATATATTTTTGCATATCTACTTTTTCATAGTTTATATCATATGGACTGTTATATTTCCTACGTTCTAGATGCATTGTTAATTTTGGATTTTGTAATTCTGATGTATATTTAGTGTTTATTGTTATTCGTCTTTCATTTTTTTCATTTCTTCCAGTTTTTTTGTTTATTATTCCTTCTTTTTCATTTATCTTTACATCTAATCCATAATTTATATTTACTACATCTAATGGTATAACTATATTCTGCGGCTTCAGATCTCCATAGTATACTCCATCAGGTGAACCAAATGATTCGATTTTTAAATTATATTTTCCTGTCGAAAGTATTTTGTTATCTTTAGTATCTATTACTATTTTAGATAAAACATTTGAAATCTTTTCAGATATTTTAATTCTTACAGAACCATCTAATGATGGGAAATATTCTTCGCCATCTAGATTAAATACTATACCTAAAAGACTATCTATTCCTACCTGATTTCCTTCAAGATCTATAAAAGATATTCTTATTCCCATTTGTTTATCGAAATATTTAGTATCATTTATTTTTCTTGTATCTTGTATTTCTTGATTATATTTTGTAAGAACATCAAGTGTTGCTTTTTCTCCTAAATATATTTTAGCCGGCTTTATATTTCCACTTATTTGTATATTCGATTCTTTACCAGCATACACACTATATTTGGCCCTATCTCTAAGTATACCTAAAACACCTATAAGTGTTTCGCCATCACTATCTTGAATTTCAAGAAATAAACTATTATCTATTTTGTCTTCATTGATATTTGCATATTCAAAGTTTACATGGAAGATAAAGTTTTCATAAGATAAATTTTGCTCTCGTTTTAAATATTTTTCTGCCGCTAATTTCTCATCATACTTTTTATCTTCGGTTCCCATAAGTATAAAGTCTTTTAATGAATACATAAACCTACCATTTTGTTCATCTTCTTTAGTTACGTTATAGTAATATGTTTCATTTAACACCCTATCTATCATAGTTAATTTTGTGTTTTCAGGATATACAAGTGGATTGTTCTTTGAATCTCTAGATACAAGTTTTCTATTTAAATTTAGAAAATCTTTTGCATATTTTGTATTTTTAAAATCATCTAATAACAATGAAAAATAACTTGTAAAAATTGAATTTTCTGTAATATTTGTTTCTGTTGTTGTAAACATTTCAAACTCTTCACCAGGCGTTACAGCAGCTTCATAGAAATATTCTTGGTATAGTGCCGTAAGCATAGTTATTTTTATATCTATATATCTCACCTTATAGTTTAAATCATCTACTGGCTCAAGTACTTGGTATCTTACCGTAGCTTCACCAAGTTCTTTTTCTTCAGTCAAATTTTGTGAATGATATAAATAAAGTAAAAAACTTGGAGTTATGGAAGCATCTTCTGCAGCATAACTTGTTTTACCAGTATAATATGCGCTGCTATCATCAGATACCATAAAATTAGTTTCACCGATTGTTTTCCAGCCTGTTCTACTAGCTTTAATTTTTAATCCAAAATTATTATTTGCATCCTTTTCGTTTTCTTCAATATCTGGAATATCTTTGTTTTCCAAAAGTTTTACGCCTTCAGTCATACCTGCAGAAAAACCAGATACTAAATATTTAGTATTAGGGACAGAAAAACCAATAAGTGGAAGCTCATATGTACCAAGTGTTGCATATTTAGATGCTGTAAGTGTAACCTCATATGTTGTAACATCCAATGCATCACCAACAATCCACATGTAATATAGCTCGTCTTCTGGAGTAACTCCTACATAATCTGTTTTAACTTTTCCATTTTTGTTGTAATTAGTATAGAACCCATCTTTTTTAATATCGTGGTTTGGTTTATGGAACCCTAATACATATGAATTATATGTAAATGTACCTGGATTAACTATATTATCCCCATTATTATATTCTCTACCATAAAATGCTGATGAGCTCGCTGGATTATATTTATTTGTATAAAGTCCAAAAAATGTCATTCCATTTACTTGTCCATATGTTGTTACAGACTCGTTTGTAGCTATATTAAGGTTTTTACCTTCATACATATATATTCTATTATTTACATTAATGTTTGTTGTTCCACTCGGTTTAATTTCTGCCGTTGCAAGTTCACCTGTTTTACTATCTACCATTGATGAATATTCTTTTAATAGATTTGCACCACATTCTAAATATATTGTAGAATTCTTTGTACTTTTTAAATGATCAACTCTAGATATTGAGAATTTTTCATTAGAATATTCATTTGTTCTATCTGTTGTTCCAGATAAAGATATATATGTATTTTCAAGTATAATTTCATTAGCCCTTTGTAGTGAAATATTTCTACCAGGTCTTCCAGGGTTTCCATAATTATTTATCCTAATTTTTGATATACCTGAAGAAGATGACGCGTTTCCTGATCCAAACACAGAACCCTCTGTATCTAATTTCTCATGTTCTAAGCCATCTATATTTATATCTATAGCATCTGTTACTGAAATAAATGAGAAGTCGTAGTTTTCTGAACCTTCAGCATTTGCCTCACCACCGCCAAAGATTGTACCTTTAATGTATATGTTTCCTTTTTTTAGACCATTTTTATCTTCAGTATTTGCTGCATGTATTCCAATATTTAAATTAGTTTTACCATAAACTACTGAAGT
Organism: uncultured Clostridiaceae bacterium; assembly: GCA_946998225.1. Lineage (GTDB taxonomy): Bacteria > Bacillota > Clostridia > TANB77 > CAG-508 > CAMPYH01. The sequence continues at coordinate 403,973 of CAMPYH010000001.1, read as the reverse complement.
ATTTGCTCCACCATAAACATTCCCAAAAATTTCACCACCAACAATATTAACTATTGTTTCTGCTTTAGTATCTAAACCTTTAGCACCTGTTGCTGCAGCATTACCTGATCCAAATACACATGCTTCATAAGGTATTTTAGAATCTTCTTTTCCAATAACTGCTCCATCATTAATATTGACTACTGTTTTTTCTTTAACAATTGCAAGACTACCATTTCCTCCTGCATATACTGAGCCTAATATTTGTGAATCTCTAATATCTACAAATGTATTTTTTTCAACTTCACCTTCATTACCACCGCCATAAATATTTTTATTAATTTTTCCACCTGTAACAATTAAATTTGTACCTGTATTAATTTTAGCAAGGTTTCCTCCTCCAAAAACATTTTGGATATTTCCGCCAATTATATTTACATTAGTAGTATCTGTTTCAGCAAGATTTCCTCCACCATAAATATCTTTTATATTTCCTGCATAAATATTTATTTTAGCATTTTCAGTTTTTCCACCCTGGTTGTTTCCACCATAAACAGTATTGTGCTTTCCATTTCTAATATTTACATTAGTCTTATTTGCAGTTCCTTCTTCATTTGAGCCACCAAAGATGGCCTTTTTTATACTACCACCTAAAACTTCTATATTACTTGTTCCAATATCTGTTCTGTTTGAACCACCATATATATTATTTATATTTCCATTTCTAAGAGTAATATTAGATGTATTTGTTCTACCACCTAAATTGTTTCCACCGAAAATATTATTTATTTTAACTTCTTCATTACTTGTTTTAACATCTATTAAAACATTAGCTGTATTAATTTCTCCAGTATAGTTTGAACCACCAAATATTTCTTTAAAGTCTCCGCTTTTTACATTGACATTTGTAATATTTCCACCTGTTTGGTTTCCTCCGCCAAATACATAATTTGAATGTCCACCATTTAGATTTACAACAGATGTATTCGTGCTTCCACCTTGATTATTTCCGCCATAAACTTCTGTAGTATTTCCACCATCTATATCTACAATTGTTTTAACTACATTTCCAATTAAATTTGAGCCGCCATAAATATGTTCTACGTTACTTCCTATTTGTTTAACATATGTTTCATTAAGGCCAGCCATATTTGCTCCGCCGTAAACATTTTTAGCATTTCCATTATTTAGTATTACATTGGTTTTAGTAGCTCCTTCTTCGTTACCTCCACCAAAGATGTCTCCGGCTATACCGCCTTTTAATTTAACATATGTTTCTCCAATTATTTCTCCTTTATTTCCACCACCATAAATTTGGTTTAATATTGTTCCAGAATTAAAATCTATATGTGTTTCTCCAAGTACTTTAGCATTATCTCCACCACCATAAATATTTGCTGCACTTGCAAAACCATTTATAAGGTTAATATTAATATTTGACTTTCCATTTAATTTAGCCATATTTGGATATATTGTGTTTCCTTCACCACCACCATAGATTTCACCAGTTATATTTGGGGTGCCTTTTAATTCTATTTTTGTATTTCCATACATTTGAGCAATATTTGGTTTAGAAGATATATCCTTACCTCTTCCTGCACCATATATTTTTCCATTTATATTTATATTATTTGAAATATTTATATATGAATTACCATAAAGTGCACCGGCATCATTTGTAAGTGTATTTGGAGTTAAATAGTTTGTATATCCATAACCACCGCCATAAATATTTCCTTTAATATTTCCAGATACTAAATTAATATTTACTTTTGTTTCTACATTTTTGCCATAAGAACTATATGGATCTGAAGAATTTACTGAATAACCTGAAACTCCTCCAGCACCTGCTCCATATATATGGCCATTAATACTTGATCCATCTACATTTATTTCTATATTTCCATAGAAATATGAATCACATTCTCTTCTTGAACTTCCCCTTCCTATTGCATTCATATTTCTTCCAAGTGAACCACCGTAAACTTCAGTAATTTCACCACCTAAAAGATTCATTTTTACAGTTCCAATAAATGTGTTTGTTGGATAATTCCAACCACTTGGTACTGATGAACTATCTCCTATAGATGCTCCTAGTATTCTACCAATACTACCATTTTTAATTGTTTGAACAACATTTGCATATGTATTACCTGCAGCTGATCCACCTACCAATAGATTTATATCATAGTCATAACTACCCTTTGTTGAGTTTTGAATATCTATTTCTACATTAACATTAAACATGTCATTAAATGATGAACCTGTGAAGTTTTTAGATGTAGTATTTCTAAGATTTCTTTCGTCATTTGTACCTGGGCTTCCTCCCATTACGATTCTTCCATATGCCCCAGATTTTATAACTATATTTACATCATTTTTAGGTAATTGTGCATAATTATATCTAAGCCAAGCTGCAAAAATATGGAATGCTGGTGCATTTGCTGAAATTAAACCTTGGTTGGTATTAGACCTTGCATAATTTTCCATTCTAACATTTTTACCCATTTCAAGATTATTTCCTTGTAGATACATATATAATTGTTGTTCTTCATAATATGTACCAGACCACCAACTATATCTTTCTACACCACCATCTAAAACTAAATTTGTAAATACTATATCTCCATTTATATATTTATATGCTTCTGAGTTTACACTCGAATAATATGTTAATCTTCCGTTATATTCTTTGTTTTTGTATTTACCTGTTAATGTTGCATTTTTACTATATTGTGTGCTTCTTTCTGAGTTAAACGATTCATTGCTATCGCATTTTCCCATTATAACTATAATGTTTGTGTTAACAGTTCCTGTGTCCGGGATTCTTGAATATGCAGTTGAAACATACTGAACAGGTCTTTCAGGTGATCTACCATCATTATAATCATTACCTCTTTGCTCACTTACATATATAACATCTCTATTTACAAAACTTACAAATATTTCCTTATTAAATTGTGGATATTTAGTATTATTTGCTTTTACAATAAAATCATATTTTTCTGATTCCAAAGTATTTGTCGTATATTTATAGCTATTTTGCCCCTCAATATTTGTTCTTTCACCAACTACATCTTCTTTATCCCAAGAAAAATTGAAATCATTTATATTTGTATATTTTAATCCTGTTCCACTAATTTTGACTTCTGCTGTCAGATTATTTTTATCTACTTTAATATCTAAATATACCTTGGGAACAAGGATATTTTGGTAAGTATAATATCCATCACCATCTTTAACTATTACTTCTATTAAGATATCTTTTTCTGTACTAAATTGCTCTAAATTAAAAGTATTTCCTGTATATTTTGTTTTCTCTTCACCATTTTCATACCACTTAAACTCCGAAAATGTTTTCGTATATTTATTTTGTATATTTGTTTTAAAAACATCTATATCTACTTCAGATATACTAATAGCATATCTTGGATTTAAAATATAATGGCCACTAGAAAGTATGAACTCTACTTTATCTTTACCTTCGCCTGTATTTAAATATTCTAGATTAGACACTTCGTTTCTTGAATAATTACCTTTATTTAAACCTTGGTAATATTCCATACGTGAATTATTATTTCCTAATCTATTATTCGACATGCCAGTACTTATACTTGCTGTCATTTGTCTGCCATTTACAATAAAATGTGTATATCTGTTATCTAGATTTATATAGTTATAATTTTCACCTTGCCATTGATCATTTAAATATATTTGATTATTTTCATTTACATTTTGATGTTGTGCTCCAAATACCAGTCCTATCATTCCATTTGAACTAATATTCGCTGAAGATATTGTGTGTTTTGGAAAATTATTTGTTCCCTCCATTTTTCCAACAATGCCACCTGCTACATATCTATCTGCATAACGCTGTTGTGATCTAAATGTAGTAGTTAGATTAATATTTACATCTACATATACATTTGAAATATTACCTCCATTTTCCATTTTTCCTACAAGCCCGCCTACAAAAAACAGGAATGTATTATTATTCATCCTATTTTGGTATCTTTCCTCAATTTTTCCATTAATTACAGAAATGCCTTTAACATCTACTCCTTTTCTTAATGTACCTACTGCTAAACCAAAATGTATTTCGATATTTCTTAATCTAATAAAATTTTGTGTATTCACATTTATATGTGGATTAATTAAAGTGAAATTTTTAATCTCCTGTGAAACACCAATTCCTCCTACAAAACCAAAAAGTCCCATAGAATTCGTTTCATTATATGATAGATTGTAATTATTTAATTCAATATATAGATTTTCAATACTTCTTCCTGCACCATCAAAATTTCCACCAAAAGGTGTTCTTTCATTACCTATTGGAGTGAAATTATGTGATGCTAAATCTATATCTCTTACGAGTTGGAAATATTGATTATCATATCTATTACCATTTCTTACTGATTCAGATAAATATGCAAGTTCTTCCGCATTTGTTATTAAATATGGATTATCTATTGCACCTGTTCCAAATTTAAAACCATTTGAAACACTTGTACCATCCCATTGTTTTGCTTTCATACCTTCATTATGTATTGGAATAAATTTTGCTCTTGATGGTGGCGTAATAATTGGGTCAGAGATTTCTAATCCACTTTCTTTCTCTTTACTTTCCTTTTTTAAATTACTAATTACAATATATCCTGTAGGTATATGGTTAAATTTAATATATGTTTTTACTTCAGCTATATTTTCTGCATCTTCTAAATCTACTTTATTTATTTGAGATTTATCTAAATTAAACAAAATGTCTTGTTTAGATTTGCTTTTAAAAGTTTCATCTTTTACTTTTAAAGAAGTAATGTCGTAATCAATATTTTTATTTATTCCATCAAAAGTTATTTTAATTTCTGGTTTTTCTTCTTTTAATACTTCTTCTAATTTTAAAATATCTTCAAATGACATTTCTGGATCTTCGTATATTTTAAATTCAAATATTTTATCTATATCTCTTTTTTCTTCAAAAATATCTGGGTATTGTTTTTTTAAAATATCTTTAAACTCTTTTTCATAAATTTTAATATTTGCTTCTTCTGGAACATATCCTAATAGTCTTATTTCAGATGTTTTTACATTTTTATCGTTCCTATCATTCTCTACCTTTTTAATTATTTCTTTTTTATATACTTTTTTATTCAATATTTCTTTGTAATCATATTTAGTCTCAAGTTCAATTATCTTAGTTTTTTGTTCTTCTTTAGTTGCAAAAAGTTTATCTCCTGGTTTTAAAATCTTTTTTGTTTCTACTGAAGTATTTCCTAGCTCTTCAGTACTTTTTACATAATATTCTTTAATATATTTACCATCTACTTTTTCTGGTAATATTAAATATTTTCCAGCACCAACAACTTCATTTAAAAATGTATCTTCAATAACTTGGTTTAAGTTATTCTCAATATCTATTACTTTAATTTGAGCTGGTTCTGGTTTTTGTGCAAGAGAAAATTTAAATGCTATGTATATAAGGATAAAAAAAGCAAATAGAAAGAATAAATTAAATATATTCCTTCTACTTTTGTTTTTTGTATTTGTTTTGAAATCTTCTTTTAATATAAATTTCATCCTTTTTCCCTTGATACACTTTTATATTTTAGTTTTTTAATTACCATTTAAATTAATTATTTTCTTAAATTCAATATTTTCTTCTATAATATTAAGATCAATATTGTTTTTTCTTATGTAATAATATTTTTCAAATATTCTTAAATTATCTATAAGGCTGTTTAGATTATCTGGTTCTAACATATCATTTGTTATAACTATATTTAGAAGTTTGTATTTATCTTTAATTATATAATTAAAATTCTTTTCTTCTTTTATATTTAAATTATTAATTAAATTTTTATATGGCCATTTTGAAAACAAAATAACTTCTTCAACTTTTGCTAAATTTTCATCTTCACTTGCTTCATAGTTTTCTTTTTTTATTATTCTAAACAATTCTCTCGTATGTGATGATATAAATTCTAATACATCCTCTACCGATGATGAATCATTTAATTTCTCAAATATTTTATTATTTAAATCTAATTCATCATATTCTTTATATTTCTCATCTAATTGTAGAATTAAATCATTTAGTTTTACTTTATCACTATCATTTAATTTTTTAGCAAATATGCCTTTTTCTTTTGATTGTATTTTCTTTATTTTTTTCTCGATTTTATTTATTTCTTTTTTTATATTTTTATATTTAATTACATTTTCTTTTTTTGCATTTTTTTCTAAAACATATTTATTTTTGATTTCATCAAAAACAAATTTGTATTTGTTATAAAATTGTAGTTCTATAACAGCATATTTTAGATTAATTAAAGCTTTATCTAATTTATTAAGATTATTGTCTTTATCCTTAAATATTTGTCCTAAAAACACTTCTTGAACATATTTTTGATATTCTTTATACATTGCATCTTCTTTGTATGTATTTATTACATCTTCTTCGTTTAAAAAGCTATTTATTATATTTATATAATTATCTTTTTCTAAAAGATCTTTTTCTTTTAAAAGTTTTACATATCTTGCTTTAAGTATTTGTTCATTTGTTTGTTCAAGTATTTTTCTTTGTTTTTCTTTAAATGATTTTTCTATTTTTTTCTCATTTTTATTATATATATCTCTAAAACTCATTTTAATATGTGTCACTAAATCTGGACATTTCCAATATATCTCATTAAAAGTTTGTTGAAGATTTTCATTAATTTGTTGTATTTTTTCTTTTTCATTAATACTTACTAAATCTTTGTTTTTCATTTCAAAAAATATAGCACTAAGATATTCCTTCGAAAATTTACTATATTCAAAATCTTTAAGATTTAAATCTAGTCCTATTTCATTAAATCTTAGAATCATATCTATAATAACTTTATTAACAACACTTAAATCATTAACATAATAGTAGTTTAATTTATGTAATGCAAAATCTATACCTAATTTTTCATATGACGAATTATATCCATTTAATATATTTAAGGCATATTTAAGATTTTCTAATTCCTCAGTTATTTCATCATATTTGTCATTAAGCATTTTTTCATTACTCGAATATTTTAAAAACTTATTATATCTAGATTCAATTTCCTCATAAATTTCTTTTTGTTTTTTCTCAGCTAAAAACAAAGAATCTGTTATTTTAATGTTTCTAGCTTCTCTATTCTTTTTATTATTCACAGGCATAAGCTCTATAATTTCTTTTTCTACACTTAATTTCTCTTGTTCTTTTTCTAAAACATCCATCTTTTTTCCTTCATTATTCTTGTTCTTTAGCGTCTTTTAAAAATTTAATATGTTCACTATATTCATAATATAAACTTATTAAATCTTTGGATTTAATCTCTGTAATATTTAGTTCTTTTTCATCCTCTTTTTTTCCCATTTTTTCTCCATCTTATTCGATACAATTATATAAAATATACCAATTTTCAAGTATTTGTTCAATTGAAATGCATACTAGATAAGTTAAAATCATATAAGTGTAAAATAGAAAAATGGTAAATAAAATTATAAAAATGAAAGAAGACACTTTGTCTTCTTTCTTCATAATTTATATTATTTTTATCTTACTTACTATTATTGTGCTATTGTGAATTGTAAGTTATATCCAATATCTATTCCTGATGCGTTGTTTTCACAGTCAACATCTTCACCTTCTACCCACATATATACTCTTACTTTTGTTATTCCAGCTTCTAGTTTTGTATATGCTTGATCTGCGGCTAGCACTTTTGGTGTTACTAAACTTGGTGTAACTGCTTTGAAATATGTTGGTTGGTTATTTGTATTTTTAATTGTTACTCCTGCCGCTTTATCGAATTCTTTAATTATTCCATTATATGCAAGTGGTGTAGCACCTGTTTCTGTTGTTGATATTCCATATACTGAAAATGCGTTAGTAACACCTGCTGCTGTGTGTACATCACTATTTGGTTCCCATAAGAATAGGTTTTCAGCTGTTCCATTATTTAATGCTTGTGCTACTGTATGTGAAGTACCTGGAGCAACATTACCTTGTTTTAATAATCCTACTCTTGATGCATTTTCTAGTCCTTTAGAATCACCTACTGCAACTACTGATGAGTTAGTAGATAATTTTATATCTGTAGGAGTGTTTACTTGTAAGAAAATATCAAATGCTATGTATTTTCCATCTACACCTTGTGTATCTGTTTGTTTTGTTGCTGTTAAATCAAATTCACCTGTAGCATCATTTGGATCAGCTACACCATGGAACATATCTAATCTACCATTTGTTATATTTCCCGCTGTTGAAACTGGTTCCATTGTTTTTGGTATTTGGTTAACGTTTGTAGGATATGTAGCTGCAACAGCTGTTTGTGCTAAATCCTGTGTTGTTAATGTAGATTTCCAATTTATAGCATCTGTAGAAATTTGTAGACCATTTCTAGCTTCTACGTTTACTTCTAATTGTTGAACAGTAACTGTTTGGTTTGATGTAAACCATGCATATGTTGATGCAATTAGTACTATTGCTAAAATTAATAGTAGTAATATTGAAGATTTTGCATCTTTTTTATCTTTTTTTGTTTTCTTTGACATTTTCTCTCCTTTATTGATGTTTCATAAACCTAAATATATTCAAATATTAGCACATAAAAAATATTTTTAACTTTTTTTCAGTACTTTTTATATTTTTTGTTGCACTTTTGTAATCTTTTTATTCTAACTTATCTTTCTTTAACACCCAATCTGGAACTATATCTTTTGTTGTTGCTTTGTGTTCCTCTGTTATTTCCATATGCATTTTCATTTGTCCACCTACGATTGGGTCAATACAATCTGGATCAGGTCCTTCAAGCCAAACAACAATAGTCATTTTATCTCTTTCACCTGGTTTAAAATTTTTTCTTGGTTCAACACATACATATTTATCTGAATAAAATGGTGTTGTTCTCGGCTCTGGCAAACCATTATTTGCAAGTTTAGCAAATGTTTTTGGTTCATCATCATTTAAATATATTTTAACTCTAATAGCTCCATCCACATTTTTAATAACCTCATCAATAACCACGCTATACCAATAGTTAATAATATCTGACCCCATGTTCTCGATATAAAATGTATACGCTAAATAATTTTCACCATTATGTGATCCATCCCCTTCATTATGTACATCCTTATTTATCCACTCTTCTGCAATGTTATCCATAAAGTCTAGATTATTGAATTTGAGCATTCTTTTGCTTTCTCTAGTTTTAGAATCCTCATAAATAACTATACCCGCTTTTTTAGCAAAGTTTTGATCTAGCGAAATAATAAATGCACCTTTCATAAAAAATATTGTAAGTATTATATATATAACTACCAAAAATAATAGTATCACTAAAAGACCAAGTCTAATCGCTCTTCCAACTCTCCTGCTTTTTAAAGTTTTTTCAGACTTTGTCTCTATTCTTCTTTTTTCTTTAACTCTTTCTTCATATCCCATTTTACTTAGCTCTTTAAATGAGATCGTTTCTTCTTTTTTCTTTTTCTTATCTTTGTCTTTTATCATACTTTCCCACATATTTTAAATATATTTTTGTAATATATACTATATATCTCTTTTATTGTTTTTTTAAGATATTTTCTCCAAAAGTAATTGAAATATATTCATATATTAATTAAGATTAATTTAAAGATATATTAAGAGAAAAATATGAATACAAATAATGAAAATAAATTAAATATAAAAAAAATAAATAAAATATTTTTATACATATTAGCAATAATTTTATTTGCTTTTTCCATTTTTTTAATGGCAGATACATATTCTAAATATGTATCAAGTGCTGAAGTTAAAACAAATGCTCAAATAGCTAAATGGAGTATTAAAGTAAATAATATAGATATAACTCGAGGCACAAATATTATACAAACAATTGTTCCTATACTTCCTGGAACAAAGCATATTAACCCCGGTGTTCTTGCACCAACAGCTAAAGGTTATTTTGATATAAGTATAGATGCTAGTGATGTTGATGTGTCTTTTGATTACACAATAGATATTTCTCAAAATACAAATAATCCTGTTTTAGATTTACACGTAACAGATTATAGCTTAGATGATGGTGAAAAAATATCTGTAACTAATGAAAATAATCAGATTAAAGAAAGAATTAATTTAAATGATCCTAATAGAACTAAAAATTTAAGAATATTTTTTTCTTGGTTAGATAATCACACAGATGAAAAAACAAATAATTTTGAAGATGCAGCTATAGCTAAAAATCCAGATAACAAAGGCATGTTAGATATAAAACTTAATTTCATACAAGTAAAATAAAAATACTATAACTATATATAGTATTTTTATTTATCTTTTTTTCTCATTTTATTTTTTTATTTTTTTTATTTTTTATTGTGTTTGTGCCGCTGTTATTACATATTCAATTTCTACCGCATTTCTTCCCGGATAACGTTTATAGTATTCATATGCATCTTTACCTATTTTTGTATCTTTTTCATCATCGCCAGATTCATATGGCCAGCTTATTGTCGTTCTTAAAAATTGTTCTTTTTGCGGATCTAATATATCATGACTTATTTCATTTTTTACATTAAATGGGTATTTAGCTAATATAGCTTTTAAATCGTCACTAGTTACATCGTCTGAAACTCTAAATTCTTTATCTAATATTTTTACCCTTTTTAAACTTACAGAAATTTTTGCTTCTTTTTCACCTTTGTTTAATATATTTAATATATGAACGCAATCTTTCATTCCTGGATACAATCTTTTAACTTCAATTAAAGTATTTGTTTGTGCAGTTTCATCTGCTGTACTAAATGTTACGTCCCATGCAACTATATGTGCTGTAATTCCAACATTTACTTTTGTGGCATAAATAAACCAAGCATAAGTATTTGCTACAATTAAAAGGAATAAAACTAAAAAATGTCTTAGTTTTATTTTTTTAAGAACATCTATAACTTTAATTTTAGTTTTAGTTTTTTTGTTTTTAATTTGTTCCTCTTTTATTTTCTATTCCTCTTCACTTTCTTCTAGACTTCTTCTTTTTTCTACTAATCTAAATGCTATGATAAATACCATAGCCAAGAATATTACAAAGAAAACACTTGTTTTATTCATAAGTTGAGAAAACAAAGATAATATTACAGATTTATATATTACCTTTCCATATACCTGTTCTTCAGATATTTCTGGATCTGGTAATGGATTTGCTGTACCTTGTGTTACAAAATATATTTTATCTTTTCTTACTTCTTTTTCTTTAACCCTATGTGTTACTACTATTCCATCAAATTCTGTTTTCTTTCCTATATAGGAAATATCATCACCGATATTAATTTGAGATGGCTTTATATCTTTAACAAAAAGTATATCTCCCACATGATAATTTGGCTCCATACTTCCTGTTAGTACATTAAAAATCCTTATACCACCAAGTGATTTTTTGTTATCACTAAATCTTTGTACTAATGATATTATAATCACGATAAAAACCACAAAATATAATAAATAATATATTATATTATATAAAATTTTAAATACACCTAATTTGCTTTTTCCTTCTTCGTTTTTTTCTATTTTTTTAGTTTCTTTTTCTTCCACTGACATTATCCATCCTCTTTAATCTTATATTTCCTAACTAAGCTTAATAATATTAAATACTTTGTCCATATTATCTTTAAATATTTTTTCAATACCTTCTGACGTAACCATTGATCTGTATTTAATCTTTTCATATTTATCTAAAAGCATATCTTTTAATTCTTCTTCAGATAGATACGAATTTACAAATATTAGTTTTTCTAGAAGTGAATCAGTTATTTTTTCTTTAGTTTTTTTATTGTTCTTTTTAAGTTCTTTTTCTAATTCATCTTCATCAAAGTCTTCTATAGCTAAATAATTCAATAAAAAGATTTCATCAATTAATCTTTTAAGTTCTTTGTCTTTAGTTATTTCTTCATTTTCTTCAATCTTCTTTGTCTTACTTTCAGTATTATCTTGAAGATATGACCATAAATGCATTGCATATTGAAAATCTGGATTTTTTAGTATTCTATTTGTTTTTTTAACTGGCGGTCTTACTAATGCTACTTTAGACTTTTCTAATATTTTGTATACATTATTATGTTTAAGCATTAATATCTTTTCTTCTATATTTTCAATATCTTGTAAATATTCACTTTTAATGTTTTGATCTTTACTATTTACATCTAAACTTATTTCTAAAGAAATATTTTTATTTTTATTAATTGTTTGCCCAGAATATTTTAAAAACTTATTATCTCTAGAATCCATACTACTCGCCGCTAAAAACTCCTCTTTTCTCCTATGCACAAAAAATTCCATATTTTGTATTAATGTGTATATAACTCTGTTTTCGTATGTTGCGTAATCTTCCTCTTTATTAATATTTAAAATTTTTGAAGGCATAACATCACCTGTATCTTCATCGATAGATTGAATAAGATTTGTATGTTTAGATAAATGTTTAATACTCTCAACTGTTGTTTTTCTAGCAAGTTCTATTTTAACAACTTCCTCTTCATTTATTATGAATCTATTTGGGTTTCTAAGTATATTATCTATATGTGGTATTATTTCTTTAAAAACTTCTATCCATTCTTTATCAAAGACTGTTTTTCTTAAATCTCTAGATAAATTATATTTAGATTTTATATTTTTATTAAAGCTCTCATAATTTGATTCAGGAATCTCTTCCATTTTATTAATAATATTTAAATCCATGTTTTTCCTTTAATCTTTATATTTCGTCTTTGTAATTATATCCAACAATTCTAAGTAAAACAATATAGCTACTTTATTTGAGATGGTAATATAATCAAAAATGGTAATATAACAAAAGAATCAAAAATAAAAATAAAAGTAAAAATAAAAATAAAAGTAAAAATAAAAGTAAAAATAAAAATAGAAAGAATTTTTTCTTTCCATCTTTATATCTCTTAGTTTTTTAATTATCTTTTATTTTTGGTATATACATATGCTAAAGTTATTCCAAATGCTGTAAATAGTAAAAATATTTTAAACTGCATATTATTTCCTACATTTGGAACAGCTCCAATTGTACTTTTAAGGTATTCTATTTGTTTTTCTTTTGTTCTACCTTTGCTGTCTACAGCTCCAACTTTTTTGATTTCCTCTTTATATTCTTTTTCTTCTTTTTTCTTTTCTTCTTGCATTTTTCTTGTAAGATTTGCATGTTTTTTAAGTTTTAAATAATCTGAAGAAACAAATCCAGCTTTACCGTTATATATTACTCTTACCCAACCATTATCTGTATAACCAGTAGATGTTAATTTAGTTCCTTCTTTTACTACTCCAAGTGATTTAGCCCCTACAAAATTTCCTTCTCTTACATGTACATCTGCTACAGATGTATATTCTGCATTTTGGAAATTTACTTTAATTAATTTTGTATTAATATTATTATTTACTTTTGAAGAATGTATATCTATTTTCTCATTGTTTTTATTATCTTTATTGTTGTTATTTTCTTTTGGAGTTTGTACTTCTGGTTTTTGTTCTTCTTTTTTCTCTTCATATACATCTACAAGTACTTCTGATCTAAATGGTGTAAAAGGTTCGCCTTCTTTTTTGTACATATAGTATAGTATTTCTTGTTGACTCTTACCTTCTTTTTTTCCAGTTATTTCCATCACAAATTCATCGCCATATATTCCCTCAAGTTTAAAATTAACTGTATATTTATCTGTTTCTATACTTTTTTCTATAGATTCTTTGCCTTCACCATTTTGATTAAGTGATAAAACTTCATAATATTTAAGACTAGGTCTTAGTTCTTTTCTTATCGTTTCACCAACTTTTACTCTTATGGTTTCTTGTGCATAAACTTTATTTGTTTTAACACATAATATTATGCTCATTATTATACATAATACTAATATTTTTAATATTTTATTTAATTTTTCATTATCTTTTGTTCTTGTTACCATATATATCCTCTTACTTATTTTTTAGCTTCAGCTTTTATTATTAATCTTTTATCTTCTTTACTTGTACATGTAACTAATGTTAATTCATTTTTTGAATTATCTGATACAAAACTTTCCATATTATCTGGCTTTATTTCGTATTTATCTTTAACAATATATTTTGTAGATTTCTCATATATGTCTAAAATTTCAATTTCATCATTTTTATTTAACTTATCTAAGTCTTTAAACATATCTTTTTTGTTATGTCCCATAAGTACTAGATTTCCGCTTTTCCCTACTTCACCATCTTTTGCTAATATGCATATACTTGAATCCATTGCATTTACATTTTCCTCAACAAAAAATGAATCTAAATTAATCTTCTTTATTTTAATTTTTCCATAAACATTAAATCCATAGTATTTTTCTTGAAGCTTTCTTTCTTTAGTAAAGTTTTCTATTTTCTTACTTTCGCTTTTATTAGATTCTTCAGTTTTATTTTTGTTTATATAGTATATATAAAATGCTACTGAAGATAGTATAATTAATATAACTATAAATATTAGTATTTTTTTTACTTTTCCTGAACCCATTTCTTCATTTTCGCTTTCAGCTAAATATGTTTCTTCATATTCAGCTTCTTTTTCTTCAAAAAAATCTCTATCTGTTCTTCTATTTCTTTCCATATTTTACCTTTTCTTTTTCTTTTGTTTTTTATGTATTACATCTTATCTGGTATTTCTATTCCAAATATATTAAGTATAATTGTAAGTACTTGTAGTACCGCATAAATTAAATGTATTTTTGCATTTTGTTCTTTTTTATCTTCTACTAGTATCTTTTCATTAGTATAATATTCACTAAACATTTTTGAAAGATCTAAAGCATAATTTGCTAAAATATATGGCTCTCTTTTTTCTCTTGCTTCTTTTATTTTTTCTTTAAACTCATGTAATTTTTTAAATATTTCAAGTGCTTTTTCGCTATATATATTTATATCTATATCTTCTCTTTTACCTGCAATTTCTTCAATATTATCTATATAGTTTACAAAAAGATTCTTATCTTTTCCTAAAAAGTTTTCTTTAGTTTTATTTACCTCTCTTATATATCCTGCAGATTTAAGTATAGAGTTAATTCTTACACATATATATTGAATATATGGTGAACCTCCTTGGAAGTTTAAAACATTATCCCAAACAAATACTTCATCTTTAATTAATTGTGTATTTAGATTTGCAAAAATTATTGCTCCAATTCCTACCTTTTTAGCAACTTCTTCTTTTTCTTCTTCATTTAAATTATCTTTTTCATCAAGTATTTTTTTAGTTCTGTTTACAGCTTCTTCAAGTAAGTTTCTAACCTTAATTACATTTCCTTCTCTTGTAGACATTTTGCCGCTTTCAAGTCTTATCATTCCATAAGGAACATGGATTAAACCATCAACATACTTTTTATCTATTCCCATAAGTCTTAATATACCTTTAAGTTGTTGGAAATGTAATATTTGTTCAGATGCTACAACATACAAAGATTTATCATAATCATATTTTTTCATTCTATAAAGTGCAGCTGCTATATCTCTTGTTATATATAATGTTGAACCATTAGATTTAACTATTAAAACTTCTTTTAATTTATCATCATTAAAATCAATTATTTTAGCACCTTTTGAATCTTTTAATAATCCTTTTTCATCTAACATTTCTACAACTTTTACCATATCTTCTGAATATGATGCCTCACCTTTAATTTCATCAAAAGATACATTAAGCATATCGTAAACTTTAAAAAACTCTTCTAATGACAGATTTACAAACTCTTTCCAAATTTTAACATATTCTGGATCTCCATCTTCAAGCTTTTTAAAATTATCTCTACACTTTTCCATAACCTCTTCATCTTCTTTACAAAGATTAGATATTCTTACATAGATATTATTTAAATCCTCTAGTGCATTTTCTTTAAAACTATATTCATCTTTCCATCTTAAATATCCTTCAATAAGTTTACCAAATTGAGTACCATAGTCTCCTAAGTGATTTATAGCTACTACATCATCACCTGAATATTTATATAGTCTATATAACATTTCACCTATTAAAGTTGTCTTAAGATGTCCTATATGGAATTCTTTAGCTATATTTGGTGATGAATACTCAACTAAAACTTTTTCTTTCTTCTTTTCACCTTTTCCTATAAACATTCCTTCTTTATCTAAAGAATCTAAAACTTCTTTAATATATATTTCTTTTTTAATCCAAAGATTTACATATCCTGAAAGATTTTCACTTTTTTCAATTATACATTCTTCATTTTTTTCTTTTAATTCATCTATCTTTATATTTAATCTTCTATTTACTTCTTCTGCTATTTTTACAGGATTTTCTTTTAAATCTTTTGCAAGTTTAAAACATGCAATTGAATAATCTGATGAAACATGTAAAGAAGATTCTTCTATTAAAGATAATACTAAATCTTCATCTTTAATAAGTCCTTTTTCAATATATATTTCATTTAAAACTTCATTTACAATTTTAATTATTTGGCTTTTAATATCTATCATTTTAATTCCTTTTTTCTTTTATATTTATTCATATTTATGTAATTAATTATACACAAAAAGGCTATTTCTAGCAATTTTTATTTTTTTACTTTCAAATTTTATTTTTTCATATTTTCATATTCTTCTTTTGTTAAATATATTATTATACATTTTTCTATATTTTTATTTTTTTCTAATATATTTATATTATCTAAAAGAAGTTTTTCATTAAGCTTTCTATTAAATTTAATTACATATATATTTTCTTTCTCATCTCCAGAAACTATTTCAGCTCTTCTTTTTTTAAGCTCTTTTTTAAATTCATCAAGACTTAAGTTTTTATTTATTTTTATTAAAAGATGATTATTTATATAGTACTCATTTCTATCACTACTATACCTTATTTCATCACCTAAATCTTTTTTATTAAATTTAGGAAAGTTTAAATTATCTCCATATTTAATGTTTAAATTATTTATTTCTACTTTTATTTCATTTAAATCTACATTCTTATCTTTAATTTTATTTCTTAATTCTGCTTTATCTTTTACATTAAATTTTTCAAAAATTTTTTTAAGTTTTATTCCTTCAAGTTTGTCTATTTCTTTTATTATATCTTCAGATTTTTCTAAATACTCTTCTTCTTTTTTCTTATCTAAAAACTCCTGCTTTTTTTCATAAACTTTATTTTCTACATATTTATTTAATCTATGTTTTATTAAAAAATATGCTAAAATTACAAATAAAAATAGAAGAAAAACGATACACAAAGCCACATTTAATTTGGCTTTGTTTTTAATTTCATCTATTTCTTCCATTTTATTTTCACTTTTTTTATATTTATCCATTAATCTTTTTAAACTTTCTAAATCTATTTATGACTTTTCTTTTCCAAAGATTTTCTTCCTTTTTATTTTCCTCTTCCATTGCCTTTATATGTTCAGTTCTTATTTCATCTAAATATCCTTTATGGTAAATACTTCCACCTATAAACTCTCTTATAATTGAGTTGTTAGGAATATATCCTTTTTCAATTGTGTCAAAATATCCCATAATTTCAAGTAGTCTTCTTGCTCTAAAATATACCGGACTATCTTCTTTTATTTCCTTTAAAAGTTTACTTACATCATTTTTAAGTGTAGATTGTTCATAAATAACTGAACTATTAAACATATAGTCTGCTTGCTCTTGGAATGGATATATATTTTTTTCTTCACCTCTTCTTACAGATGGCCATGTTTTAAGTGTATCTTCTGCAGAATATCCTCTAGTTCTGTAGTCTCTTAATATTCTTCTTACAAGTCTTGTATCTGTTGTAGATAAGTTATTTTGTTCATCCATTTTAAGTACTGTAAGTGCAGATATATATATTTTAAATTTAAATTTTCTATCTATATTTTTAGTAAGTTTTTCATTAAGACAATGTATTCCTTCCATTAAAAGTATTTCATCATCTTTTAATGAAAGCATTTTTCCGTGGTATTCTTTTTTACCTGTCATAAAATTAAATTCAGGCATTTCTATTTCTTCGCCATTTATTAATTTATTAACATGATCATTAAATAAATCTAAATCTATTGCATCTAATGATTCAAAATCGTAGTTACCATCTTCATCAAGTGGTGTTTGTTCTCTTTCTACGAAATAATTATCTACAGATATTATAACTGGTTTTAATCCATTAAGTCTTAATGTATTTGTAATTTTACTTGCAAATGTTGTTTTACCACTACAAGATGGTCCTGCTATAAGAATTAATTTTAATTCTTTATGTTTTTCTATTTCTTCTGCTAGTCTTGCTATGTTTTTTTCATGTATTGCTTCAGATAACAGCACTATATCTATAGGGTTTTCTTTAATTTTTTGATTCAATTCAAAAGCTGTTTGTATTCCTAAAACATCATATATTTGATCATATTCTTTCATAGTTTTATATAGTTTTGTTTGTTCTTTAAACGGTTTTACTGTAGAAAGATCTTTTCTATCTGGATACATAAGCAAAAATCCACTTTCAAAAACTTCAAGATTAAATTCTTTTAGTCTTCCTGTTTTATCTGGCATAATTCCATAAAAATAATTATAAAAGTCGTCTATAAAGTATACATCTATTTTTTCTTTATCTTTATTATATAATTGAAAACCGCCTCTTTTATTTCCTTTATCTTTATAAAATTCTATGCCTTCTTCTCTTGTCATTGGGCTATGTCTTATTATTTTATCTTCTTTAATAATCTCTGACATTCTCTTTTTTACATCAGAAATTAATTTTTTAGTGTTTTTGCCATTTCTTATCTCACAATATATTGAATTGTGTAATTGGTATTTAATTAAAACTTCAAGCTCTGGATTTACATCATAAAAAGCTTTAGTCATTACCATTAAAAGACCACTAATATATACATCTCTACCTTCATCAGAGCTTGCATCAACAAACTCAAGTTCTCCATCATATTTTAATCTATGGCCAAATGATTTTAAATGACCATTATATATACAAGCAACATATTTACTATCTTCTTTTTCAAAAAGCTTTTTATATGCTTCTCCAATTCTTATAGTTTTATCAAAATGGTAAATCTTACCATCAATCTTAACTTTAGATTTATCACTATTTAACATATCTTTTGTACTCCTGAAATTAAATTCCTACATAAACAAATATTATAAATGCTATAATTATAATTATAACTCCTAAATCCTTTATAATAGCTGTAGTTTCGTTTCTATTCTTTAGTGTGAACAATTTTCTTGCAATTCTTCTTGCATCAAATACCATAAATACTCCAAGTGCTAGAAGTATTGCAGATATTATTTTTAATATCATAACTACCTCACATCATTTTAATTTTATACCAACTAAAATGTTTTTACATCATTTATTGTTTTAAATTGTATATTTTATATTCCTTTTTAATTATCTATTCAAGTCCTGATCCATTTAATATATTTTTTAAATTATTTCTTATTGGAAGCACGTGTTTATACATAAAATATATAAATGGTTTATATGGCTTTTCTATTAAACCAATTTTTCTTACTAATCCTTCTTCACCAGTAAATTTAACTTTAAATCTATAAAGCCCGCTGTTTTCATCTTTATGCATAAATCCACCAAAATTAAATTTTTCTGTTTTATTTTCTATTCCCCATCTAATCATTTCAAAAAGTGTTTTTTCACTTGCCATATAGTTTCTTTTTATATTAGAACTTCCACCATAAACATAAAATGTTTCGATACCACTTGAAATACATATTCCGCCAAAAAGATCATCATCTTCATGTGATGCAATATATACTCTAATTTTATCTCCCATTACATCAACTAAATTTTTATAATATTCATATTCTCTAATAGCTATTTTGCTTCTTTCACAAGTTATTTGGTGTAATTTATAAAATCTTTTA
Organism: uncultured Clostridiaceae bacterium; assembly: GCA_946998225.1. Taxonomy (GTDB): domain Bacteria; phylum Bacillota; class Clostridia; order TANB77; family CAG-508; genus CAMPYH01. Next base: position 384,109 of record CAMPYH010000001.1, on the reverse strand, counting down.
ACAAGTTCTTCATCTCTTCCATATTCAACCTTCACACCTTTTCTTTCAGCTAATCTAATATTATATCTAGTTTTACTATTAAAAGAATTTAACACTTCATCTAAAGTTCTATCTTTTAATTCAAGTTCAAAATCATATATTGGTTGCATAATACTAGATTGTTTATAATCATCTTTATCTGATGTAACTTTATATCCCATAGATATATATTTTTGTCTTACAGTGCTATTAACTCTAAAATCTGGATCAAATGCAAGTACAAAAGCATTTTTTTCTTTTGCTACTTTATCTACTTCTTTCATTAGTTTTTCAACTAAATTGTAATCTGTTAAATCACAAATAGGACCTTCTTGTGCATAGAATAAAGAATATCCCATGATTTTTTTAATTAAAATTACAATTCCTGCAATGATTTTTCCTTCTTCTTCCACATATACTATTTCATGATCCCAATTTCTTTTTACCTTTGTCCATTCAATGCTTTGCGGAAATCTTGCATATTTACTTTTACTTAAAAATTCATTAAATCTTTTTACTTCATTTTCATTATTTAAATCTAGTCTCATATCTCTCCAATCTTGATCTAATTTTACACATTATTAGTATATCATATATAGATATTTTTTGTAGGAGAATTAAAAAACAAAATAAAAAGTAAGGCTAGCCTTACTTTCTATTTATTTTCCTATGTATAATCTCCAATTTGCTATTCCCTTATCTGGTGGGTTTTGAGAATATCCAGATGTTTGTGCAACATACAATCTATCCTTATGAATGACCCTTTCACCTTTTAAATATACTTTATATCTAAACCATAATTGATCTACTGTATAAAATTCTAGTAGATCATCTCTCTTTTTCCATATTCCTGGTCTTTCATCAGGATTTTTACCTGTTGTTGTATTTGGATTATGTGGAATTCCATATGTATATTCATATAGATGTCCTTTAAATACTACTAAATCCCCTGATTCATATAAATTAAACGGTACATATTCAATTGTATTTTTTACATATTGAATCCCTTGTGCCCAGCTACTGGTAGGATTATCTGGAACATAATTTGGATTATTTGGATCCGTTTTATTTGCATATACTGTGTATAAACTTTTATTTCCATTTTTATCTATAAAATATACTAATGTATTTTTTGTAAATTCTTCTTTTGGTGGATTTTTTTCATCAAAAATCTTAACTTCAGGTTCTCCAGCTTTTGGTAAATACCACCTACCAATACTTTCTTTTATTAGTTTTCCTTTTTCTAAGTTTTCATTTCTTATATCCCAATATGCAAAAACATGCATACATAGAAGATATAAAATTAAAAAGGATAATAAAATTACTTTGGTGAAAATATTTTTTTGTTTTTCTTTCATTTTATCCTCCTTTTTTAGTTTGATTTTTTACTTTTTATTTTTCTTTGTTTTCTTTTTTAAAATCTAATACATCTTCAACATCGTTTTTATTTAGTTTAATAACTAAATTATCCTTACCATAGTTTTTTAATAGTATTACTATTAATACAAGTACTATTAACGGAACATATATATATGTATTCTGAAGACAAAGTACTAAAAATCCGACTTTTGGTATAACTTTATTTACTTTTCCGACAACTTGATATCTATATACTCCTTCTATGTCCCAATTTGCTTTTTCGACATTGTTTATTGGTCTAGTTTTAAAAACTAATTTGTGATTTTTATCAATTATTTCATCTGCTACCATATGTGCTATAAGCATGTTATTCTTTTTTCTTACAGCTATGATATCTCCTTTTTTTACCGCATTTGAATTCACTTTATTTACTATTATAATATCTCCTCTTTGAAACATAGGTTTCATAGAATCAGATTTTACAACAAATGGTTTTACACCAAATGTTTCTATTATATGTTTTGGTGCGGTAAACGAAAAACCTATATATATTCCTAATATGACTATTATTATATAAAATACTATTTTTGTAATTATGTTTAAAACTTTTTTCATATCTTCCCTAAATTAGTTTTCTTCTACAGCAAAAGTTAAATCTACTGTTATAGGTTTGTTTATAACCGCATCATATTCAGCTTTATTATTTGGTTCTGTTAAAGTAACTTTTACTTTTACTTTTACAACATCTCCATTTGCAGTTATGTCTGTTGTTGTTGGAGTAACTTCAACATTTAATAATGAATTTGCAGCTCCTCCTATTTTACCTTCTGCTTTAGTAACTTTAAGTTTACGTGTTATTTGATCACCTGGTGCAACTGTATTAGTTGTATCTTTCCAAGCTACATCATATGTTGTTTCATAAAATTCAACATTTTTTTCTGCTCCACCAACACTTAATAAAGCTTTGTTAGCTGGTACTAATTTTTTACCTTGTGATTGAAGTGCACCACTTACTTCTAATGTAGTTGTTACATGGTTTGCTTCACCAATAGTAAGTTCTGTTCCTTCATTTACATCTTTTTTTGTAGGATTATCTACGCTTCCTACCCAATATCCATAAATTCCACCCATAGATATTGAAAATAGTAATAATAGTAGTGCTAGTAACACTATTTTTTTATTCTCTTTTTCTCTTTTTTCTATTCTAACTTCTTGTTTTTCTTTTCTAATATTCATATTTTCTCCTTTTTAATTGTATTACCTATTAAGTATACAGATATATATGCAATTAATAAGCTATTTTAAAAACAACTTTATAAAATTGTTACATTAACATTACATATAAAAACAAGATGATTTTCATCTTGTTTTTATTTTTTTCATTTTTTTGTTTTCTAATTTTGGTCTTTTATTTTACTTTACTTTTATTTTCTTAACTAAAATTAATTCATAACACGTTTCTTAATTACAGCTACTGCTCCTCCAATTATTCCAAGTGTTACCATTCCTATTTTAAAATATGTGAATGCTCCACCTGTTCTAATAGATAAAAGTACTGTTGCATCATCTATGTCATCTTCTCCAGGCTTTTTATTATTTGGAGTAGAATCTATATCTTTTATTCCATAATCATTTTTATCTTCAGATATTTCTGCTACGTTTGTCATTTGTCCAAAGAATTTTTCTTTTGTATCCCATCTTAGAGCAATTTTTACTTGTGCTCTTTCGCCTGGTTTTAATCTCTTTCCTTCAAGAGCTCTTGTTACTATTTTTCCATCTTTTAAATCCCAGTTAGGATTATCTTCTTTAAAGAATAGTAATCCTTTTGGTATATAATCTGATATTTCTGTTGCATATCCGTCTATATTACCTTGGTTTTCTATTTCAATAGTATAAATAAATTTAATTGTTGATCTATTTACCATATCTTGATTTAAATCTATTTTAACTACTGGTTCTGGGTGATTTGTTGCTCTTGTGTGTTTTGTATCTATTGTTTTAACTTTTCCATTTTGATTAATTTCATATGATGTAATTAATTTTATTAAAGCTAAGTCGAATTTTTTAGGTTCTGTTAATTTTAATTTTTCAAAATCTTCATCATCTTCCCAGTTTCCTTCTTTTTTGTTTTTATATGTTTTTCTACTAGGATCAGAATCTCTATCTTCAATTTCATTTCCAAATTCATCTTCATCTTTAGATATTTCTGCAATATTTCTAAGTTTATTTCCTTCTTCTGCATTAACTATTTTTAATTCAGATTTATCTATAGATTTAATATTTTCTTTTTTATCTAATTTATCTTTTTGTAATTCTTTATTTTTCTCTTTAATTATATTTTCTTTTTTATTTTTTTCTATTGGAGTTATTGATATTTCTTTAGTTTCTTTTTCGTCTTTTTCTTCTTCTTTATTTTCTTTTGTCTCTTCTTTTTCAATAACTCTATATTTTAAATTACCTTCAGATATTTCTTCTATTTCAGATCCAAATAATAGGTTTAATTTCTTTCCTTCAATAACAGAAACTTTCTTTTCTACTAAATTAACAATACATTCTATTTCAAGATCTCTATAATCTAGTTTATTTGTTTTTGGATCAAATGCTTTTAAAAGATTATCTCTTTTAAATTTTTCTTCTTGCCCTTTAGATAAATAATCTGTTCTAATTACTTTTGGATTATCTTTATCTTGAACCCAGCCATATTTTTTATTTATTTCACTGTCTTTAATGAAATCTAATCCTTCAGGAAGATTATCTGTTATCTCTTTAGCATATCCATCAATATCTCCTTCGTTGTATACTCTTATTTTGTATCTAACTATACTTTTATTTTCTACCTCTAATGGATTTTTTGGATGCGCGTATATTGCTGTTGTATTTGTTTCATCAATAAGTGGTTTTGTATCTACCACTGGTTCTCTTGATGGTTTTACATCTTTTTTATCTATTTGTACAATAAATTTTCTAAGAGCTAAATCAAATATTTGTCCCTTTAAATGTTCATAATCTTGATCATCTTCTTTAGGGTCTTTGTTTCCTGGTACTGAGTCTCTATCTTTTCTTGGTTTTCCAGTTTTATCTGTTTGTTTTGTAATTTCTGCTATATTTATTAATTTGTCAGGATTACTTGCATTAATAACTCTTACTACAACTTTTATGTCTCTATAATCTAAATCTGCTTTTCCTTTATTAAATGCTTTTATTAAATTTTTAGCATTATCTGTTTTTTCTAAGTATTTTGTTTTAATTATATTTGGATTGTTTTTATCTTTTTCCCATCCATAATATATATTTGTTTCATTGTTTTCTATAAACTCTGTTCCTTCTGGAATTATATCTGAAATTTCTGCTGCATACGCATCTATTTCACCTTCGTTATATACTCTTATGATATATTCTACTAAGTCGCCATTTTTAACTCTTACTTTGTTTTCTTTTGGATCTTTTTGAGTATATTTTGCATCAAATTTTCCATTTTTAAGTGGTGTAACATCCACTATTGGTTCTCTTGATGGTTTTAAAATTTCATCATTTACTCTATTTACAAATTTCTTTAAAGCAAGATCTGAATCTTTAAGTATTACTTTTACCTTTTCAAAATCATCATCATCTTCTTGACCTTTATAGAAGTAATTTCCATCTTTAAGATCTTCTTTGTTATTATCATTTCCTTTATATTTTTCAAGCTTATCTTCATTTAGTTTTTTGAAATATGCATCAAAATAATTTTCTGTTTCTGAGTCTCTATCATCTTTTGGTGTATCTTTAGTTATTTCTGCAATATTTGTATATATTTTATCTGGAACAGCTGTATCTTCTACATATAATTCTAGATATATTTTGTATTGTCCATTAATCCTACTACCACTTCCTTCTGGTGTAGTACCTTTTAATAATACTGCTTCAGGTAAATTAGCTGTAAGTATTCTTCCGCTTGCATCTTCACTCCAACCATATTTTTTATTTATATTACTTTTTTCAATTGGAACCATTTTAAGTCCCTTTGGAAGAATATCTTTAATTTGATTTAATTGTTTATCTAATTCATTTTCATTATATATATTAAATTCATAAGTTATTATATCTCCATGTTCAACTAACACTGGATCTTTTGGGTGCATATATTTTGCTGTTTGTTCTTCTTCTTTAGCACCTCTACTTGTTGATTTCAAATTACTTGAATCTACTTTTGGTATTCTTTCTTTATATTCTTTAACTTCATCTGTTAAAGGATTTCTAACTTTAATTATACTTTTTCTAAGTGCTAGGTCATATCCCTTTGGAACATCTACAGAAAGAGTCTTTTCCTTTTCTGTTTCTTCTCTATCTAGCATTACTACCGCTTGAGTTATTCTTCCTTCTTGTTTTGCACTTTCTCTATCTGGTAAGTATACATATGGATATGTAATTACTTCTCTAAATTTTGCTTTTAGTATAAATTTTTCATTTTTACCAAAGTATTTTGAACCATCTGGGAAATATATAAAGAAATTACCTTCACCTACGGCATCTTGAAGATCCATATTTAATTGTTTAGCTATTTCTATATCTCTCTTTGTAGGTTTTTCGCCACTATATAATCCAACTTTATACTCACTTGCATTTATTTCCTTACTCATTGAATCATAAAGTTTAAGACTTGTTACAGAAGATTTATTTCCAGAAGCACCTGGTATTTCCATTCTATATCCGTAATTTATGATTCCTATTGTATCTAATCCAGATATATCTTTAGTTACTTGTTCAGATTTTATTACACCTTGTAATAATTTCTTTTCTTGTTCTTCTTTTTCCTTATCTGTTAATTGATTTTTATATGAAGCATTTTTTGTTTTTGCTGTTTCTAATAAATAATTATATACAGCTATTCTAGCTCTGGCATATTGGTTTTCATTCAGTGGCATCGCTGGTTGTGTAATAGTATAAAATAATCTTCCACCATCATAGTCATTATACTCCGAACTATCTATGTTTTTATTTGCTATTTCCCATAATACCCATTGTTGTAAACTTTCAAGGTCTGAGTCGTTCATTAAATTATAAAAAACTTTTGAACGTTCTTTTATTTCATTATACGTTGGTTGACCGCCATTTTTTTCTAACTCCCATTTTGCCGCACCTTCATATAAATTTTTCTTTATTGCTATTTTAGCCTCTTGGGATTTACCTTTTGGTTCTCTTAAATAAAATTGGTCAACAAGCCATCTTAATTGTCCTAATTGATCACCAGTTATTCTGTGATTTACAATTTTTAAACTTCCACCTTCTTCTTTATATTGAGGTATAACAAGTTCATTTCCTTCTAAAGTTCCATTATACATATATTTTAAAGGAGTTGATCCAGGAAATTCTGTAGTTCTATCTATACAATAAACAGCTTTTTCTTCACCTTCAGTATTTTTAATTTTTCTTATTGCTATAATTTCACTACTCTTACTCTTCTTTTTATTAATTCTATATGAATGAAAGGTTTTACCAAATCTTCCACCACTTACCTTGTTTAATCCTGAACCATCGCCAGGTTCATAATCTGTTGTTTTAAATCTCATTGTTTGAGGATGTGTATATCCCGTTTTTGCAATAAGCTCTTTTTTATTCACAGATATTAATATAAAAGACATTAAAAATACTACAAACATTATATATGAAAATGTTCTAGTACTATCTTTTATATTTTTACCTCTTTTTCCTTTATACATAATATGTCCTTTTTTATTACATTTTTTCCTATATTAATTTTAAAAATTTATTGCAATAACTTCAATTAAATTAATCATTTTCTGTTAATTATTAATACTTTTGAAACAAAATATATTATTTAATTTCTATTTAATTTACTACTTAATTTATTATTTAATTTTGTTTAATATTACATTTATTTATTATATTATTTATTATGTTATTTTTTATTTTATTTTTTTATTTCATCTTGTTTTTTATTTTCTGCCAAAGTAAAAGAAGAAGCTTACGCTTCTTCTTTATCTATTTTATATTTATATGTTTTTTAGTTACTTTTATAGTTCTATTAATTTACATATTAATGTATTTTTTATCTAAAACTAATTTCTTTGTAGCTAAAACTCCTAAACCTATAATTGTTAATGCTACTAGAGCTAATCTTATATATGTTTCTTTTGCACCTGTTGCTGGTATTATTTGTACTTTTGCATAATCCATATCATCTTCACCAATCTTTTTATTTCCTGGTGTTGAATCTCTATCTTCTGTATCTCTAAAGTTATTAGAGTCTTTATGGATTTCAGCCCAGTTTGTTTTAACTCTACCATCTTCCCAGTTGTAATCCCATCTTAGAACTACTGAAACTTCTTTAAATTCACCTGGTTTTATTTCTTCATTTGCAAGTTTAGTTGTTGAAATTGTTTTTCTGTCTACTAAAGTCCAATCTGGGTTCATGCTTTGTTCAAATATTAGTCCTTCTGGTAAGTAATCTCTTACTTCTTTAGCATATCCATTTATATTTCCTTGGTTTTTAACTCTAATTACATATTTTACAAATACATCTTTAGTTTTATCCCATGTATTTACTTGTACAATTTCTACTCTTTTTTGTTTTTCTTCACCTGTTTGTTTTGTTACATGTGTTACTGGATTTTTTCTTTCAAATGTTTTTGTAATTTCTGAAATTCTTTTTGTAAGTGCTAGGTCAAAAATTACTAATTTTAGATTTTCACTATCTTGATCATCTTCATTAGGATTTTTATTTCCTGGTACTGAATCTCTATCTTTTATTTCTTTTTTATTTTCATCAAGATTTTTATTTATTTCTGCTATATTTAAAAGATTTCCATTTTCTTGTTTATCTGCCGCTACAATGAATACTACTTCAACATCTTTAAAGTCTATTTTTTCATTTTCTTTGTCTAAAGCTCTTAATATGTTTTCATCTTTACCTAAGTATTTTGTCATTATTTTTACAGCTTTTAATGTGTCTTTTGTTTCATTTCCATTTTCATCTAGCATTACCCATTCGTAATATTTGTTTATATTATGGTTTGGTAAAAATCTTAATCCTGAAGGAATTAGGTCTACTATTTCTGCTGCATATCCGTCTCTATTACCTTCGTTATATACTCTTAATGTATATTTAACTACATCACCTTTTGCTACTTCTTGTATATTTCCAGATTTTGTATAATCTGCTGTAGATTTTTTTCCATTTAATAGATTTTTTAAATATACTTTTGGTTCAGCATTTAAAATTTCTTCTCCATTTATATTTGATGCAAATTTTAATAATTTAAGGTCAAAGTTTTGAAGTTCTACTTTTAACTCTTCTTTATCTAAATCATCTTCACCAAATTTTCCATTACCTGGAACAGAGTCTCTATCTTTTAAAACATTTCCGTCTTTATCTGTAATTTTATTTACTTCTGCTATATTTGTAGTATTTATATTTTCATCTTTAAAGTCTTTAACTCTAAATACTATTTCAACTTCTTTAAAGTCTACATATGTATTTTCTTTGTTAAATGCTTTTATTAAATTATTTTTACCTAAAACTCTATCTTCTTCTTTAGATAAATATTTTGTCATTACTTTTACTGCTTTTTCTGGATTTCTTGTTTCATTTCCATTTCTATCTAACATTATCCATCCGAATTTTTCGTTTATATTATTTTGTACAACATATTCTAATCCTTCTGGAATATTATCTATAATTTCTGAAACATATGTATCCACTTCACCTTCATTATATACTGCTAATTTATATCTTACTAAATCTTTTGCTTTAACATTTACTGGTGTTTTATCATGTTCGTAAACAGCTGTATTTTTACCTTGAACAAGTGGTTTTACATTTATTCTTGGTTCTCTATTATATTTTTTATCATTTACTGAAACAATATATTTTCTTAAAGCAATATCTGCTTCTTTTTTGATTTCTTCATCTGGTTTTTGTTTTATATATATTACTTCTGTATCTATATCGTCTTCACCAAGTAATCCATTACCTGGAGTAGAATCTCTATCTTCTATTTGTTTTTTATTTTCATCTAATGCTTTTGTTATTTCTGCAATATTTAGCATTTTTTCATATTTGTCTGATACTACTTTAACTGCAATTTCAAGTTCAAAGAAGTTTATTTTTCCTGTTTCTTTGTTGAATTTATTTAAAACTTTATCTTTTAAATAGTTTGTTTTAATTACTTCTTTTCCGTTTTTATTTTCTACAGTCCATCCGTATTTTTTATTTACTTCATGTTCTATATATTTAGTACCATCTGGTAATGTATCTGTTATTTCTTCTAAGATACCGTTGATATTACCTTCATTATATACTCTTATTTTATATATAACTGTATCATTTATGTTTACATACACTTTATCTTTAGATTTTGTGTATACTGCATTTTTCTTATTATCTAAAAGTGCTTTTGTATCTACTGTTATATCTTTAAAGTTTCTAACACCTTCTTTAGATATTACTTTACTAATATATTTTTTAAGTGCTAAGTCAAATTCTTTTTTGTCTTCAACTATATCTGGATCTTTTTTAACTATTAATTTTTCAAAGTCATCATCATCTTCCATTCCTTTATAGAAATAGTTTGGATCAGATAAATCTTTTTTATTATTTTTACCTGTATAGTTTCTTAATTCTTCTTCAGATATATTTAAAAGTCCTGCTTTTGAGTCTCTATCTTTTCCGCTATCTTTTGATATATATGCTATATTTGTAAGTATGTCTCCATCTTTTACATCTTCTAAAACTTTTAACTCTACAAATAAGTCTAAACTATACATTACTTTGTTTCCATTTTTTATAGTCATTTTATTAATTACTTCATTAGCTGGAAGTGCTGTATATATTTCACCATTTTTGTCTAAATTCCATTTGTATTTAGTATTATTTGGTGTTTCAATATATTTTAAACCTTTTGGAAGTCTATCTCTTACTTCAAATACTTTTGCATCAACTTCACCTTCATTAAATACAGATATTCTATATTTAACTACATCTCCAGGTTTTACTTCTATAGGGTTTTTAGCATGTAAGTATTTAGCTGTTAAATCTTTACCATTAGGATTTAAATGATTTTTTAGATTTTTTGTTTGTATTTGTTCTTTTCCTGCAGGTACTCTTCCTAAAATGTCTTTGTTATTTACTTTAACTATACTTTTTCTAAGTGCTAAGTCTAGATTTTTTTCTTTTTCATCTTGTTTTATTATTACTTTGCTTTCAATTTTTTCATATTTATATTCATTTTTTATTTGTATTACTGGTTGGTATTTTTTAACTTCATTTAAATCATTTGAGTTAACTTTATATACCTCATTAGTTGTTTTCTTAATCATATATTTTAAATCTAGATTAACTTCTTTTATGTTTTCTACATTTTTGTTTATTCTTATAATTAAGTCTTTATTTAAATTATCTATTATATTTCCACTTAAAACATTTTCATTTTTATCTAATATTTTATAGTTTTCTCTTGGAATTACTTGTCCTTTATTATCTTTTAAGTCTATAGATAATATTTGTGCTTTATTATTTTTGCTATCAAATTTTACATTAAAATATTTAATGTCTAAACCATTTGAAGTAAGTACTGCTTCTTTTGGAGCTTTTACTTCTGGTTTTTCTACTTTTTCTACAGATGCATTAGCTATATAATAATTGAATAATTTCATCATATATGCTTTTCTTTCATTTATAGAAACTGGGTTTTGGTTAATTAAATTTTCTTTAAGTTCAAGTCCTAAAGTTTTTAAAGAAAATCCTTCTTTAAAATGTTCATTGTTTGTAAAATACCAAACTGCCCATTGGTTTATAAATTCAATATCTGAGTCTGTTAAATATTTAAATACTTCAATATTACCACCGAAAACTTTATCTGCTAATTCTCTTTTAATTTCTTTGTTTCCTTCTTTTGGTAAATACATATTATTAAAAAGCCATGAAAGTTTAGCTTTTCTTAAAGCATCTTTTTCAACTCTTTGTAGTCCTATTTTACCTACATTGTATGTATTCCATTCACCTCTTGATATGTATTCTACGCCATTTTTTGGAGGGAATTGTTCATTAAAGTCTAGACAATATACTGTGCTTGAAGCATTATATATATTTTCTATTTGTCTAGTTCTTATTTCTCTTTGCATATCATACTTTTTAAGTCTATAACTTACATAAGTATTTTTATCATATGTATTAGAATCTTTTACAATTCCTGTTCTTTCTTTTCCACCTTTATAGCTTACAGTTCTAAATCTTGCTTTATCATTTATTTGTGCAAAAACTGTAAGTTGTGGAATTATTAACATCAGAATCATAAGAGATGCTATAATTTTTTTCATATCTCTAAATTTATTTCTTAATTTTATATTCATAATTACTCCTTTCAAGTATTTATGTTAACTATTTTTTCAAATTCAAAATAATTATAGCATAAAATGTGGTATATTACAAAATTTTTTATATTTTTATGTTAACTAAAAAAGGAATATGTAAAAACATATCCCTTTATATTAATTTTTTTATATCTAAATATATTTATTTAAGATCTTTAAGCTTTATTTCACCTAATCTTTTTTCTAAATTGTTTTCATATTTCATATATTCTTCTTTAAATATATTATGAATCTTATTAAAACTCATACTTTTTTCTGCACAGATATTTTTATCTTTTAAAAGTAAATAAATTTCTTTTACTGTAAATCTCATTATAGTTTCAGTTAGAAAATATCCGCCTTTATTTCCTCTTGCACTATTTATTATATTTTCTTTAATTAAAATATTCAAAACATGGTCTATATCTTTTTTATCTTCATCTTCTACTAAATCTTTATATTTAATATAATCATCTGCTGATTCAAGTTTTAATAAAATCTTTATTGCTATATCTAAATATTTTAATTCTTTGCTTTTATTATCCATATATCTTCCTAATTATCCTAATATTAATTTAACTAAATTCTTCATTCCAAAACTTATTTGATCAATAATTGGTCCTATAATACTTCCTATTATTCCTGACATTATAAGGTATAAAAATACTATATTTATAACTAATTGATTTTCTTTTACAAATCTTCCAAATTCACCTTCATATAGCTTATAGAAAACTTTTTCTCCATCAAGTGGTGGAAATGGTATTAAATTAAATACACCAAGTCCTATATTTAATGTAAATGCTATATATATTATTTGTGCAATAGCTACTGTAAATGTATTTATTGGAGCAAATTTAGAAATTATTCCTACTATAAATATTAGTATTAATGCCATTATAAAGTTTGAAACAGGTCCTGCAAGAGCAATCTTTGCTTCTGCCTTTTTAATATCATCTACCTTTATATAATTAGGATTATATTCTACAGGTTTTCCCCAACCTATTTTAAATATAAATAGTGAAAGTAGTCCTATTGGATCTATATGTTTTAATGGATTTAAAGATATTCTTCCTTCTTTTTTTGCTGTTTCATCTCCCAGTTTATATGCCATAAAAGCATGTGCTGACTCATGTATACTTATTGCAAGCATTAAACCAGGAAGTGTATAAAGTAGAATTAAAAGTTCTTTTACTAAATCACCTTGAAGTAATTTAGATATACCAATAATTGCTAAAAGTGCAATTAATATTTTTTTAATATCTTTTTTATTAAATAGCATTGTCTTCCTCTTTTAGTATTTTGTATGCTTCATTATAGCATTCTTCATCAAGTACTAATGTGAAATCATTATGTAAAAGCATCATTGATGCTGGGTTTTTTGTAGTTATAAAGTCACCTTTTAATAAATGCTTTACTGCTCTAGCTTTTTTCTTTCCTGTAGCAATAAGAACTACCTTTTTAGCTTTAAATATACATTTCATTCCCATTGTTAAAGCTTTTGTTGGAACATCTTCTTCACTTTCAAAAAATCTTGAATTTACTTTTATTGTATCTTCTTTTAAATCTACAATATGTGTATATAATGCTAATTCTTCATCTGGCTCATTAAAAGCAATATGTCCGTTTTCTCCAATACCTAATATTTGAAGATCTATTCCTGTTTCAAATATTTTATTATCTAATTTTTCACATTCTTTTTTAGGATCTTCTGCTTTTCCATCTAATAGATTTATTTCATCTTCTCTTAAATTTACATGATTGAAAAGATTTTCATGCATATAATAGTTATAGCTTTGATCATTTGTTTTATCTAATCCTAAGTATTCGTCTAAATTATATGTAGATACATTAAAGAAATCTATTTTCTTTTCTTCATATCTTTTAACTAATTCTCTATATACTGGTAAAGGTGTACTTCCTGTTGCAAGTCCTAAATAATATTTTTCGCCTCTATTATTTTTTTCTTTTATATCTTTTTCAATAATATCTGAAACAAATTCTCCAATTTGTTCTTCATTTTTTAAAACTTTTTTTACCATATTTACGCCTCTTTTTCTATTTCTTCTTTTTCATTTAAATCTTTTTTTAAATATTCTAAAAGCACCTTTTTAGCTTCTTCTGCACTAAGTCCTGTTTCTATCTTTGCTTCTTTTGCTATAGATATTTTTCCTGTTTCTTCAGAAACAACTAATGCTATAGCATCAGATGTTGTACTTACTCCAAGTGCCGCTCTATGTCTTGTTCCATATGATTGACTAATTGTATTATCATTTGAAAGCGGAAGTATACATGACGCTGAATCTATTCTTCCGTTTTTAATTATAACTGCTCCATCATGAAGTGGTGTATTTATAAAAAATATATTTTTTAAAAGTTCTGCAGTAATATTTGCATCAACTTTTACACCTGTTTTAATTATATCATCGAGTGGAATATCTTTTTCAAAAACAATAAGTGCACCTGTTTTTGTTTTTGCTAAATCTTCAGTTGCTCTCATTATTTCATATATTTCTTCTTTTAAATTATCATTTAATTTAACATTTAATCCAAAAACTTTACCTAATTTTGTTTTTCCAATATTTTCAAGTGTTTTTCTTATCTCAGGTTGGAATATTATAATTAATGCTAATGCACCATATTTAATAATTGAGCTAAGTATCTTACTAGATACAAATAGTTGTAGCCAAGAAGTTATCGATGTAAGAAGTATTAAAATAAATATACCTTTTACAAGTGGTAATATCCTAGTATTTTTCATCTTTTTATAAATATAATAAATAGAAAAAACAACTATACAAATATCTAAAATAGCCATAGCTATTAAAAATGGCGATGTTGCTATTTTTGCATAATGTTTAATTATTTCACTTTTTGCAAGTGTTTCTAATATACTATTCTTCATTTTAATCCTTTTTATTTATTTAAAATTATAGTCATAACTATTTCATAAATTCCTGCTAAAGTACCTGATGCAAGAGCTAATAAAAGTATTGTAGCTATTACTTGCTTTGCTACTTTAAATCCATCTATCTTTTCTTTGTTTTTAACTTCTTTATTTTCTTTTTCTTTCTTTGTCATCTTTTTCCTCACTTATATAAACAATAATTTAATGTTATTATTTTTCAACACTTTTTTCAAGTCTATTTTACATTGCGCCTGGTTACACATTAATATATTAAGAAAAATATGCTAACCAAGTTAGCATATTTCATATTATATTTTTTAAAATTTAAATACTAAAGCAACTTAAAAAACACTTTTAAAAATTCTAGTCCTACACATTTTAAAAATATTTTTAATTTTGTTATTTAACTACAACAGATGTAACTTTATCATTTATAATAGAATAAATTGTAAGTGTCCCAGAATTTAAATTTGTTACTACTATTTCTCCTTCATATCTATAGTTTGTAACATCTCCACCACCTATTTGTCCCATGTATGTTGCAAGATATGACCAGAAACCAATTTCTGCATTTGGCCCATATTTTTTTGCTATATTTTTAAGTCTATTTGTAACTATAACTTCCATTTGATTTCCAACGTCTCTTTTACCTTGAACTACTAATGGTTGAAGTCTTTTAACTTGTGCTCTTTTTTGTGCATTAAAATCATCATTAGGTTTTGGTTGTGGCTTAGGTTGAGGTTTAGGTTGTGGTTGTGGCTTAGGTTGTGGCTTAGGAGCTGGTGCTGGTTTTTGAGGTTGAGGTTTTGGTTGAACTGGGGCAGGTTTGTTTTCTTGTTTCTTTATAACTGTAGATTTGTTTCTTAATTCTGTAGCTTTTTCATGATTTATTTTACCTGTATTTTCAAGTTCTTTAACTTTTTCTTCTGTTATTTCTTCTGGTTTTAATTCTTCTATTTTTTCTTCTTCTTTTTCCAAGTATTCTTTTGCTTTTTTAGAAATTTTTTCATCATTTATTTTTTTTGCAAATTCAGATATCTTTTTTAAAATTTCTTCTACTTGTTCTTTTGTAGGTTGTTCTATTTTATGCATTTTTATATTATCTTTTAATTCTACATTTGTATCATAGATTGAACCATCTTTGTTTACTGCTGTAGCTATATAAAATTTGTATTTTTTACCTTTTACAAGTTTTAATACTATTTTATTATGCCCTTTTTCGTAGATATCTTTTTCACCATCTGCTACAGCTTTTACTATAAATGGTGTAGATTCATCTGTTATGCCTTCTGCCTCTATACTTATTTTTCTTTTTTCATATTCTTTTTTGTCTAATTCTTCTATTTGTTTATTTTTTTCTTGTTCAGCTTTTATTTTTTTATATTTCTTTGCAAAAACAAAAGCTAGAGTTAGTACTATTAAAAGTATTAATACTATTATTAGTTTTCTCTTATTCTTTTTAATGAATTGTTTCATATTCATTCTCTCCTATTATTTTTTATTTCCTTGAGCATATTCTATCTTTATCTACTTTTAGTGTACCATTAATTACTTAAATAGTCATTTTTTAAAATAAATATAGTAATTTTCTATTATAAAATAATTTTAATTTAATGAGCTAAGTAATTTTGATTTTATAATTTCGAAATTTTTAATTAACAAATAAAAAATATGCTAACCAAGTTAGCATATTTCATATTATATTTTTCTATTTCATTAGATTATATTTCTTAAATATTAAGATTATCTTTCTTCTAAATCTAATTACTATTCCTACTAGAATACACATTCCCATAACAAATGCTGTATTTTTTATTAAAGCTTTACTTCCTGTAAATGGTAATGGCATCTTTTTAATAAGTTTTACTTCAACATCTACTGTATCTCCTAAAACTTTTTCACCATTTTTATATAAATACTTTTTGCTTCCTTCAACTTCTTTTCCATCGTTTTTAAGTACTATGTATTCATCCTTATTTGGATTTCCTACATACTCTACAGAATATTGTTTAGTATCTAAATATCCAGATGGTTTAGTGTATAGATGTCCTGTACCTTCAGTTGTTACCATGAATTTTATATTATATGTTCCATATTCTTTTAATATTTCTTCATATCTGCTCTTAGCATCTTCTTTAGGTGATGATAAAACTGTTGGTTTTGTACCTTCTTTAATATAGTGTGGTTGAATATTTGTTATTGGTTTTCTTGTTATTCTTCCCATATATGTTGTTAAAACTTTTATATTATCTAATACATTTAACTTAATTGTTTCTTCGTATTCTTTTCCATCAAGTGTTATTTTAAGTACTAAATTTTTTGTACCAACATTATTTGTATTTAGATCGCCTGTTTTTATATCTACTTTTGCAGTATTTGGAAGATTTTCTATTGCTTCCTTAATATCTACAGTTGCACCTTTTCTCACATTTAAGTCTTTTATATTTAAATTATATTTGTCATAAACAACAATATTATATTCTAATGATTTGTCTAAATCTAAATCTACATTTTCTTTTCCATCTATAGAATATGCATATCCCATAGGTAGTCCAGATATATTTACATTATATTTGTTTTCTAAAGGAACGAATGTAGCTTTATCTCCTGTGCCCGTTCTTTTATTTCCTTTTTTAACAATATATGTATATTGTTTGCTACCTACATTATTACTAGAAACTTTCAAATTATCTTTTTTAATTTCACCTTCTGTGTTTTGGATAGGTTTAATTTCTAATTTTAAGTCTACATTATTTTTCGTATTATTTTTAACATTAATTTTTACTGCCTTATTTGTATCACTTCCAATATCCCAAGCATTTGATTCACCTGCAGCTCTATAATACTTAAGATCTGGCCTTAAGTATGTTATAAGTCTTTGATCTGCTTCACTTATTTTATTAAACCATATGCTTCCAGAGTTAAGCACAAAATGATCCCAATAAGCGTATAAACTATCTGTGTGAACATTTGCGTGATTAAAATATATTCTATTTGATGTAGGATAAATTGTTCTTGTTGCAAGTACATAATATTTATGATTTTTCCAAATCATATCTTTGTATACTGAATTAGGTATATTAGCAACATCCCATTTATATGCACCCATTTTTACTTTTATATCTTTTTCATCTGCTCTACCTTCTGATTCATCATACCACTTTTGTGTTGCTTCTTGTCCTTTTACTTTTCTTTGTGGATAGTATGCTTTTAATGTAAAGATCTCTTTATATTTTTCACTAACTATTCCTTTATATCCACTTTTAATTCTTTCATCATCTAGTCCTAGTTTATTTTCTAAATCCGTAAGTGTTAACGCTCTTGTTGCCGATTTATTTATACCATTTTTTCCTGTTTGCCAAGTTGCATTATCATTTGAGTTTTCTACTCCAGATCCGACAGAATATGTAAATGTTTTACTTGTATCTGCTCCAAATCCATATCCAAAAGTACCTGCTGCTTTATGCATATTATGTTCTTCCCAAATATAGCCTATAGCACCTCTTCTATTAAATCCTTTTACATTTTCAGACATCAATGTAACCGCTTTCGTATTTTTATCTATATCAAAAACTCTCCATACCGTTGATTGATTTTCTGAAGTATATGTTTGATCTTCACCTATTCCTGTTCCAGGATTTTCTGCGCTACCATTAGGAATAGATACACTTAATTTGTTTTGATTATTTGGATCTTCCGCTCTTTTATGATCGTAATATACTATATCCCCAATATTTAATTCTGATGAATTAACTACTCTTGTATTTAATAATTCTCCATTTTTCTTAAATACTAATGTATATTTTGCTTTTTCTTTTATATCTACTTCTTTACCAGTCATTCCTTCTATTTCAAAAGTATATCCTTGTGGTAAATTTTCAATCTCAATAGTGTATTTATTAGAAGCATCTTTTAAATCAAAATCTTTTACGTATTTTTGTTCTTCTTTTGTTAATTTATATTTATTTCCACCTTGTACTAAATTTATTATTGGTTCAAATTCTAAGTTTTGGAAGTTTTGAACTTCTACCTTAACTGCTTCTACTTCTGGTGTTATTATGTCCCATGAATTACTTCCTTCTGTTGGTTTATCATATCTTAGATCATTATTTAAATATACTAATACTCTTATTCCTCTATTGTCTGTTTTTACAAAATGTTCATCTTTTCCTTCATCAGGACTTTTACCCATTAACTGATTACTTTGTATTTGTACTTTGTTTCTAGTGCTTAAAGCCATCATTTCTTCTTTTCCAGTGCTCATTATATCCATTCCTAAATTAGGATAGAAATTATATCCGTATAATTTTCTTTCAGATAAATTAATCCCATTTGAGTCAACACTACCACTAAAAAAATTGGTTTCATATTTTGCTCTAGTATTATAAGTTGGATCATAACTTCTATATTTAGATGAAAAACCGCTATTATTTAATACATACTCTTTTCCTTTTACTACATCAAATATTAATTTTTTATATTCCCCTTCTGGAACATTTGACTTATTACATGTAAACAGTCTTAAGTTATATGAAGCGGGATTTCGATATCCAATTGCTAAATTTTCATCATTCCATTCTTGATTAGTAATTGATGTAGTTTTTCTTTGTGGGAATATTCTATATATATCACCGCTTCCTGTATATTTACCTATTGTATTACCAGGTGTTTGTATTTTTTCTTCTATATCTTTTGTATTTAATGCCCTAGCTCCACTTTTAGGAATTCCATTTGTTCCTGTTTTTCAAATTTCAGTATCTCCAGCATTGTATGACTTAGAACCCACCTTGTATTCAAAAACTTGTTTTGTATCTGCACCTGGACCATATCCAAATGTTGATGCCATTTGATTTAATACATGTTCTTGCCAAATATATCCAATTGCTCCATTTCTTTCTGGTACAGGGATTACATCTGAAATTATAACTGTTTGACCATTTGATTTTTTATCCCAAACCCACCATGTTGTTGAAATATCTTTAGCACTAAAGGTTTGTGTTCCAGTTTTTCCTGATCCCGGCTCAGAAGCTGATCCTCTACCTATATTTACTGTTTGTTTCGCTTCATTGTTTTTATCTAGTGCTACCTTGTGATCGTAATATACAATATCTCCTATATTTAAATCACTAAAGCTTGATCCTTTTTCTTCAATTAATTGACCATCTTTTTTGAACATTAATTTGTATAAGGTTTTTTCTTTAAGATCAATTTGTTTTCCAGTTTTTCCTGATATCTCAAAAGTATATCCTTGTGGTAAATTATCCACTTCAACTGTATATTTATTATTTGGTACTGAATAACTTGCATTATTTCCTTTACCGCTTCTTTCTTGTCCTAAATTCAACTCTAAATTAACTTCATAAGTATTGTTTACTTTTTTTAAAGCTATCTTTTTACCATTTTGTACTAAATTTACTTTAGGTGTAAAGTCTAATTTTTGAAAATTTTGAAGTTCTATTTTCTTATTTTCTTTATTTACTATATCCCAAGCATTTGCTTCACCCGATGCTGCCACGTACTTATTACTTGCTTTTAAAAATACTATTGGTTTTAAAGAAAGAACAAGATCATTTTCTTTAAAAGTAGTACCATTTGATTCTACAAAGCAATTTTCAGTTGTACCAATACTTGTATCATTAATATGTGCAACATTAAATTTTACATTAGCTCCAGAGTTACGTACATCTATTGCATTTGTTGCTAATCCAATATTTTTTGCCACTCTTACGCTTATTGGTTGTGTAGTAGAATGATGTCCACTTCCACTTCTTCTAGGTTTAAGATATGCGGGAGTCTCCGCATTCATAAAAAGCATTTCTTTATGTTTTATATTAGTATTTGGTATGTTTTGTATATCTGATTTATTCCAAAAATATGTTTTATTTTTCATTACATAACTATTGTTATTTGCTTTTCTTTTTTCTGTATCTGCCCACTTTTGACTGCTACTTTCTATATTTCTTTGAACAACATAAGACATTTTTGTATTTACAGTATTTCCATAATATGGAGTTCCATAATTTTGATTTTTATTATTTTTAATACTATATGAACCATTTGCTATTTTTGTATCATCTATTCCAAGTTTTGCTTCTGCTTCTTTAAGTGTTAATGATCTTGATCCTGATACATTTACACCATTAGAACCTATTTTCCAATTTCCTTTGTCATTTCCTTTCATATCTGGAGCATTTTCTATACCAGATCCTACCTTGTATTGAAAACCTTGTGTTGCACTAGTGTCTGCACCTTCCCCATATCCAAATATACTTGAAATTTTATGTGCATTATGTTCCCACCAAGTGTACCCTACAGATCCTCCTGTTTCAAAATTTCCTATAGGATTATTTGGCACAAGCATTACAGTTCCATCTGATTTTTTATCCCAAACAGACCATGTTAGATTATAGTCAGAAGCATCAAAGCTTTGATTTTTACTTAATTCTTTTCTATCAGCACCACTATATTCATACCAATATTTTTCAAGATTTTGAGTGCCTGTGTTATATCCGCTTCCTGAATGTTCATTTAAATATATACCATTTTTAGGATATTCATTTTCATTTGTTGATGTTACTTCTTCTATAAAATTTCCCCTTTTAACATCAATAACACGCTTATAAATTCTTGTCCAAGTTAAAAAAGAAAAATCAACACTTTCTATCCATTCTCTTCCTGTATTATCTGATCCCATATTAAATTTATTAAATTTACATTTTACTATACGATCTCCATAATCCATATAGAAAATATCACCAGCTTTTATTTGTCTAGGCTCAGTTAATATTACTCCATTATCTCGACTCATTGTATAATTAGCATAACCTTTTCCGTTTATAGGATATCCAGGAATTCTTTCCATACTATGAAAGCCTACACCTGGATGACCTTGATGTTCTATTCCTTCTGAACTATACTCATATTTATATATAGCAAAATATTTTTTCCATTTATATAAACTTTCATATTTTATTCCATATCCCGGATCTTTTGTTGTACCTTTATTTATTGTTACTGATTGTTTAGAACTATTACTACTATTTTCTGCAGTTTTGTGATTGTAATAAACGATATCACCTATTTGAAGTTCTTTTCCTGTAACAATCTGTTCTGATTTAAATCCTCTTTTTATAAAATTTAAAGCATTTTTAATGCCTTTGTTATTTTTAAAAAGCATTAAAAATACAAGCACAAAAAATAAAAACATAATTATTATTCTTATACTTGATATTTTCTTTATTTTTCTATTTGTTTTTCTAGATTTATTTAAATTTTGTATTTTCAAGATAACTCCTTTTTATTTATTATTGTTTTCTTTTGCATTATTTTTTTAATTTGTTGATCCAAATCCCCCTGCTCTTTCACCTTCTGCATCGTCTTTATCTGCAGTTAAGAAGTTCATAAAAACTCCTTGACCTATTCTATCGCCTTTTTTTATAATTTCATCTTCATCTTTAATATTTAAAAAAGCAAACATTATATGTCCATCATTATCTGGGTTTTCAAAATAGTCTTTATCTATAACTCCTACAGAGTTTGCAAGTATTAAACCTCTTTTTTTAGGATTACTACTTCTATTGAATAAAAATAATGTTTCTCCTTCTTTCATATATGCTTTAATACCTGTTTTTACAAATGTAGGTACTATGCTTTTTGCAGGAACCACTATATCTTCTGCCGCTTCAAAATCATAACCTGCTGAATGTTTAGTCGCTCTTTTTGGTAAATTTATATTTTTTTCTTCATATCCCTTTACTATTTCAAATCCTCTTTCCATATCTTTCCCCCTTTAAAAAATCCTATATTATTTTCTCTCGCATTTTTTTCTGCTTTTTTAAATTTTTCAACATATTTAATATTTGGTTGTATTGTCATTAATCTTGCATAACCTATATTTAACAGATGTTCGTTATACATTTCTCCATCTTTCCATATATATGCAAGTAATCTATTGTATCTATCCATTACACCTACATCAAATTCTAAAGTAACTTCCTTTTTTTCAAGTTTTTCTTTAGTGTATTTATATGCTATTTCACCCTCTTTAGTATTTTTACTTTTATCTCGTGCTTTACTTTCTGGGGTATCTACACCTATAAAACGGACTTTATATTTTTTGCCATTTGCTAAATTTCCTGTTTTAAATATTACTTCTATGGTATCCCCATCTACCACTCTATCTACTAAAGCTTCTTCCTTTTTATTTACAAGTCCTGTTATATTTGGTTCAATTTTAGGTGCTGGCTTTTTAACATATTCAATAACTATTATGCATAATATTGTTATTACCAAAAGCATAAAAATACTTTGTTCTTTTTGAAAGCCTTTTATTTCTTTATTTATTCTACTTTTTAATTTCTTTTGGTTTGCTTCATATATTTTTTCTACTTCTTTATATGTTTTTTCTTTTAATTCTTCTTTATACATATTAATTATAATTTACTCTCACTTCTACAATCTCTAAATTAGGAGTTTCATCTAAATTTTTAATATTTGTTCTAATATTTTTTAAACTAATGTTTACCTTTTGACCCACTCCAAATTTTTGCTCTGCATTAACATCTATTACCTTACCCGGCTTTTTACTCTTATCTCTTGCAATTTGTGGTGTTAAATTTACAACTTCTTTAGTTTGGAAATTTATATCCTCACCAACAGTAGTATTACCTCTTGGAGATAATTTAATTGGAATAGTTTCTGAGTAGCTATCTGCTCCATTTAATCCATCCCATTTTGCTACAAGATCAGCACTTATTGTTGGGTTAATAACTGTTTTAAAACCATCAGTTTTAGCTATATGATCCATTTCAGGTAATTTTATTACAATCTGTATATCCTTTATTGCAGGCATATATTTATCTTTTTTTGCTTTTAGATCGACACTATATTCCTTAAATTTAGGATCTGAATATATTTTAAAACTTCTATTTTCATTTATTGTTATTAAATTATATCTTTGATTCTTTATTGCCCCAATTGCTGCATAAAGAGCGGATCTTCTAGCACTTTTTTCAGGTTTTATTAACTCTATATCTTCTTTTTTGTATACATTATTTTCAATAACAGATCTATATGATTTAAAGTTCTTTCTTAAAAACTCTCGTTCTCTATATATATCTTCTGTTGTATTTCCTGTATATTTTAATTTTTCTGCTGCAGTAAGTATTTTTCCATCATATACAAAGTTATTAACTAAATCTCCTACGTATTTTATATCATTTCCATTTTCATCTTTACCGTCTTTAAGTTCTCTTGATGTTATTTTATGGTATTTATATTTTCCATTTTCAGCATAAAGGTTTTTTCCATTTTCTATAACTGCTTCATTTCCTTTATTAAAACTTGAACTTTCAACAAAATATAATCCATCTTCATCTACAGTAAATTGATTATCTCCACTAGATACTAGAGCATATCCTGTATATGTTTTTCTTGGTGTTTGAAGACCATGTGCAAATGTAACCATGGAAATATGTGAACAAAGTTTGTTCCAATCATCTTCAGATATAACTGGGATTTGCATATCACTTCTATAAACAGCTTTTTTATCTCTTAAAGTATTCATTCTAACTTTTGAATAGTTTGATGCCGCTATATACATATTATATTCAATACTATTTCTCATTACATTTCTCTTATGTAAGTTATAATCCGAATAATAATCTGTTACTGCATAACTTGAATGCGCATCAAATAATAATTTATTTTTATCAAATACTGGATCAGATAAAAGTTCATTTCCAAATACTTCTTCTATTTTCTTTGGTATTGGTGATTGAAAATCAGATAATTTTATACTATCTAGTTTTGCATATACCCATTTTGTGAAATAATATGATTTAATGTAATACTTTATAGCCTCTCTTTGCTGAATAATATATGCATTTTCAGTTTTAACAGGATCTAAATATCCTGTTTCCATATTTAATGGTACATATTTAATTTCTATATTATTTAATTTTTCAGTTTCTTCTTCTCCATTTTCAGGATTAATATATCTTCTTTGAACATTATTTAATGTAAGTTTAATTTCTTTTTTTGCATGATCAATAAGCTTATCCACCGTATAATCTGAAATACTTGTATCTGGTGTTAAACCTTTCAACCCTTCTACCTTTATTTCAATTTCAGGGTCTAAAAGATATCCAGATCTTGAAAAATATTCTTTATCTTCTCCATATCCTCTACTTCCAATAACAGATAAATAATTATCCATTGAGTAAGATATTATTACATCTAAATCTGAATTTTTATATCTTGCAGAATATGGAATAAAGTTTTTCAAAACATTTGATCTATCATAGATTACATCACTATCTGTAGGATTTATTGTTCCAGAAACTTTCTTTCCATCTGACTTTTCTCTTTCATTATATTTTTGAAATATTACTGGATTATGCGAAGGATAAACATATTGTTTTTTAGGAACTTGATTTCTATTATTTTTGTCTGTCGCTTCATTATATTTTTCATTATCTATAGTGTAATTAACAATATCTCCATCTTGTGGATCACTTACACCATAGTCTCCAACATGTGCTGCAACACCATTTTTTTGAAATTTTACAGTATGTGGAGTAAATGATGGTGAATTTATATAATACCCATCATTCAATGTAAATAATGTAAATGGAACATAATTATCTATTGTAGATTTACTAGCTCCACCGATTCCTATTCTTTTTGCAAATCCTTCTCTAAATGTATTAATAGATGCTCCAACCATTATCTTTAAAGCATCTGTAACATCATTAAATTTTTCATTTGATGTATTTATTTCAAATGCCTTTATACCATCTCTTGTTGCATCTATAAGTTTATTTTGGTAATCATTTTCAACCCTAATTTCCTGCATGGTTATTGAAAGGCTAAAGTTTAATATTAATATAATTGGAAGGATTAATGCTAAATATAATATTGTAGCATCTTGTAACTCCATTAATTACCTCTATCTTCCTCCAGATTTTGTAACTGTTGCTGTGTGTCCTGCAACTATATCATAATTTCTTTGTCCACCAATTCCATATACAAAAGATCTAAAATTTGATGCGATTGTATTGTTTCTATTTTTTACTGTAACAGTTACTTTATCTCCTCTATTTAAGTTAAATAGTCCTGTTCTTTTTAAATCTTCTTCAACACTTTGAGTATAAATTTTATATGTTGAGTTTTCACCCATTACATCTCCGTGTATCCAAGCTGTTTTAACTCCAATATTTTCTGCCATTCTTTCAACTTCAATACTTATATCATATGTATTTCCTGTTGCAGATAATTTTGAAACTAAATCATCATAATTTTTTTGTTTAATTGATCCTGTAGTTGCTGCATTGTTTACAAAATCTGAAACTCTGCTTTCAGCAATTACTTGTGCTTGATCATTTGCTCTTTCTGAAACCGCCATTAAAGGAAGTATTCCTATAACTAGCGCTGCTACAACTATAGCAATAATTGTTTTAAATGAACTACTCATTTTTTTCTCCTTATTTTTATTGTTTAATATATATTATTTCCATATTTTTAGAACCGACTTTTTCACCAATAACTTCGTTTTCTAAATATACTTGGTTTTCTATATAATCTAAATCTTGTTTTACAACTCCATCATATGGATACTGTATTATTATTTCTTTATATAATCCTGTGCCATCATCTTTTGCAATTAATGAATTTGAATAATCTACTTGTGTTCCGTTTATAAATCCTTTTACACCATTTATATAATACTCAACTCTTTGCTGACTATCTGCTTGACTGTATTTCCAAGGAGCATCATACATATATGCTTTTTTAGGATTTTGTGTGGATTTTACACAAAATGTTTCATAATATTTTTTATTAAATGGATTGTCTATAGTATTACCTTTGTTACCATTATCTTTAATAAAAACATTTTCTTTGTATTTTTCTATATCCTTTTCAAATGCTGAAAAAAACATTTGATCCAAGTGATCAAGATCAACTGATCCATCATATATTTTTACACATATTGTCTCCACCATATACCTATACAAAACAGGTATTATTGCATCTTTAGTAACATATCTTGTTGTAAGTAAATCTTTTTTTGTACCTACCTGGTTTTCAGATTCTTTTTCAATAACTTTTTCTAAATCTAGTTTTGCCATAAAAGCATTTTTACTATTTGAATACAGTAAAACCTTTGCAGTTTCATCGGCCTTCCTAAAAAGAAGCAGGGATACTGCAAGCGCTAATATAAAAACAAAAACTGAAAATGCCATATACAAAGCATTAGATAAGTTATCCATATTCTCCTCTTTTGTATTATATATTATTTTATATATTTTTAACTTAAAACTTAATATTATTTGCTATATATAACAATTTTTTAACATAAAAAAACAAATAGCAATTTGTCTTACTATTTGTTTTTTAATTTTATTGTTTTATTATTTTAATTTTTTATATTAAATTCTAACTAATATTAATTTCCTTTTGTAATAACAACTCTTTTAATTAAACCTTCTGAAGTTAAAGCGTCTTTTTCTGCTTCTTTTATATAGTAGTTTTCGTTTGATTTTACACCGTTTCTTAATTTAGTTATATTTTCTACATATGTTTTTCTATTTTCTTCTGTATCATCAGCATATTCATCTACTTTCTTAGCATCTCCAGATATATTTGCAGTGCTTGCATCTATACTTAATGATACAGCAGCTGCTGCTGAGTTATTTTGAACTGAAGTTCTTACTTTAGATAAAAATGCTTTTACATCTGAACCTTTTACTCTTTTATTCATATATTGTTCATATATTGCGTTTTGAGCGTTAACTGCTTGTTCACCTATTGCTTGAGCTCCTCCTTTAATTTTATTACTAGCTGATTCAAAAATGAACATTCCTAATGCAATTATTAGTATAGCAAGTAGTATTGCTCCGGCTATAATAAGTGCTTGTGAAGCATTCTCCATAAATTCCTCCTTGTATTAATTATTATTTATATATTTCTTATACAGTTTTATTATATCTTTTTTACTTAAAAATTAAATCTAAAAGTTGTATTTTTATGCTTTTTTGTTTATTTTGTAATATTTTATATATCTTATTCTATTTCTTTTAAGAAATTTACAAAAGCTTTACTTATTCCTATGTATTTTACTCCATCTTTTTCTACTTCTTTATTCATATTATTTGAAATATCTTTGAATATTTCATCATCATCTGATCTTAACTCTACATTTTCATCTGGTCTTGGATAAAAAGCATATTTAGGAACATATATTTGTTGTCCATCATCTTCACATATATATTTATAGTAATCTTTTTCATTTTCTCCATCTTCCAATTCATCTTTATAATATGGTCCCCAATGTCTAATGTTTTTTTCTTCAAAATGTTTTGTTTCAGGTCTTACTAAAACAAATTGTTTTATACCATTATATTCTATAAATGAGTCAGCATTTATTACTGATTTAGGATGTATATTTCCAGTTGCAATATCTATTTCATCACCTTCATTAATATAATTTTTAATTAATTTATAATCATTATTTACAATTTTTTCATTTGATTTAACTTCTAAAACATTATCTACTGTTTTAAATTCACCTTTAAATGGTAAAAACATTATACCTTCATATATTCCTTTTATTTTTCTATCTAATTCAACTCTTGTTGCATATATTTTATTAAATCTGCTTGTTTCAGGTATATTTAAATTCGATACGTTTTTTACATCTTTCATATTAGATACTAGATCTTTCACATCTTTTAATAACATTTCTTTGTTTTCCATATTACACCCCTTTATTTTTAATTTTTTTATTATTTTTTTGTTTTTTATTCTGTTTTTATTTTATTTCTGCTCTTTTTTGTTAGAAAAGAGCTTTCATCAATTATTTCTTTTTGAAAGCTCTTTTTATATTTTTATTATATGTTTTAATTTTTTATTATTCAATAGAATTTTTATTACAAATTATTTTGTTTTTAATTCATAGTATATAAATGATATTTTTTTATTATCGTGTTTAGCTATTATCTTTCTTTCAAACATATCTTTTTTATAATTTTCCAAAAGTTTATCTGGTCCAATTTGAATTATTTCTCTCATATTATATGTTTTATCATTTATTTTTATATTAATAATTACTGAATTTACATTATTTGGATAATTCCCTAAAAATTTATCGTCTATTTGAAAGTCATTATTTTCTTTTATTATTTTTAATATTTTTTTATTTTTATTATTCTTCACATTATTTTTGTATGCAAGATTACAAAGAGTAATTAATTGTTCTCCATTTACTTCTTTTTTAGCCACTCTTTTTATCCTACCTTTTTTTAGAAAAAAGATTAGGAAAATTACAAATAATATGAATAATAATAGTAATATTTTTATTAAAGTATTTTTATTTTGTTTCTTCAAATTTTTTCCTTTTATTTTGTATTAATCACGTACACGGTTTAAAATTATACTCATTCCCCTAATTCTACCTTCATCATCTTTTTTTATCTCATCTATTTCAATATTAACCGCTCTTCCTAAATTAGGTGCCTTACCGCTTCCGCTTTCTTCTAATTTAACCGCATATTTTTCTATTAATTTATACATTTCTTCAGAAAATTTTGACTGCAGTCCTTCACTATCTAAATAATATTTATTTAAATAATTTCGAATAGATCCATCTTTTATATTTATTTTTACATAACTATCATCTGTTGTAACATCCTTACCTTTTACCTCAAATTGATCTTTATATTCAAGATTAATAGATCTTGCATAATTCATAACTGTTACAACATCTTCTATTGTTGGTGCATTATGATAGTTATACTTTTCATCTTGGTTTTTATACTGTTTGACAGTATCTATTAAATTATTAAATGGTTGATTAAATTCTTCTATCTGTTCTCTTTCATTTGGTCTAAATACTGTTGTATTTCCAAAGTTTGAAAGTGATCTCAAAAAATATATTCCTACAGCAAGAACTAATATACCAACCATAACTTCAGCAGACATTGTCAGTGCTCTACTTGCATTTTCCATTTTTTTCCTTTATTTATATTTCTTTAAATTGCATCTTTATTATATATCCTTCATCATTATATTCTATTTTTTCTTCTACACATGTGAAAGATTTTCTAATAAATGATGCAGCTGGTGTTGTATATTTTAATTTTATCCAGTTATTATCTTTAGTTATATTATTGTTTCTTTTAATAATTGATGGTCTATTACCACCAAGGTTTATAAATGTATCTATTTCATCTGTTATTCTAACTAAACCTTCTTGTTTTTGAAAAACATTTAGATTCTTTGGAAGATGTGCCTGAATTTCTTTTGGCCCATCTAGCTCTCTTTTTTCAAGTAAATGATCTATATCTGGATTATTTGCTTTTACTCCTAATATTTCTGAAAGTTTCTTTTCAAATTTAACTGGTATTACATTTATTGCACGAGAAACAAATTTATTATCTTTAAATTCTGCTGCCTCATATGTTAATTGCATTGAAAATTTTGTTTCTTCTTTAAATTCTATTTCAATATTAACAAGTGGTTCATTTACATTAGAACCTTCTTTTCTCATCTTTCTTGTATTTACAGTGTTATCACTTTTGTAAATTGGCTCTAATGCTATAGCACTATCATATGCTTCAGTAAGAATTGAAAGAACTTCACTACCTGTTAAAAGTTTTTTATCATATGCTAAATAATATCTATTAAACTTTTCAATTTCTTCTATCTTTCTATCTTCTTCTCTTTTTTGTACTGGTTTTGCCATCTCACGTCTTACATACAATATTAAAGATATTAAAAGTACTGCAAGCATCATGCTAGCTGCCATCATAAGTGCATCAGCTGCGTTATTATTCATTTATTCTCCTATTTACCAGATTTTTTCTCCATTTCAGTAAATGCTTTACCCATACTTGTGAATCCTATACCAACCATTGGGATGATTAAGTATCCTACAAAAAGTAGTACCATTGGAGCAAATCCAATAACTTTACCTATTCTTACTTTTTTATCTATTAATTGGCCATTAGCCTCTTTTCTTCTGTCTTGGTAATATTGTCTTTCTGTATCTATCTCATCAAAAGCTTCTCTAATCGGAATCTTTTCAACTGCTGCTTGAAGACTCTCAACTATACGTATGAATTGTGGGAAGCTAACATCATTTTTAAGTTCCTCAAGTGATTCCCAAGGACCACTTTCAAAGTTATTTACACATTTTGTAAGTGGTTCTTTAAAGATATTTGCATATCTTTCAATCCACTCAAGCATCATTTCAACATTAACTCTTTCGATTTTCATAAGCATAAGTATTATTGTATGGTATTCCATTACTTCATTTTCCATTTCAAGTAATCTCATCTTATATTGTAGTTTTAAAAGTATTTCTGGAATTGAATATGCTAAAAATGAAAGTGCAAATACAATTAAAAGTTCAAACCATTTAAAGTATTCACTTTGAATTGTTTTAATTTTCTTAAGAATTAATTTTGCTTCTTCATCTATATCGTCATCTGTCAATTGTTTAAAATCTTTAGATTTTCTCATTTCACTTTTAATTACATCTTCAGTAATTTTGTTTTTTTGTAAAACCTTTTTAATAATCTTATTATGATTTTTAGTTCTTTCAACAGCCTTTTTCATATCTACTTCACCCATATTACCAAGTAAGTTATAGTCTGCTGTGGGTTCTGTATATACATAATTTTTTTGTATTTTATGTGAAAGAGTTATAATTCCAAACATTACAAAAAATGAAATTATAAATAGTGTGATCTTTGTTACATAAAGCCATTCTATTCTAAGAGGTGAAGCCGAATCTTTTAAAAGTTTTGCTTTAACTCTTCTATCTTTTGTTTTTTGTTTTGGTACAAATAAATCTACTATAGTTTTAATTGGCTTTTTATCGTAAAGTTTAGATTGCCAAGGTGTATCACCTGATTTATTATCTGTATTTGATTCATCTTTTATTTTTCTAATTAATATATAACATACTGTAGATACAACTATTAATCCAATTTCTGCAAGCATACCAGATTTACCGTAATAAAATTGTTTTGTAAATCCGAACAATCTTACAGCAATCTTTTTAATTGCTTCTATAAAGAAAATAGGAACCATTGCAATTAAAGATAGTGATTGGAATAGATAGTCTATTCTTTCTCTTTTTAATATCTCTATTTGCATCTCTTGAGTAATATTATTAAGGTTTTTTAGATAAAGGCTGGCCCCATCATCTTCTTTTCTATCACCAAATTCACGTGTTAGATATGATATACCTGCAAACTCTTTAAGATAAGCATTTGGAGCTATATCATAATATTTTTCAAGTTCCATTTCTGGATCATCTGAAATAAGTATTTCATAAATTTTATCAAATTGTGCACCTACTTGTGGGAATCTTTCGTCTTGTGCTACTTCATAAATTGCTTCTTCAACCATATTGTAATCATGGTAAGCATGTCTCATCTCTGCAAACATTTCTATTTGATCTTTTAAAAGTTTTGTATCTAATTTATCTACACTTCCTGCAACCATTGTTTCAAAGAAAAACGCTGTTATTGCAATAAGTGATATTTTTAATAAATTATTACTTCCTGTTAAAAGAACTATAGCAGCTATCATTCCTATAATTGTAGGTATTATTTTAACCATAACTTTAGCTGTTTCTTGTCTTGTTAAATATTCATCAGCTAAGTTTAATATTTCTAGTCTTCTTCTTACTTTTAATGTATATCTTCTAATAATTGGAGTTTGTGTGCAAAAAATATATACTTTTTGTAAAAAAGCATCATAAGAGAACCTTTTTCTTTTGGTTCCCTTTGTTAAATTTCTTAAATATTTAGTTTGCTTTGTATCCATCTTCTTTTTCATAATTAATACTAATAAAAGTATTAATACGAAAAGTCCACCAGACAGATATACAATTATTTTTAGAAAATCACCTTTCATGTATATTTTTGCCTTTCCAATTATAAAAAGATTTCTTCACTTTTTCTAAACTCTGGGTTTTCGCTTGGTTTTTCAACTCCCCATTTTCTATATAGATAATCATCAAATTTTGTAACATCTGATGTATCCATATTATTTCTCATTGCTTTAATATTTTCTTTTGTTATTGCATTTGGGAAATTCCAACCATTTCCATTCCACTCTACTACATTATGGTATTTATATAATTCTTTATTAGTAGATTTCTTAAAGTATATTGTTGCATTATCCATAAATTTATCTACTTTACCAATTACAGTATTTTCCTTTTGATGATCAAAAGTATATTCATCGACATCTTCTACTGGAATACATTCTGTAATTCTTTCGATATATCTTCTACCTCTAAAGTCTTTAACTATATGAATATTGAAGTTTAAAACTTCAACAACTTGCTCTTCAGCTGTTTTTTCATCATTGAACATACCAATCTTTAAAAGAGAGTTTCTTAGTGCCTTTACAAGGTTAGGGAAAGTTTTAGCGTGGTGAGTAAATAATGTAAACTCAGACGCAACCTGTGCCGATTGAATCATCCATGCAGCAACTGGGTCAGATGCAACCTCACCTACGATGTTAACATTACCGTCAGTTTTCTTTTGAACGTCCAGACCTTCTTGTCCAGATACTGTTTCTGTTTCTCTAAAAGAAAGTATGTTTCTTGTAGGATAAATTTTTCTTAAGTGAAGCTCGAAAGCCATCTCTTGAATACGAAGGTTCTTTGTTTCGTATATACTTTCAATTATAGCCATAAGCATTGTTGTTTTACCTGTACCTTGTTCACCTGTAAGTGCTATGATTCTTGCACCTTTAACTAGGTATCTCATAAGCTCAATAACATCTTCACAGTTTTCATAAGTAACAAGTTGTTCTAGTGTCGCTTTTTTTGTATCGAACTTTCTTACAAAGAAAGCCCAAGTTTCAGCAAAAGCTGGTCTTACAACAACGACTCTGGAACCGTCTTTCATCTCATTAACCTTATATCCATTAGTATCTGAAAGTTGTCCTGGGTTATTGTATTTATATATATTTTGACAAACTCTTTTTAGTTCTGCATCTGTTCCAAAAGATAGGAAAGATAAATGTATTGATTTACCTTGGAAGAATATCCAGATAGAATCACATGCTCTTGGCACTTTTGCCTCTAATGCTTGTTTTAAATAATCGCTATCTGTTTGAGCAACTTGTGCAAGGAAGCTTTCAGGAAGACCTGATACACCACCAGATACACCATCTATGTTCATATCTCTTACTTCATCAATACTACTGAATCCTTTGTATTTTTGGTAAATTCTTTGAACAACTACTGATAGTTTATCTTCAAATGTTAGTTTCATATTTTCATATTCAAATATATCGTGTATTTCTTGATCTGTTATTACATATCTTGGTTTTGCATTTCCACCTATATATTTTAAATCTGCTAAATTATATTTTTTTATAAATTCTGTTAAAGCTTCATAACCAAAGCTTTTTTTGTATTCATGCATCATTATATCAAATTTATCTTGTGCAGATAAAAGAGATGGTACATTAAAAGGAATAGCTTTGTTTATATTAATTTCATTAACACCATATTCTTTATATAAAAGATCATAGATTAATTCTTTAACATATTTTTTATCATTAACATCACCATAAGTTGCACCTTTTAAAGCTTTTTTTAGTTCATATTTTTTGTTTTTTCTTCTTTCTAGTTCTTCTTCTGAAAGCCCTATATCATAAAGGTTTACTTTAGTGATTTCATCTAGTCTCTTTTTAACAAAAGCAAGCATCATATCAAGTGTATATGTTTGATCATCTTCATTTATATCTATTTCTTCTTCTTGCTCTTTGTTTTTCTTTATGGATCTTAATATACCTATTACGATAATACCTATTATCATAATTGATATACCTAAGTTTACAGCCCAGTTCATCGCTATCCTTTCTTTTAAATTAGATTAAATCATCTATTGTTTCTTCGTTTTTATCTTCTTCATCATCTCCGCCAAATCCTAGTATCGGATTAAATACTGGAGATTCTTCTTCATTTTTTTCTTCTTTTATTTCTTGTTTTTCTTCTACTTGCTTTTCTTCTACTTGTTCTTCTTTAGCTTTATTTTCTTGTTCTTGTTTTAATTTTTCTGTTTGAGTAAGTACTTTAGTTTCAGGTCCTGCACTATTCATTAATTTTGCTTTAATTTCTTTTTGTATTTCTTCATATTTTTGTTTTGCTATCTCATCTTTTTCTTCACTTAGTGGTCTTATTTTTGTAAAGTCTATTTGATGTTTTTCTTCTATACTATTAGTTACTTTTTCAACGCTTTCATCCATTAATTTATTTTCTAAATCGTAATCTATTTTTCCATCATCATCCACACTATATAATTTACTTTTATCTGTGTCTTGTTTATTTAATGGTTTAATATTTGAAAAATCTAATGTACTTTTTTCTTTGCCCTTTTTTTCTTCATTAGCTTTTTTTAGTTGTTCTAAAAGTTCTTTGTTTTCAAGCATTATTTTTTCAGTTTCAGATATTGCATCATCAACTTCACGTGTTCCTGCTAAACTTTCTGTTATATTTTTTGCTGCTTCTTTACTCATTTGATCTAAATCATTTTGGTTTTGGTTTTGATTTACTTTTTCTTCTAGTACTTCTTCTACTTTTTCTTGCTTTTCTTCTATTTGATTTGGATTTAAATTAGTTTGTTCTTCTTTTACTGTTTCATTTTTATTTTCAATTTCTTTTTCATTTTCATTTTTGTTTTTTTCTTCTACTTTTGAATTGAATATATTTTTGAAAAAGTTTTTTATATTAGATCCTAAATCATTTGTTTTTTCTGGAACCTTTTCTATTTCATTTAAAAATCCAGTTTCACTTTTTTGAACAGTTTCCTTGTTTTCGCTTATATCTTTGTTAATTTGTGCCTCTGTTTCTTTGTTTTCAATTACTCCTGTTTTATTTGAATTTATTATTTCTGCTTCTATATTTTCATTCGCCTTTTTCTCTTCTTCAGTTAAAGTTTCTTTTGCATCTATTTTTTCTTTACTCATGTACATTATGTGACCTTTAATAGTCTCATCTATACTCATTTTATTAAATGCACCTTTATACTTTTGTTGTTGTATTCTATCTATTATTAACATATTTAAATCTGAAAGCGCTTCCATAAATATTGCATTTCTAGATCTTGTTGATTGATACAAATTATTGTTAAAAAGGAATTCACCAACCTTACCATTTTGAGCAGCTTCCATTAATTGTGTGTTGTATATTATAGATGGCATACCTGGAGACATTCTAATCATTCTTGCAACATTATCATTATTGTATTCTGCTGAAAATCTATCTTCTTTTGTAAGAAGAGGTATAACTCTATCCTTTGGTGAGAAAAGCGGATCTTTTCCCCAAAGTTTTTCAAAATCTTTTATTAATTCGATGTCTTGATCAAATGTTGTAACTATAAGATCTGACATTGCAAGTATTTTTGTAG
This sequence comes from uncultured Clostridiaceae bacterium, assembly GCA_946998225.1. GTDB lineage: Bacteria > Bacillota > Clostridia > TANB77 > CAG-508 > CAMPYH01. Next base: position 348,037 of record CAMPYH010000001.1, on the reverse strand, counting down.
TTGCTTTATCTCCATATCCTTTAGGTAAATCTACATATACAATGTCATAATATTTATTTGCAATATCTACAATCTCTGGATAGTTTGCAAATCCCGCTTTATATGTATCCAAATTTTTAGTCTTCATAGGATAAAGAATGTCACATCTTTCTTGATTAATCATTGGAGTTGTATAGTTTTTAATAATTTCAGGTGTAGATTTATTACTTGTTACAGCAAGAATTAAACCTTCAACACCAGAGGAAATATCTATCTTTCCTCTGTTAAGGTTTTTTACAAAGTTATCTTCATCTTTAATATTAAAAGCATCTATATATGTATCATCCGAAAAACTTGTATCTATTACAACTATTTTCAAGTTTCTTTCAAGACCCATTTGCATGGCTGAAATTATTGCTGATATAGATTGATTAGTTTCTCTTTTTCTAGAACTCCAAAATGAAACTATTGCCATTGTTACCCCTATCTTCTTTCTTGTTTTTCCATATTTCTCATAGTTTTACTTGTTTCAAACCCTGATTCATCTGTAATTATTTTAACCAGAGTTTTTATACCAGATTTAAACTTACTTGAAAACTTTGTAAGTGTTAATCTATTCTCTCTTTGATTTTCAAAAATTTCTGTCCAATCTCCATTATCATATGGAAACTGAATATTATATTTGCCCCAATTTATATTTTTATTTTGAGTTACATTTTCTATAAATGTTATATATGTATTTTTAATCTTTTTTGCAAAAAGCAACTTATTTATAGGTAAAGTACAATCTGTATGATCTAGTACATAAAAAGCTTTATTTAAACTATATAGATCAAAAGCTGTTGCTAAAAATATCAAATCATCTTTTCCTAATTCTAATGATTCAAGTGTTCTTGCTTCATCTAGATCCACAAACATATATGCATATTTACTTTCTTCACCTAATATCCCAAATTCAACTAATTCTTGTTTTGTTTTAAATCCAACAGCAATATCTACGCCTTGAAATGTTGTTATATATTTTTGCTCTACATAGTTTTTATTCTCAAGTGTAGGCACTATATATCTTGCTTTTTCTTGTATTGTTGAATCTACTATTAAACACTTTGTTTTTAACTGATTTGAAATTATTATTGCTGTATAAAGCATAATATCGAATTTATCAAATCCACCTATAAAAGCTACTGTTTTCATTTTTCCTCTCTTCATTAATCATTAGAATCATGTTCTATTTCTTTTTGTATATATTCTGTTCTTTTTCTCTCTCTTAATGTTTTATCTTTATTTACTCCAGCCTCAAGTGTGCTCATTATTTCTTCTGGACCAGATAGACCGTAATCTTGTGGGAAGTATGCTCTTACAACATTGTCTGCTAGGTTTCTAAGTTGATCAAATAGTGTTCCTTCACCTCTTTCATTTTTTGGTACAGCTATATTAAGTAGTGTAAATAATTTATTGTTTATAGGGTAAGTAACTACTGATGCATCTTGTATTCCTGGATCAGTATATATTGTTGCATAAATTTTTGATCCTTTAATTAAATATGATTCAAGTACAGCTGATGAGAATAATATAATTTCTGTTTCATTTAAATTTAACCATATTGTATCTGTATCTGCTTTTTCTACTCTCTTTTTAGATAAAACAACAAAGTCTGGTAAACTTGGATGTAAAAATCTTATATCTACAACATCACCTTGTTTTAAATTTGCAGGAAGTGATATTCCTACTATGTCGTAAAATCTAAGTGTACTATTTATTTTTGCTTCATTTGGATTTTCAGGAGTATATACCATTCCATTTGTAAGTATTGTTCCTGCAGGTAAATCTATTTTTGCATAAACTTTGTTTTTCTCATGTTCGTCACTCACTTCGAATTTATATAAATTTTGTATTACTTCTTTGTTTTGTGGTGTCTCTATAACAGTCATGCTTCCTAAATCTTCTTCTTTTATTTCTTCAGCACCTTTTTTTGAAGTTTTAAGTACTGATCCTATAGTCTTTACTTTAGCTTTTTCCTTTTTTAATTCATCAACTTTTTTAGCATAAAGCATATACATAAGAAAAGCCACCAAAAGTGTTACTATTCCCATTATAACCATACCTAATAAAAATGATGTTTTTCTCTTTCTATCTATAGGGTTTTTAACAATTGCCATCTGTTCCTCCAATTTGTTTATAAAATTTTACATTTACTCCTATATTATTTTTTAATAAGTTTTTCTTCAATATATTGCTAGTTTTTGCAATATAAACGTAATAAAAAAAGACGTTTACACGTCCTTTTTTCTATTAATTTTTATTATTTAAATTTTAGATTTTTCAACTATTCAACAGTATATGGAAGAATAGCAATTGTTCTTGCTTTTTTAACAGCTTCTGCTACAACTCTTTGATGTTTGTGGCAAGTACCTGTTACTCTTCTTGGAAGAATTTTTCCTGTTTCATTAATATATTTTCTTAATTCTTCGCCATCTTTATATTCTAAAGTTTCTACTTTATCTTTACATAAAGCACATACCTTTGGTCTTCCTTTTCTGTATTTGTTGAAAGGTTTATTTGTTTTTTCCATTATATTTCCTTTCTTTAAAGCCTATTCATCAAAATGAATATCATCTATTGTTTCAACATTATCTATATTGAAAGCTGATGATTCAGAAATATCTGTAAATTGAACATCGTCTTTTACACTTTCTGGTCTAATTTGATTTTGATTATCAAAAGAACCAAATTGTGCTGTATTTTGATTTCCACCTTTTTTACCATCTGCAAAATAAACTTCATCTGCACGAACTTGTGTATAAGTTCTGTTTTGCATAGTTTCTTTATCTTGGTAAGTGTTAACTTCAAGTGATCCTATTATTGCAATTCTCACACCTTTATCAAAATACATAGTTATAAACTCTGCAGTTTTTCCCCATGCTACTACTTGAATAAAATCAGTTTGTTGTGAACCTTCTTTTGCAAATCTTCTATCCACTGCAACTGAAAATCTTGTGTATAATGTTCCATTTCCTGTAGTTTCAATAATTGGTTTTTTTGTTAATCTTCCCATTAAAATTACTTTATTCATATTTCCTCTTTCTATTGTCGGCTTATTCTTCTATTTTTTCTTCAGAATTTTCTTCTGCGTTTTCTTCTTTTACTTCTTCTGTTTCAACTTCAGCTTCAACTTCTTCTTTTTTAGCTTCAGATTTAAAGTTTTTTCTTCCTTCTTTTACGTCTTCAGGAAATTTTGCCATTAATTTAGTATTATCATCAATTTTAACTGTCATGAATTTTAAAATTTCATCAGAAATTCTATAAACTCTATGAAGCTCTTCTAGACATTCTGGATTTGCTTCAAATTGAAATACTAAATATTGAGCTTTATTAAACTTTCTTACTTCATAAGCTGTTTTCTTTAGAACAAATGCATATTCGCTTTCGTCTAATAACATCTTAGCACCATTATCTTTAACTAAATTAAAGAATTTTTCTTTAACATTTTTTAATTCTTCTTCTGTTAAAGTTGGTTTTACTAAAATAACGCTTTCGTATTTATTCATATCTTTACCTCCTTCTGGATTTAGCCTTTACCCAAGGCAAGGAGCAATTACTTGCATGCTTATTTTACTATATATATTTTTTTAATGCAAGGAATTTTTACTTCCTTCAGATTTATTAAGTACAATTTTTTTAATAATTGTATTAAAAATTTTATACATTAAAATTATAGCTATATTAAATATACTCATCATCACAATTATATTTAATTTTGTACCAAGTTTAATTTTAATCATTTCTGGTGTGGTTAAAAGATAACCATAGTTTACTTCCATGTATTTTTTTCTAAGAATAAAGTCTACTGTAAGTATAATTACATTTAATATATTAGTAATTAACAGTGATTTTTTAAGTTCTATTTCACTAATCTTTTCTTTTTGACTAAAAAGTATAAGTGCAGCTGACCATCCAAGCAAAATATGCACTAAAAAGAATTGGAAGTTTGTGTAATGCGGAAATGAAAATTTATATAAATCTGCAACTAATAAGCCCATTAGAGATCCCATAGCTCCAAAATACATGCCAGTAATTTTAAATGTTTTTTTATTTGCAAGCACTCCTAAAATTACAAGCCATGTTGCAATTCTACAATGATAAAGTGGAAGACTTTGCTCTATATTGAAAAATCCAGATTTAAATTGCCATGTATATAAAATAATTTGATCAAGCAATAAAACTTTAGATATTGCTTTTAATATCATTTCACAAAATGCATCTTTATCTTTATTTTTATATATAAACCAAATACCAAAAATAAAAAATGCTAATATAATTAAATGTATACTTCCATATGAATGAAAAGTATAATTATCTTCTGTTCCTCTAAATATATATTTTAATTTTTCCATAATCTTCCTTAATGTTTTTATTCTACTTTAAATAAATGAAAAATACATCCTATAATAATATTTTTAACGTAATATTATAAGATGTATTAACTATCTATTATTTATTTTCTTTACTTTTAGTTTTTGTTTTTTTATTTTCTTTTTTAGTTTCTTTTTTGTTTTGCTTTCTTTGTTTCTTTGCAGTTTCTTCTATTGCTTTTAAAAGATCAGGTTCATCTACTTTCTTTTCCCCTTTTGCTTCTAAAGTAACTTGCATTGTTTCAAATTGATCATCTTTTTTAAGTGCCTCATCAACCTTTTCTTCTAATTCTTCTTGCTTTTTAACTTCTTCTTTAGATAATTTTTGTGCTTTCATTTCATTACGTATATTGATTATTGGAACATTCGCATATAGAGTTGGAGCTGAATAGGTACCATCATTATTTACAGAGTTTGTAAATCTTACATCAATTTTACCTTCATCAACCACTACATATTTTTTTATAACATCTATAATTTCTTGTTTCATAAGTTCTAAATAATCTGTAGATATATTTGCTCTATCTTGAACTAAAACAATATGTAATCTTTCTTTTGCTTTTTCACTAGCTTTATTACTTTTAACAATTTTATTATCTCCAGATATTTTTTTAGCTAAATCTGCAAAAAAGCTTTTGATATTATCTAACATGCTTAACTCTACTTTCTAAATTTTTTAATTATTTTTTCAAAAAAGCCTTCTTTCGCTCTTGGAATAGTAACTTCTATATTCTCACCTAAAACTCTTCTTGAAATTTCTATATATGCTCTTCCTGAAGGTGATTTTTTATTTAATATTACAGGCTCTCCTTGATTTGTATATATGATTATACATTCATCTTCTGGAACTACACCTATTAAATCTATGGCAAGAAGTTCAACGATATCATCTACATCCATCATTTCGCCCTTTTTAACCATATTAGGTTTTAATTTATTAACAATAAGTTCCGGATTTTTTATCCCTGCCGCTTCTATTAAAGCAATTATTCTATCTGCATCTCTAATAGCTGATATTTCAGCAGTTGTAACAACAATTGCTCTATCTGCACCAACTATAGCATTTTTAAACCCTTGTTCTATACCTGCTGGACAGTCTATTAAAACAAAATCAAAGTCTTCCTTTAATTTATTTACTAAATTTAATATCTGTTCTTCAGATATTGCGTTCTTATCTTTAGTTTGTGCAGCTGGAAGTAAATATAGTTCTTTAAATCTTTTGTCTTTTATTAATGCTTGACGAACTTTACATTTTCCTTCTACAACATCTACAATATCATAAACTATTCTATTTTCTAATCCCATAACAACGTCTAGGTTTCTAAGTCCAATGTCTGTATCCACTAGACAAACTTTCTTATCTGCAAGAGCAAGTGCTGCTCCCAAGTTAGCTGTAGTTGTTGTTTTTCCAACACCACCTTTACCTGATGTTATTACTAATACTTCACCCATATATATTTATTAAATATTAAAAAATATTTAATTCTCCTTTCTTATGGCTTCTTATATTTATATATTATTCTATTTTAGTTTTTTTATCAAGATAATACTTTAATATAAAAAATATTAGAAGTGCAAATGCATCTTCTAATATCTTTATCATTTTGTGGAGCGAGTAGCGGGAATCGAACCCGCATCATCAGCTTGGAAGGCTGAGGTTCTACCATTGAACTACACCCGCATCAATGATAAATTTATTATACTTATTTTTTTGATTATTGTCAACACAATATGAGATATTTTTTAATTTTTTTTATTTTTTCTCTATTTGTACGTATTCTGGGAATTTATACATATTTTTTGTCTTCTTAACAAAGTCTATAACATATTCTGCCGCTTTTTCCTTTACAAATTCTCCAAATATATCATGTGTTCCATCTTTAAAAACAATTATTTTTGTTTCTGCATTTTTAAATTTATTAATAAGTTTATTTGAATATGCTAGAGGAACAACTTGATCATCATCTCCCCATATTAAAAGTGTAGGAGCAATTACATCTTTTGGTGTATTTTGATATTTTTTATTTAATTCTAAAAATTCTCCATAAAAATTAATAGGTAATTTCTTAACTTTAGCCATTAAAAATTTAAAACCATATTGATCATAAACCTTTGGAAATTCTTTAATAACTTTTTTAACATCTAACTTTTCGTCTTTTTGTCCAGTTACTGTAAAAGCTGGAGCAATTAAAACTAATTTATTAACATTCTTTTTGTATTTACCTGCAAGATATGTTGCAATCATTCCACCCATTGAATGTCCCATAACTGTTATATTTTTATATTTATTCTCAATAAGAAACTCCATCATTTCTTCTGAGCGTTTTATCCAATCTTTATATGTTATCTTATCTGTACTCTCACCTGAATGACCTGGGAGTGTATAAGTATATACATCATAATTTGTTTTAAGTTCTAACATTTTAGATAGATACTCCAAATCATATACTCCTCCTCCAAAACCATGTACAATTAATATCGCGTTTCTATGAAAAAACATAAACACCTCTTTTTATTATTTTTTTATTTATATAAAAAAAGATACTACCAAGATTAAGGCAGTACCTATTGGTGCGCCCTCAAGGATTCGAACCTTGGACCCACCGGTTATGAGCCGGTTGCTCTGACCAACTGAGCTAAGGGCGCTTGTTGGTGGGCAGGGAAGGATTCGAACCTTCGTACTCTCACGAGAACAGATTTACAGTCTGTCGCCTTTAACCACTCGGCCACCTACCCACGTGTACTATATCAGTACAACATTTACATTATATTAAGTATCTTTTTCTTTGTCAATACTTTTTATGCATTTAGTTCTTTAATAAGTTTTTCAAAACTTTCTTTATCATTAACTGCCATTTCTGCAAGCATTTTTCTATTTATTATCATATTTTGTTTTTTCATTGCATTTACCATCTTGCTATATGTCATTCCGTGCATTCTTGCTGCAGCATTTATTCTTGTTATCCATAATCTTCTGAAATCTCTTTTTTTATTTTTTCTTCCTACATATGAGTAGTTTCCAGATTTCATAACTGCTTGGTTTGCTATTCTATAGTTTGTACTTCTCATTCCAAAGTAACCTTTAGCAGATTTTATTATTTTTTTATGTCTCTTTCTAGCAGTTTTTCCTGTTTTTATTCTTGCCATTTTCTTTTCCTCCTATTTGTATTAATCATAAGGCATCATTTTTTTGATTACTTTTTCTCTTTTTCCGCTTTTTATTGTAGCGTCTTGAATTTTACCTGTATTTTTTTGTCTTGAAGTTTTTCCAGCAAATCTATGTCTTCTATTTGCTTTTGTTCTTTTAATTTTTCCTGTTGCTGTAAAAGTAAATCTTTTTTTAGCCGCTCTATTTGTTTTAACTTTTATTTTTTTTGCCATAATGTCCTCCCTTATTACTTTTTATTTTTTGAAAGTATCATTTGTATTGTTCTTCCCATTAAAAATGGTTTCTTTTCTACTTCAACTAAGTCTTGTCCTAATACATCTAACATTTTATCCATAACTTCAAATGCTAATTCTTTCTTTTGCATTTCTCTTCCTTTTAATCTCATAGTAATTTTTACTTTGTGATCTTTTTCAAGAAAGTCTTTTACAAGTTTTGCTTTATGGTTTAAATCATGTTCTGCAATATTACTTGAAATTCTTATTTCTTTCATTTCATTTGCTTTAGATAATCTTTTATTTGCTTTTTCTCTTTTAGATTGTTCAAATAAGAATTTACCATAATCCATTATTCTACATACTTTAGGATTTGAATTCATTCCTACTAAAACTAAATCCATCTTTTTAGATTGTGCTATTTCTAATGCTTCATCTAAATCAAGTATCCCTAGTTGTTCTCCAGTTTCAGATATAACTTTAACTTTATCCGCTCTTATATCCTCATTAATAAAATGTTTATTTTTAATAATAACCTCCAAAAAAATAGACAACCAAAAAAAGCTGTCTCAATAATATTTGTCTATTTTTTATTTATATATTTAAATAATTTATTACCTTTACCACACATTTAAGGTATAAAGGTGAGACATTTGCTTCTTTGATATTCAAATAATATATAATATATCTATTTTTGTCAAATTTTATTTAAAATTTCTGACATTTTTTCATTATACTTTTCTTCTGTTATTAAACCCGCTTCATATAATTCTTTTACCTGAGTCATTGCAAGCTTTGGATCTTTTCTTTCAACTCTTTCAAAACTTGATTCTTCTTCCATTATATTTTTGGTTTCTTCTTTTTTATTATCACCACTGTTTTTGTTGTCCCTTATTTTTGAAAGTTCGATTTGAAAGTTTTTATATGTTATTGAAGCATATCTATTAAACATAATATATGATAGTTTCTCATTTATAGTATCTATAACCATTGTAGTAGAAAGCATTTTTTTATGTTTAGATATATCATTTAAATAAGTAAGTTCAATTACCATAATACTTTTTTCATGTATAAATAAGTTTTTTATGCTAGATTGTATTATTCTTTTATTTGTAAGTGCTACAAAACAAATATCTCTATACGCAAATGAAATAGGTGTAAAAAGTATACTTGGAAATGTTCTACCATTATCTTCTGAAACCGTTTGAGCTACAAAACACATCATTACATATTCATTTTCACCAAGTTGTTCTTCTATATATTGCGCTCTTTTTTTAAGCATGTGTTTTGCATAAGCGCTTCTTCTAAATCCATTTTCTTCTAAGTATTTAATCATCTCATCTGCTGTTTTCATATATCACCTACTTTACTTATTTATTTAATTATATAATATATTTAAAAAGTATTTTTAGCAAATAATAGGATTTTAAACTACTATATAGTCTTTAATTTTATCATATTTCTTTTCACCAATACCTTCTACTTTTTTAATTTCTTCTTTATTTTTAAATTTTTTATTTTTATTTCTGTAATCTATTATCTTATTAGCTGTCTCCTGACCTACTCCAGGTATTTTTTTAAGTTCTTCTGTATTTGCCTTATTTATATTTATCTTTTGCTTTTTATCATTATTATTTGTGTTTCTAAGCTCACCTTTTATCAAATCTTCTTCAAAATATGTATTTGCAGTTCCTATTTCTGAATTACCTTTTTCAAAGCCTTTTACCTCTTCATTATTTGGAATATATATTTTTTCACCATCTTCTATTTTTTTTGCTAAATTTAAATATTTTATATTTGCATTTTCTTTAAGGCCGCCAGCTTTTTCTATTGCATCACTTAATCTATTTCCTTCTTCCATTTCAAGTACACCTTCTTTTTTTATATATCCAGATAAATGTACATATATTTTTTCATGTCCTATGGTAAATGATGATTTATAGTTTTCTTTTATATTTTCATTACTACTTTCAGCATTTTCTTTTTTATTAAACACACTAAAAAATATAAAATATATTACTAAGATTCCAACAAATACTCTAATTCCTAATCTTTCTTTTTCTTTTTTATTTAAAGATTTAAACTTTTCAATTTTTTCTTTTAATTTATTCATGTGCTTTTCCTTTCTATGTTTTCTTGCTTTTTCCAGATTATTAATATATGTTTTAATTAAATAAATTTATGAGGTTATAATGTTTTTAAAAAATGCTAAAAAATATAATGCTATATTAATTAGTCTTTTAATATTTAGTATTCTTTTTTTTATTTTAAATAAAAATATTTATGCTAAAACTTTAAAAGAAACTATTAATGAGTATAATTTTGAATTTAATAAAAATAATTTAGATTTTCTTAATGACAATATAGATGATAGTGAAATCTTTATTACATATAGTTTAAAAGAAAATAATATAATTCTAATGCAAAACGAGAATGTAAAAATAAATCCAGCAAGTATTACTAAAATAGTTCCATGTATACTTGCTATTAAAAACTTAGATTTAAATAAAAAAATACAAGTAACTCAAGATGATACTGAAATTCCAAATCGTTATGTAAAAGTTCCACTTATACCTGGAGAAACTTTTACAGTAGAAGAGCTTTTACATTTTGCTTTGATACCATCATGTAATGATGCAACTAAAGTATTAGCAAGAGCTTTAAATGATGAAAAAAGTAGTTATGATGAAAAAGTTAAAGAACTTTTTAAAAATTTAAATATGGAAAATACAAATTTTACAAATTCATATGGATATGCAGACCCTAATCATTACACAACACTTTCTGATCTAGTTAAACTAACAAAATATGCTTTAAATGATAAAGTCTTTTTATCTATAATCTCTAAAAGCTATGTAAATATACCTCCATATGAAAATAGAACTCAAAATATTAAAAAGACAACTAATAAATACCTATTAGATGGAAAATTTAAAGATCCAAATATATTTGGTGTAAAGACTGGATATAATGATTTATCTAAATACTGTTTAGTTTCTGCTAAAAACATTGTTGTTAGAAATAAACCAGATAAAATAATTTGTATTGTAGCAAACCAAGATATAGAAGAAAATAGATACAATCTTTCTAATAGACTATATTCATACACTGAACAGCTTTTAGAAAATAAAGTAAACACAGGTTTAAAATGGAGCAATTTAAATCCAAAAAATTTATATTTAAATGCTGAACAATATCTTGCATATTTAGTAGTTATACTAATTGCAGTACTAATATTTAAACCTAGACGTAAATAATAAAGAAGATATCTATAAGATATCTTCTTTTTCTTTTCTATTCAATTTGTTTTTATATTTCTTTATATATTAACATTTGCCTCTTTTTTTTATGTTAATTACTAGATTCTTTTTTCACTCCTGGTTTCTTTACTTCTGGATCTTTTGGTTTTTCTGGTTCTTTCGGTTTTTTCTCTTCTGGTTTTTGAGGTTTCTTTGGAGTTTCTGGTACTTCAGGTTTTTCTGGTTTATTTGGCTTTTGTGGTTCTTCCTGTACTGTTGGTGTTACAGGAGCTTTTGGAGCTTCTTTTTTCGGAGTAACTGTTGTAATTTGATTTACATTTCTTTTAACTCTGAAATTAGCCGGACTATTTTTTCTTTCATCATCTGAGAATATAAATAAATCAAAGATTGTTTTATCTAAATCTCTATAATCTGGAACAAAGAAGAAATATCTTGCTAATACTCCTCTACCATTTACTTTACCCATTTTTATATCATCTGAATTAAATTCTACAATATATGGTATGTAGTCTCTATAGTCATGAAATTTAAGATTTGTTTTTACATATGCATTAGCATTACTTACAAGTTCATATATTTTAGACATATCAAATTCTTTAATTAGTTTATGTGCTACAGCCTTTATAAACTCTCTTTGAGTTCTCATCCTTCCATGATCTTCCATTCCATATGATGCTGGATATGTTGTACCATCATAATTATGTCTAAATCTTAAAAGCATTTCTGCTTTTTGGCTATCAATTTTTTGTAAACCTTTTTTTAATTGTATATCTAGATTTTGAGTTGCATCAAAATAACACATATCTATTGGAACATCAAACTCTACTTCACCTACTAATTTCATAAGATTTGAAATATTATCTGTTGTAAGTATTGCATAATATGGTATTTCAAGTCCTGTCATATTTTCTATTTTCTTTTTTAAATAATTAACACCATGATTAAAATATACTGCATTAATCTTTTCTGCTGTTGATGCTGTATTTACATTATTTCCTATAAATGTATCTCTAGGTATTGAAAGCATTGAAGCTTCTTGCGTTTTTGGATTATAGCTTGCTACAATTATAGTATCTGTATTATTTTCATTTGTTCCTAATATTAAAATATTAAAAGGCTTTAAGTTTTCTACCTTTTTAGGATTATGCCATAATGTTGCAGATACAATTCCTTTTAATCCGCCACCATTTAATAAAAAGATATATACAAAATATGAAAAGAAAACTATAAATACTGTTAAGAAAAGTATTAATATGCTTTTCCATATTCTTCTTTTTTTCCACTCTTTTGGTGTTCTTAATTTTTCTTTTTTGTTTTTTACTTCACTCTTTTTAGTTTTCTTTGTAGTTTGAGTTTTACCTTTACTTTTAACTTCGCTTTTGTTTTCTTTTTTATTTATTTTTTTATCTTCATCTTTAGTGTAATCTTTTTGATCAATTTTAATATCAAGTTTTTTATTTTCTTTTTTAGGTTTAAAATTCTTTTGATCTGCTTTTAAATTTTTAAGGCTTTCTTTTTCAGTGTTTTTCTTCATTTTGTTTATTTTTTCATATATGTTTTGTTTTCTATATTCACGCCTTAAATTTTCAAGTTCATGTACAGATTTCACTTCTTTTTCTTTATTATCTTTATTGTCCATTTATTTCTTATCTCCCACCACTTTTTTTACCAGATAGTTATTATTATATATTTTATTTGTTATAAATGTATCATTTATTGTTTTTGTAACTTTCTCAGACATAACTGGTGAAAGCATTTTTATAGCAAAAAGCAGTAAATATATAATTATAAAAGTTTTAATTGAATTAAGTATTAAACCACCTACTCCATTTATCATTGATGATACTTGGAATGTGTTTAAAGCTTTTGTAAGTAATTTATTTACTATTAAAAATGTTAATGAAAGAATAACATATAATAATATACTTACACATACTTTTACTATTGTTTCTGTTAATTTACTTGCTGCATATTCCGGTAAATTAGTTTTTTCTTTTTCACCTGTTTTAATTTTTAGCACAAGATCTAAAAGTTCATTTTCTTTTTTAGTATTTTTTTCTTTTTCATCTTCTTTTTTAAGAACTTCACCTATTTTATAACTAAGATCTTTTTCTAAATTCTTTGCTTTTTGTGTTTTTAAAATAGCCATTGATATTGGTCCTGCTAAAAGCCATATTAAAAATATTATTACAAATATAGAGCAAAAGCCTATTGCAACATCTACAAAACCTTTTTTGTATCCTCTATATGCACTAATAATTATTGCTAAAATTAGCAAACCATCTATTAAAAAAACCATATATTTCTCCTAATATATTATTTTTAAATTATATATTTTTAAAAAAACATTATCAATTGATTTTTTTTATTTTTTTATTACTTTATTTTTTCTAATTTAAAAAATTTATAATTTCGTCTACTATTCTTTCACTTGCATGACCATCACCATAAGGATTTACTGCTTTAGACATTTTTTTGTATTTTTCTTCATTTGTAAGTAGCTCTTTTGTAATTCTATATACATTTTCTTCATCTGTTCCTGCAAGCACTAATGTTCCTGCATCTATTCCTTCTGGTCTTTCTGTTGTATCTCTCAATACTATAACTGGTTTTCCAAGTGAAGGTGCCTCTTCTTGTATTCCGCCGCTATCGCTTAAAATTAAATATGATGCTTTTTGGAAATTATGGAAATCAAAAACTTCAAGTGGCTCTATTAATTTAACTTTTTCATTTCCATCAAATACTTCTTTTGCTATTTCTCTTACTTTTGGATTTAAATGTATAGGATAGATAACTTTAATATCATCAAATTCTTTAGTTATTCTATCTACTGCCTTAAATATATTTCTCATTGGATTTCCTAGATTCTCTCTTCTATGTGATGTAAGTAGAATCATTCTTGAATCACTAGCCCAATCTAAAATATCATTTTTATAATCTTCATTTACAGTTGTTTTCATTGCATCTATTACAGTATTACCTGTAACAAATATTTTTTCTTCTGATTTTCCTTCTTTAATTAAATTTTCCTTACTTAAATCTGTAGGTGCAAAATATAGATCAGTAAAGCAGTCTACCATTTGTCTATTCATCTCTTCTGGGAAAGGAGAATATTTATCATATGTTCTAAGTCCTGCTTCAACATGTCCTACAGCTACTTGTTGATAAAAAGCTGCAAGCCCTGCTGCAAATGTTGTAGTTGTATCTCCGTGAACTAATAATATATCTGGTTTTGCTTCAATTATAACCTCTTCAAGTCCTTTTAAAACTCTTCCTGTTATATCAGATAATGTTTGTCCTTTTTTCATTATATCTAAATCATAATCTGGTTTAATATCAAATGTTTTTAATACTTGATCTAGCATTTCTCTATGTTGTGCTGTTACACAAACTATAGACTCTATCCCCTCTCTTTTTTCTAATTCTTTTACAAGTGGTGCCATTTTAATTGCTTCTGGTCTAGTACCAAATACTGACATTACTTTTTTCATAAATATATTTCTCCTTTATATTTTATATTTTAAAGTTTTTCTAATAATCTTTCCCAATCTTTTTTAACTTCATTAAATTCAAATCTTTTAATATTTAAGTATGCTTTATTTGCTATTATAGTATAATCATCTGATTGTAAAAGGTTTATAGCTTCTTTCGCCATTTTATCTATATCTCTATTTTCTACTATTATACCTGTTCCATTTAGCATTTCTACTGCACCTGTTGCACTTGAAAATGCAATAACAGGTATTTTATAACTTTCTGCTTCTCCTACAACAAGTCCAAATGATTCTTCAAATGATGTCATAAGATATAGTTTTGATTTTTCATATAATTTATTTAACTTATCTTTTTCTATAAATCCAGTAAGCTCAACTTTACTTTCTAGATTTCTTTTTTTAATCTCTTCTATAATTTCTTTTTTTAAGCTTCCATCACCAACTAAAACTAATTTATATTCTGGAAGCATTTTTTCTATTTTTTCAAAAACTTTTATTAAATCTAAAAACCCTTTTTCTTTTTCAAATCTTCCTACAGCAATTATTATATTTTCTTTTTTAGAAATATCTAAACTCTCTTCATCTGGAACACTTTCTAATGCATTTGGAATATATTCACATCTGCAATTTAATTTTTTTGTATAAAATTCATTTAATTCTTTTGATACAGATACAAAACAATCTATATTGTTTGTATTTTTAATTAAATAATTTATATATTTTATATCATTATTATGGTGTCTGTGTTCTACAGCTATCTTTTTACTTTCACATTTTAAATTATTTATAAGTTTTGTATATAATGCTCTACTTGAAATTAAATAATCGTAATTATTTTCTTTTAAATGTTTTTTTACAAGTTTTATTCTAGCTCTTAATATTTTAAGACTTAAAATACCTTCTTTAAAAATCTTAAATATATTCTTTCTATTTATAGCTTGTTTAAACTCATCCTTATTTGGATACATATCACTTAATTGTGCAATATGTACATTATCATTTAACTTATATGGTATGCTTGATTTATACATATTTATAATTGTTACATCATACTTTTCAGAAAGCATATTTGCAAGATTTACAGATGCTAATTCTGCACCTCCAAAATTTAAATGTAATGTTATTATTCCAACTTTTTTCCTCAATTCTTACCTCTTATCTAAAAATAATTCTGTATAATTCTGCTTGCCACTTTTTACTTATTCTAAGTTTAAAAAACTTAACAAATTTATATTTAATACTCTTTTTATTATCAAGCCAAGTACCAGTAAATATATGAATAGATGTAGATTCTTTTGAAGGATTACAAAGTACATTATCTGGATATACAGCAATGTCTTCTTTTAATTCTTGATATTTATTATTAGCTACTGCTCCAAAATCTTTAATTAATATATCTGATACTGAAATTGTATTATTTGCCTCAAAATCAAAAGAGTAATCTTTAATCTCATCATAATAATCTAATATTTTCTTAACAAAAGGATGATTTTTTTCAGCTCCAAATACTGCAGTAAAAGGATGATCTGGATTTTCAAATCCTACAAATGCTCTATTTTTTAAAAATTTATCAAAATTATCTAGTAATATAACATCTGTATCTAGATATATTCCACCTTCATTATAAATGACATATGCCCTAATATAATCACTTACAAAAGCCCATTTTTTTGCATCATATGCCGCTTTACAAAAAGGATGTGAATTTATATCAAAATTACTTTCATTCCACTCCTTTATTTCATAACCATCTAAATGTTTTCCCCAGCTTTTCATACATTTTTTTATATCTTTTGGTTTATCTTTTCCTCCAACCCATATATAATGTATTACTTTAGGTATTTTATTTTCCATCTTTTTTCCTTTTATATTTAATATTTTATTTATATCATACTATTCTATATCAACAAATTTATCTATATATAAAAATTTTAGTATTACTTTTACCTTTTCTTCATCTTCCTTATTTTCTAAAACCACTTTATTAAATCCATCTTTCATATTTTCAAGGATATATAAAGTTGTTTTAGATATATTATTTGAAAGCATATCTTTATTAAATCTTCTTATATCTTTGCCATAATATATAAATTCATTATCATCAATTTTAGGTATATTAAGAATTTTATTTCCATCTTTTTTATAATTTTTAAAAAATAATAAAGTGTTTTTAAGTCCTAGATATTTTTCTATATCTTCATCACTATATCTTTTATTCATTATAAATTTTACTATATTATATTTTTCTTTATCACTTGTCTCTTTAGCTATATAAAAAGGTTTATACCCTATATTAAATTTATTGAGCGTTCTAAATATTAAGTATTGTAATTTATATAATGGGACTCTATATTTTTTCATCAAATTTATAGCGGTTCGAAGTTCTCCATTTATTACATTAAGTGATCCTATTTCATTATTTATATAGTTTCCTTCATAAACCATATATTTAAAAAATGGAAAATCCACTTTTTTAACATTAAGTAATTCATATTTTTCTGGATCAAACCAAAATGGAAAATTCCATTTAATATAGCTTTCTTTTGCTTTAGTTACAAAAACTTCTTTTTTAAAAAACGCCATATCTATATATAAATTTCTACCAAGCCATAAAAGCATTAGTGGCATTATATATTCTTTTTTAGAATATTTTTTAGTTTTTTTAATATCTATTAATTCATAATTTTTATTAACAATAATTGCATCTGCAATTATTGCATCATATTCTCTATTTTTTATTAAATAATTATTTGCGTCTTTAAGTAAATTATCATTATTTAAAAGATCATCAGAATGAAGTATATATACATAATCACCTGTTATATACTCAAGAGTTCTTAAAATTGCATTATTTTGATCTCCATTTTCATCTTCTATATATTTAACTTTATCTTCTAAAGCATTCTTTTCAATATAATCTTTTAATATTTCTCTTGTATTATCTGTTGAACCATCGTTTGAAATTATTAGTTCCCAATTTTTATATTCTTGTTTCCTAATAGACTCAAGAGTAAATATAATTGTATCCGCGTCATTATATGTTGGCATTACAATTGTAAATTTCAAACTATCTTTCATCTTTTCTCCTTGTTTTTAGAATATTTAATATTAAATCTTTAGCTCTTATAGTTAAATTTCTCATTGGTTTAAAAATCAAATAAAAAAGTGTAAATAATACTGTTAAAACTACAACAGAGTAAAGAATTACATTTAATATAAATGATCCTACTCCAGATATATTAATTTTAATTAAAGAAGTTAAAAATGCTAATAATATAGATATAGTAAATCCAATAAGACTTCTTAAATAAAATATAATAACATTTTTCTTAAAAACATTTTTATAAATAAATATTGGATGAAAAATAAATGTTGTAAAAAGTGTAGCAAATATACTACCCATTAAAACCCCATTTATTCCTAAAGGTTTAATAAGTGCAAGAGATATTATTAAATTTAATAGTGCTTCGTAAAATACAGGCTTTTTAGTCTCCTTAAAATAGCCTTTACTATTTATAACAATATCTATTCCTCTTCTTAAAATCATTTGAAATCCTAGTATTACAAAAAGTGCTAAAGTAGTTTTAGATACTAAATATTCCTCACCTATCCACAACTTTATTAAAGGATTTAATAGCATATAAAACATAATACTTGTAAAAGATGCTAAAAATAAGAAGAATATATTTATTTCTTCAAATATATTATAACTTTCTTTTTCATCACTATTAATTTTTGCAGCAAAGCTTGGAACTATTGCCGCAGACATTATATATGTAGTATCTGTCACAAATTTAATTATATAATTATATGATGAATATATATTAACCATTAACGGATTTATAAATGTAGATATTAAGATAATATCTGTATTTGAATTTAATACACCAGATAATTTTGCTGGTATTAAATCCTTTGTATCTTTTAAATATTCTTTATTAAATTTAATATTTTTACTTTCGCTTATATATGGATATTTTTTAAATATCTTATGATTTATATAAATATTTATTAGTAAATTAAATATTATTGAAACTAGCATTATTAATATATAGTCTAGTTTTAAAAATACTAGTCCTATTTGTATAATTGCTGTTAATACTTTTGCACCTTTTATTAAATAATTTACTTCATATAATTTCTCATCTGCTGTAATTATTCCTTTTGGAGCTTCAAAAAAATAATCTATTATATTAAGTGTAATTACAGATAAAAACATTATTTGCATATATGATAAATCTATTTGAGCTTTAGTAAAATTATTAACAAAAAAGCTAAAACCTATGGCAAATAATAAAAGTATTCCACCTAAGATATTATAAAACTTTTTAGAAGTTACATATATTTTAGTAATTTCATCTTTGTCTTTTTTTGCAAATGCTTTATATAAATTTTTATTAATAACTAAACCAAAACCAATATCCGCAATAGTAAAATATGCAAAAATTTGGTAAAAAAGTTGATGAAGAGAATATAAATCTGTTGAAAAACTCTTCATAAAAACTTTAATTTTTGCAAATCCTAAAAATGCAATTATTATATTAAAAATTACATTTGATAAAACATTTCTTAATGTCTTTTTACTTCTCATCTATTTCCTTTTTTCTTTTAATACTAAAAACGCAAACTTTACGTTATTATTCCAAAATCTTTTAATCCTTGAAGGCTCTTTTAAAATTCTATAAAGCCATTCTATTTTTAATTTTCTGACCATTTTTGGAGCTCTTTTTTTGGTTCCAGAAAGCACATCAAAAGAACCCCCTACTCCTATGAAAATTCCTTTATTTGTTTTTTTAGATAATTCATATAATTCTTTTTCTTGTTTACCTACTCCTAGTGCAAAAGCTATAAGATCTGGATCTTCAGATTTAATTTTTTCAAAGAATTCCTCTTTGTTTTCTAGATTATATCCGTTCCTAAATCCTTTTAAATTTACACCATCTTGTTTTAGAATATCTGAAAACTTAGTTATAACCTCTTCTGTTGCACCATATAAATAAACTGACATATCATTGTTTTTTGTTTCTTTAATAAGCTTTTCAAAAAGTTCTATTCCAGGAATATATTCCAGATTTTGTTTCAAACATTTTTTAATTGCCCATTTTACACCAACTGATTCACAGTATAAAATAGTATTTTCATCCATATATACATTATACAATTCTTCATCATTAAGTGCCTGCATAATTCCTTCCGGATTAAGTGTTACTACAATTTTCTTTTCTTCATTTTCAAGATATTCTTTTATTTTAGTATATCCTTCACTTGTATTTAAATATGTTTTTTCTAATATTTTTCTTAGTTTCATCTCTTTCCTAACTTATATTTATTTTTTAATCATATTAAAATCATAGACTAAATTTGCTAAAATTACTGCTATTAAAACACTTACTGCTGGAGCTACAAATGCATGTCCTGCTATAAATGATACTCCTATTACAAGAAATACAACAAAAAGCTGAGATATTTTATCTATATCTTTTATATTTTCTTTAAAGTTCATAAATGTTTTTATAATTGCACAACCTAATATTGATATAATTGGAGCTATTGTTAAAATTAGTCCTATATATCCTGTAGAATAGAATACATCATAATAATCTATTTCAACTGATTTTTGTAATATTAGCTCTTTAGAAATTTCTTTATACTCTTTGTTTTCTCTAATTTCTTTAGGATCTATTTCATAAGTACCCATTCCTAAAAGTTTTGTTTTTAAACTTTGTTTTTCAAATTTTTTGCTTGCCATTTCCTTAAAAAGCTTTCTACTTTTTAAAGAAGATTCTGGATCAAATTTTTTATCTTTTGATTTTTTCTTTGTTTCTTTAGTCTTTATTAATTTCATTTTATTTCTTAATCCATAATAATTATTCGCAAAAGGTGATGTTGGAAATACAATAATAGCTACTAATAATATTATTAATCCCTTTTTGAAAATATTTCTCGCTTTACTCTTTTCATAGTTTTCCATTATTACATTATTAAAAACAAAATATATAAATAAAAACATTGCTGAAATCACAAATGCATAAAATGGTGCTTTAGTTCCTAAATATGCATTTACATATGTACTAACTAATACACATACAAAACTATATGCTGTAACAGGTTTTTGTATAAAATATAAATACATAAACATATTTAGCATTGAAAGTATTGCACCTGTTTCATTTGCAGCATAAAACAGTCCATTCGTTCCTTCTTGTCCCATCCATCCATATGATTCAAAATATGTTCCAAATGATGTTGGTATAAATATTAATAGTCCATATATTAATCCTATTTTTGTAAGTTGTTCTTTTTTTATTTTAAAGTCTTTATCTATAAAAATATTTATAAAAATCATCAGAACAACTGAAAAATAAAATATCTTTACAATATTTTTTATATTAGATAAATTTCCATTTCCTAAATGTAGAGCACTTAAATTAAGTATAGAAAAAATACTAAAAATTCCAATTATTCCAAAATATACTAAAGTAAATTTCTTTAATTTTGTTATTTTTGTTTTAAATAGAAAATATATTCCTATAAATAATAAAAATATAATTCTTATTATTTCTGACATACTTGGAATATTTATATTTAATCTTTTGCTTATTGCTGTTATACAGTCTATAAATGGACTTATAATTAAAAATGCAAATATTATAAATTCTATATTCATAATGTTTTTTTGCTTTATATTATCTATAAGTCCTTTTTCTTTATCTGCCATCCTTACTCCATTTTTTATTTGTTTTTTACTTTTTGTTTTTTTACTTTTTCTTTTTCTTCTTTAGTAATCCTTTCAGTTTCTTTTTCCTTATCTTTTGTTTTAAGTAAATATTTATTTGCATATATATTTTTTAATAGTAAACCATAATTTAATGCCATTATAGTTGATATTCCTAAATTTTCTACGGTATTTCCACTATATCCCGCTAAACAAAGAGTTAATCCTGAAGATAATACCAGTGCATTTGTTTTTACACTGAAATTAGTTATTCCTTGTTTTAATATTAAAATGATGCCTGCAAATAGCATTGCTATATATGGTCCAAGTATTAGTATTGTTCCAAATATTCCTACTGAATAATATTGATACAAAAAGTCTCTTTCTAATGTAAATACATTTGAAGCTCTACTAAATCCCATACCAAAGATTATATCTCCTTTGTTGTTGCTAACTTTAGAAACTCTTTCAAACATGTCTTTTTCTACACTTCTTTGATCTCTTCTTGCTTCAAAAGATCTTTTTTTCATTTGATCTATCCAAAATTCAGGATCATATTTAAATGAATAAAATGTATGTATAAAGTCTGGATTAAATCCAACTTCTTTGTACCTTTCTTCAAAAAACTTTATTTGCTCTTCTCTTGTCATAGCAAATACTTTTTCTTCATCTATTTTTTCTTTATTGCCTTCTCTCATATATTCTTTTTCAGCTAATTGCATTTGTTCTCTATCAAAAGATTTTTTAAGAAGTGCTGGACTCTTTACTACTAGTATTGCATTTAATATCATTAAAACTGTTAATACTGAAACTGTTATATATGTGTTTTTATTTGAATATTTTTTATTCTTAATAATCAATCTTTCCATTAATAATTTAGCTACAAATACTAAAAGCATAATTGAAAGCACAATTATTGTTGAGAATGTTGATGCATATGTACCCATCATAACCAGTGCTATTATACTTAAAATGAATATTACTGCTTTATATGGTTTTCTATCTTTTATATATAAATATATTAAATATGGCAATGTTGATACAAGTGCAATAGATAAAATTGGATCATGGAAAAATCCTCTTGTACTTAATAGATATGGCTCCATATCTGCCTTACCTGAAAACCAATCAAAAATAGTATATTCTATCTTGCCATGGCTATATGTAGGATAACCTAATTTAAAAATATTAGATAAAATAACATTTAAAGAAATTAATAGCGATACACCAATTATTATATTGTTCATTTGTTTTTTACTAATATTTGAATAATAAATCATAAATATAGTAATTATTGACATAAGCATTCTTATTAAATAAAATATTTCACCTTTAAAACTATAATTAAATCCTGTTGGATTAAATGAATAGAAACGTTTTGAATTGATCCTATTTCCTATCAAATATATACATATTAATCCAATATATACCATCCAATATTTAATATGTTTTTTCTCTAATTGATTTGTTAATAAAAATAGTACTACTACTATCCCAAATACAATTATTCTAATAAATGTAGCAAGTTTTAATCCATAAGCTTTTGGATAATTTGGTTTATGAAAAAACATTAGCTCTAAAAATGGTTGCATTAATACAAATATTGATAATGCAATGATAAACATTTTATTTATAATTTCTTTTTTATTTTTTAGCATATTCTTAAACATGTATATTCCTTATATTTTTATTTTTGTTTTGTTTTTATTTTTCACTATTTTATTCTTTTTTGATTATATGGAGAAATGCCAAAATATTCAAGAAGAAAACTATTTATATTGATTTTAAGGTATAAATTTTCCATATATTAAATCTATTTAATATATTTTTATCTGAATAATTTTTTCCTTTATTTTACAGCTTTTTCAGCCTTTTTTGGTTTTTCTTTTTAATTGTGTTTTAAAGCATTTCATGGTATAATTTAAATATCTAAGAAAGGAAGACTTAAATATGTATAATATTGGAGATAAAATTTTTTATCCATTACATGGAGCTGGAGTTATAAATAATATAGAAGAAAAAAACATATTAAACGAAATTGCTAAATACTATATTATAGAAATGCCAGGCGGAGTTACAGTAATGTTACCTGTAGACAAATCTGATGAACTTGGTTTAAGACCAATTATTTCTGAAGAAAAAGCAAATGAAATAATTAATAATTTTACACAAATAAACCCTGAACAAGCAGATAAATGGTCTACTAGATTTCAAGAGAATAAAAATAAAATGAAAACAGGCGATGTTGACGAAATAACAGATATATATAAAAATCTTACACTTAGAAATAAAATTAAAAATTTATCTACAAGTGAAAAGAAAATGTTAATGAATGCTAAACAATCACTACTAAGTGAATTATCTTTCTCATTAGATAAACCATATGAAGAATTAGAAATTCTATTAGATACAAAACTTGAAAGCATTGAAGAATAATAAAAGCTATCTTAAATTTAATAATTAAGATAGCTTTTTTATTTATTTTGTTTTATTTTTTTCATTCTTTTCTTTTATTTTACTTTGTTCATTTTTGTTCTTATTTCTTTATAAAGATATTAAAGACACCTTATCTGAATATATTATTGCAATAAGACCTTCAGAAACTTTTACATCTAAGAAATTTCTTTTAGATGAATATTTTTTCTTAAGCCAACCCATATCTGATGCTATTGTAATTGTTTTTGGTGTTTCTATTAATATACTACTTCTATGTGTAATCATATTTTTAGGCATATCGTCTTCTAACATTAGTGTACCAGATTTACTGCCATATTTATCATAAATTTTAAGTTCATATTTTTGTGCTAAAATATTTGATTTAACTTCAGATATTTCAGTAAAACCATCATTTATATTTAAACTTACAAACATGGTTTTTGGACCTATATCATGTATTTTCTTTTCTTCGTTTTTATCTACTAAATAAATTTCATCTATGTATTTTACTAGTGTTTCTTCAGTATCCATAGTATCTATATCTAATATTAATTTATCTTTGATATATGTTTTTATTATAGCTCCGGTTTCATCTTTTATAGCTCTATCTATATCTATTATCTCTATTTCAGAAGATATTTGTATTTTAGCATAATCTATTAATGCCAGTACTAAAAATTTATTATTACCAGAAATCTGTGCTTTACTTGCATATTTTGTTCTTAAATATTTTTTTAAATATTGATTTCCATTTTCATCTATAAGGACTATAACTGAATTATACATTGTAGAATTTCCTGTTACTGCTATTTTTCCATTTTTATTTATATTAACATTGGAAATATTTACATCTAATTCTCTTTCCCATTTTAGTTTTCCTCTTTCAAAAAGAAAGATCTTTCTTCCACCTTTTTCACCAAGTATCATATAATCATCTCGATTATCTGATACAGCACTACCAATACTTAAAATATTTGTACTTATTAAATTTCCATTTCTATCATAGTTTTTAATTTCACCAGAATCTAAAATATGCACAAATTTATTGGATAAAAAAGTATTTTGTGATGATGTACTTTCATATATTTCTTTAAGTCTTTCTTCACTTACTACCTTTTTAAGTATTTTTGTATCTACAAATTTTCTAAAATCATTATTTGAAATATATACAGATATAAGTAATAAAAAAATGACAATAGTAAAAATAATAAATCCTTTTAATGATTTATTATCTATACTATTATCTAACTTTTCTTTTAAACTTTCGTTATCTTTATTTAATTTTTTCTTCAAATATTCTTCCTAATGTATCAAATATAGATACATCTAATATATTATTTTTCATTCCACCATCTAATATTTTAATAGGGAATCTCATATATTCAATTAATGTTGCATCATCTTCTGAATATAATTGAAATTCATCTGCATAATTATATGCTGAAATTAATATACCAGATAAAAACATTTTTGGAAACTGTGTATTCCATAATTCTTGTACTTTAACCTTTTCCATTATTTTCATCTCATCTAAATTAACTTTTTTAACATTATCTTTAAGTGGATATCCAAAAACACATGCCATGTTTTTATGCATTCCATCACTCAATTGTTTTATTGTATCTTCGTTAATAAATGGTGCTTTTGCATCATGTGTTATTATAAATTGTGGTTGTTCTTTTGATATAATTATTTCATCTAATGCAAGTTCCATACTATATTGTCTTAAAGAATCTGAAAGCAAGTATTTATTTATTTTCTTTATATTATATTTTTCTACAAGTTCTTTTACTTTTTCTTCATCTTCTTCATCCACTATTAAATATACAGCATCAATAATATCTGATTTTTCAAAAACTAAGAGTGTATTAATAAAAATAGGTGTATTAAAATATTCTTCAGTATATTCTAATTTATCTATTTTTTTCATTATTTCTTCTATTTTCTTTACATTTTGTTTTGACAATATTTTTTTAGAATTTCTATATTTTTTATTCTCTGTTGCATCTAATATTGCAAAAACTTTTTTATTCTTATACATCTTTTACCTTTCCATATATTACTGCACCATATATATTTGCATCATTTTGTAATAATCCCGCTTTTATTTCTGCGTTATTATCTGTTACTGTTTTTTTGTTTTTAAGCTCGTCTCTAAGTAATTTAAAAAGATATGCAAATTTAGAAAAAGATCCACTAATACAGATTAATTGTGGATTAAATATTTCACAAATTGAAACTATTCCTTCTGCTAAATCTTCTATATATCTATTAATTACTTTTTTAACTTCAATATTTTCTATATCGTTTTTATTTAAATATTCTTCATTTAATATTTTATCTAGGTCTAAATGTTTTTCTTGTTTTAAAACATTATTAATATATTCTCTAAGAACTCTCATTGAACAGTACTGTTCAAAACATCCATACTTTCCACATGAACATTTTCTACCATTTAGTTCTATTATTGTATGTCCTAATTCAAAACCTATATTTGTCGAAGTTTTTAAAACTTCTCCATTTAAGATCACTTCTCCGCCAATACCTGTCCCAATGGTTAAAAATACTCCATCTTTAACATCTTTTAAGGTTCCTAATTCTTTTTCTCCATATGTTCCTGCAAGCCCGTCATTTATAACTACTATATTATTTATGTTAAAACTCTCTTTTAAAAACTTTGATATATTGTATTCATCTATATTTAAATTCTTGGCATTTTTAATTATACCATCTTTAATTATTCCAGGTGATGACACACCTATTAAAGAAATATTTTGAAAAGAATTTTCACCTAATCTTTTAGATAATTCATTTTTCATATATATAATATTTGATTCAATAAAATCAATAACAGACTTCTTAGATACTTTATCTTCTTTATTAAGATATACCTCTTCAAAATCTATTATTTCATTTTTACTATCTAGAATAGCCATTTTTATATGACTTCCACCAATATCAATACCAATACAATATTCTTTATTCATTATGCTATTACACCTAATGTAGCTACAAAATTATTTACAACTAATGAAACAATTCCCATGCTACCAATTATTAGTGAAAATGGTATGTATCTATATTCAGTAACAAAAGATCCTTCTTTTCTTGTCTTAAATTTACCATTTTCTTTTTTTACATATATATTTTCTTTATATTCTTTATTTCTAAACCATCCAAAAATATTTCCCATTAGAATATATATTATAGAAAGTATTATTGTTGATATTGTATTTGCACTTCCAAAATATATATTAAGTATAAATACCATAAGAACAATATCTACAGTATATTTACTTTCTGGATCTTTAGAAAAAGTTAAAAGTTGCATTAAATATATTAGAAGAACTATAAGCATATATATTCCTGCTGTAGTCATTTCTAATTTTGAATATTTAACATTTGGAATATTAACTATGAATTTTATGATTATAAGTGCCGCCGCCATAATAACGCCATATGTCATAACATTAACGTTTAATGTCTTTGTTTCTCTTTCAATAATTCCAAGTAAGTATATGAAACCTAATGTTAGTGGGAGCGTAAACATTAATCCACCTTTTAAAAGGATTTCCATTTTATCAATTTGAGTAGATTTATTTAAAAATATTTGAGTAAGATTTGCTGAATTAAATACTAATACAAATACCATACCTATTACTAGTTCAGATATTAGTTTTAATTTTGCATGATCTTTTTTACATTTCTTGCACTCACCTTTATTAAAGAAATATGAAACAAAAGGTATGTTTCCTAAAAATCCGCCTTTTAGATTACAATTTGTTTCTTTCTTTATTTTTTTAGTTTCTTTTTTTTCTAAATCTTTTCTTAAAATATATTCTTTTAAGTTATAGTATAGATTTCCAAATATAGCACCTATATATAACACTACTAGATTTAATATAATTTCCATATATTCCTCACAATACTTTTCATTAATTCTAATATATTTTAAAAAAAACATTTTCTAAAGGCTTTTTAAAATTTTACATAAAAAAAGTAACAATAGATCAATTTATATAAAATGATTTTGTTACTTTTAATATTAATAATTTATATTTATTTATTTTCTACTTTTTGTTTTCTACTTTTTTATTCTCTTTTTTATTGTTATTTTTCTTTTTCTTTTCGTCTTCCTTTTTTTGTCTTTCAAAAGCTTTTGTTTCATGTATTTTTACATCACCATTTATAGATACAAAATTTTCTGCTTGAAATGTTACTTCAAAAACAAAAGTATATTTTTCTACATTTTCTTTATTCTTTTTAGTTCCTACAACCTTTATGATTATTGGTTCTTTTGCTGATTTTATATCTTCATTAAATTCTTCTGTTTTAGATAATTCATTTCCTTTGTTTATGTACATTTCTATCTTACTATTTTTTTCATTTTCTTTTAATTTATCTTTTTCTTCCTTAGATATTTCATAAAAACTTATATCTTGTACTATAGCATGTAAATCTTCAGCTTTTTTATTTAAAATATTTGTAATTTCTTGTGGAGATTTAAACATTGGTTCTTTATTGTTTATTTCTTCATTTAGTCTTAATTTATTTCTTCTATCTAATTCTTGTACTAATACTTTTCTAAGTTCAATACCAGTTTTTCTGTATTCTTCTCTTTCAGATTTACTAAGAAGTCCATTTGGACCAAGTACCATCCTTAAAATTAATCCAGCTAAAACTAGTAAAACAAATATTATTCCTATAAGCGAAACTAAACTAATTCCATTTCTATATGCTTTTTTATTTCCCATTTTTTCTCCTATCTATTAAAAGACATGTTTCCAGATTGTTTTTCAGCATTTTCCTTTGGCATTTTAAAAGATTTAACTTCAAAATTTCCTTCTGATTTTAGTGTAAGTTCTACTTTAAAATTATTTACTTTATCTTTTTCTAAATTATATTCATAAATATATTTTATTGTTGAACCTTCTGTTTCTATTTTCCACTTTCCATCACTATTCATTTTAACAATTTCATTATTTTTTAAGAATTTGTTTTCAAAAGCTTTTTGATCTAAAACACCTTTATCATCTTGGAAAGTTTTTTGATCTTTTTTGTATTCTCTTCCAACTTCGTTTAATACATTTTCTGCAACTTTTATATAGTTTAATTTATTTTGATCTGCTTTTGTTCTATCTTTTTCTTGTTCACTAACTTTTCTATCTGCTTCTTTTTTGAATTCTTCTATTTTTTTATCTAAATCTTTTCTTGTATTTTCTAATGTTTTAGTTGTTTTATTAATTTCTGCATTTAATTTGTCCATTTTTTTATTTTGTTTAACAAATTCTGTATATAGATATATTGTAAGAAGTATTGCTACGAATGCTAATATTAAAGCAAGTAAACCTGCTATGCTTTTACCACTTTTCCCTTTATTATCTCCTGCTTTTTTACTTACTTGTTCCATATTTATATTATCTAGTTTTAAATTTGAATTTGCTGGAGCTTCAACATTTACATGTGATGGTTCAAAATTATCTATACTATCTGATACATTATCTGTTTTTAAAATATCATTTTGTACATTATTTTGTTCAAAATTACCTAATTCCATTTCCTACCACCTTTATATTTATTTTTTATTATTTTATATCTATATATATGTTTTTTCAAATACATTTTTTATTTAATAACAATATTATATATTCTACCTTTTATATATATTTCTTTAACTATTTCTTTTCCTTTTAATTGTTCTTTAATTTTTTCAGAACTCATTACTTGCTCTTTGATCTTTTCTTCATCTATTCCATTTTCAAACTCTAATACATCTCTTACTTTTCCATTAATTTGTACGGGTAGCTTAAATGTATCTTTTACTAGTTTTGATTCATCCACTTTTGGCCATTCATTTGTGTAAACAAATGAATTATTTCCTAATTCATGCCATATTTCTTCACCAAAATGTGGAGCAAATATTGAAAAGATAACTATGAACTTTTGAGTAATATCAAAAAGTTTTTTTGTATATCCAAATTCATTTTCATATTTAATAAGCTCATTTGTAAGTTCCATAAGTCTTGCAATAGCTGTATTAAAAGCAAAATCATTTACATCTTTAGTTATTTCTTTTAATGCATAATTATATGCATAATCTAAACCTTTATCTCCATCTTTTACTTCATCTACTAATTCACCTAAATGTTTTTTAAGTCTTTCTATATATGAATCAACTCTATTAATATACTTACTCATAGATTTGATACCATTATTATCCCAAGGACCACCTTCTTCAAAAGCAAATGCAAACATAATATACATTCTTAATGTATCTGCACCATATTTATCTACAAATTCATCTGGTGCAATTGTATTTCCTTTAGATTTACTCATTTTATTTCCATCTGGACCTAAAATTAAACCTTGGTGTTTTAAACTTGGAAAGCTTTCATCAAAATCTACATAACCTAAATCTCTTAATACTTTAGTTATAAATCTTGTATAAATTAAATGCATTGCAGCATGTTCTGCTCCGCCTACATATTTATCTACAGGAAGCATTTTTTTAGTTATTTCTTTATCAAATGGTACAGCATCTATATTTGCTGAAGGATATCTTAGTTCATACCAAGATGAACATACAAATGTATCCAATGTATCTGCTTCTCTTTTTGCAGGTTTACCACACTTAGGGCAAGTGCAATTAATAAATTCTTTACATTTTGCAAGTGGACTTTCACCATCTGGTTTAAACTCTACATTATATGGAAGCTTTACAGGTAAGTCCTTTTCAGGAACTGGAACAGTTCCACAATGATCACAATATATTATTGGTATTGGAGCACCCCAATATCTTTGTCTTGAAACTAACCAATCTTTTAATTTGTAATTTGTCTTAAATTCACCAAGTCCTAATGACTCAAGTTTTTTTACAATTGCTTTTTGTCCTTCTAAAACATCTAGTCCTGTAAATTCTTCAGAATTTATTAAAGTACCTTCTTTTAATGAATACGCTTTATTTTCATCATCTTCTTCACTATCGCCTTTTACAACTCTAATTATGTCTAGACCTTTCTTTTTAGCAAAATCAAAGTCTCTTTCATCATGTGCAGGAACTCCCATTACAGCACCAGATCCGTATCCTTCAATAACATAATCTGCTACATATACAGGAATCTTTTTTCCTGTTAAAGGATGAATTACATATTTGCCTGTAAATTCACCTGTTTTTTCTCTATCTGTAAATTGTCTTTCAAGTTCAGATACTTTTTTACTTTCATTAATATATTTTTTTACCTTATCTTTATATTCATCAGTTGCAATAACTTGAGCTATATCTCCTTCTGGAGCGATAGATAAAAATGTTATTCCAAAAAGTGTATCCACTCTTGTTGTAAATGTTTCTAAATATTCTATTTTTTCACCATCTATAACTAAAGGTTCTTCTAATTTAAATTTAACTATTGCACCTTTACTTTTTCCAATCCAATTTGTTTGGATCTTTTTAGTTTTTTCAGGCCAATCTAATTTATTTAAATCATTTAAAAGTTGTTCACTGTAATCTGTAATTTTAAAAAACCATTGTTTTAATTTTTTTCTTTCAATTACACTATCACATCTTTCACATTTACCATTTATTACTTGTTCATTTGCAAGAACTGTATTACATTTTGGACACCAGTTTACAAGTGACATTTTTCTGTATGCTAAACCATGTTTATATAATTGTAAAAACAACCATTGTGTCCATTTATAATAATTCTCTGAATGCGTACTTAGTGTATATTCCCAATTAAATGATGCACCTAATGCTCTTAATTGTTCTTTCATATTTCTTATATTTTCTTCTGTTGAATCTTTTGGATGTATACCTGTTTTTATTGCATAATTTTCAGCTGGAAGTCCAAATGAGTCAAAGCCCATTGGATGAAACAAATTATATCCGCTCATCTTTTTAAATCTTGCAAAAGTATCACATAGAGCATAGTTATACCAATGACCTATATGTAATTTTGCACCTGAAGGATATGAAAACATTTCAACCATATAATATTTTGGTTTATCACTGTTTTCATCAAATTTATATAAATTTGCATTTTCCCATTGTTTTTGCCATTTTTCATCTATTTCTTTATTATACATAATCTCTCCATCTTTAATTAATATCTATTTCTCTATCTATATATTTGTCTTTGTCTTTGTCTTTTTCCTTATCATCTTTTTTCAAAGTTTCATTCATTAATCTATTATATAGATCCTTCTTTTCCATCTCTAAATTCTCTTTAGAGTTTTCGAGCTCCCATTTTACTTTTCTTTCATCTGTTAAATCTTTTTTGTATTGTTCTTTTTCTTCTTCTAGTTTATTTATTTCTCCTCTTTTGAACATATTAAATATAAACAGTAAATCATCAAACTTAGTGTTATCTAGTTCATCTTGTTTTTGAATAATTGCATCTTTAAGCCAATCTATTCTATTTTTACTAACTTTTATTTTACTATTTATTTCTTCTAATTCTAAATTTATTTCTTTTATTCTGTCTTCCAATTTTTCCCTTTTAATACAATTTGTATCTTGTATTGTATCACATGTATAAGGAAAAAAAAAGAAAGAAAGCAAAGGCTTTCTTTCAAAATGTATTTATAAAACTATTATTTTAAAGTTACTGTTGCTCCAGCTTCTTCTATTTTAGCTTTTAATTCTTCTGCTTCTGCTGCTGGTACATTTTCTTTAATAACTGCTGGTGCTTTTTCTACTAAATCTTTAGCATCTTTAAGTCCAACTCCTAATACATCTTTAACAACTTTTATAACTTGGATTTTGTTTCCACCTATTTCTGTTAATTCTACATTAAATTCTGATTTTGCTGCTGCTTCTCCAGCTCCTGCTGCTGCTGGTGCTGCTGCTACAGCTGTTGCTGATACTTCATATTTTTCTTCAATAGCTTTAACTAGTTCTGCTAATTCTTGAACTGTTAATACATCAATTTGTTCTAATATTTTTTCAACTTTTTCGTTCATTTATTACTCCTTATTTTCTTCTTTCTTTTCTTCTTCTTTTTCTGTTTCTTCTACCTCTTTTGTTTCTTCTTTAACTTCTTCTTCAGCTTTTGCTTCTTCTTTATTTTCTTCTTTAACTTCTACGCCTTTTTCTTTAACTTTTTGTACTTCATTTACAGCGATTGCAAGTTTTTGAATTGTAGATAATAAAGTTCCAGCAAGCATTCCAAGAAGTTCTTCTCTTGATGGTAGTTGTGCAAGAACACTAAGTTCTTCAATTGTTTTTATTTGACCTTCAATCATTCCAGCTTTTAATACATAAAAATCATTTTCTTTTGAAAACTTATATATAGTTTTTAAAACTCCTAAATAATTTTCATCTGCTATAATAATTGCTGTAGGTCCTTCAAAAACGTTTTCATCGACAGTTATATCTAATTTAGCAAAAGCTCTTTTAACCGCATTACTTCTAACTACTTCGTATGTTCCATTATGTTCTCTAATTTCTCTTCTTAATTTAGTATCTAGATCTACTGTTATACCTCTGTAGTTTGCAAGTAAAACTATTTCAGCTTTTTCTATTTGTTTAGATAATACTTCAACTTCTTTTTTCTTCTTCTCAACTATTTTTACGTTTGCCAAAGTTCTACCTCCATTTTTATTTATAAAAACTCCATACCAAAAGGCATGGAGTAAATTTCTAATTATTTAATCACATACCTAGGTTAGACTTACCTTTTTGCTAACTGTCTTTGGTAAAAAGTATTTATTACGTTTTTTATTATACTTTGTTTTTTATTTAATTGCAAATATTTTTGCTAATTAAATTATTTTTGTTTCATCAATAGCAATTCCAGGTCCCATTGTTGTTGTAATTGTTACTGATCTAAAATATTTACCTTTAGATGCTGCTGGTTTAGCTTTCTTTACTGCATCTATAAGTGCTTCAATATTGTCTTTTAATTTGTCTTTTCCAAAAGATGCTTTACCTAATGCAAGGTGCATAATATTTGTTTTATCTAGTCTGTATTCAACTTTACCTGCTTTAATTTCTTTAACAGCATCTTCTATATTCATTGTAATTGTTCCAGATTTTGGATTAGGCATAAGTCCTTTTGGTCCTAATTCTTTACCAATTCTTCCTACTACACCCATCATATCTGGTGTTGCAACTACAACATCAAAATCATACCAATTTTCTTTTTGGATTTTTTCAACTAAATCTTCAGCTCCAACAAAATCTGCACCTGCTGCTTCAGCTTCTTTAGCTTTATCTCCTTTAGCAAATACAAGAACTTTTTTGTCTTTACCAGTTCCGTGAGGAAGTACTAATGTTCCTCTTACTTGTTGGTCTGCATTTCTTGAATCAACACCTAATTTAATGTGAACTTCAACAGTTTCATCAAAATTTCTCTTAGGTAGTTTTTCTAAAATTTCTAATGCCTCATCAATTGTATATTTTTCTTTATCTTTTATAAGCTCTAAGCTTTCTAAATATTTCTTTCCTCTTTTTTTCATTTTATCTCCTTTGGTTTTTTCGAGTTTCCTCTCCCAATTTTATTTTAAATTTAAATTTTATTATTTTTCAACAGTTATTCCCATTGATCTTGCAGTTCCTTCAACCATTTTCATAGCTGTTTCTAAAGATGCAGCATTTAAATCTGGCATTTTTGTTTCTGCAATTTTCTTAACTTGTTCTTTTGTAAGTTTTGCAACTTTGTTTTTATTTGGTTCACCAGAACCACTTTTAATATGTAATTCTTTTTTAATTAATTGTGAAACAGGTGAAACCTTTGTTATAAAATCAAAAGATTTATCTTGATAAACAGTTAAAACAACTGGAATTATATCTCCCATTTTATCTGCTGTTCTATCATTAAAAGCTTTAACAAACTCCATTATATTAACACCTGTAGATCCTAATGCTGGTCCTACTGGAGGAGCTGGTGATGCTTTTCCTGCTTCAATTTGTAATTTTACTACTGATTCTATTTTCTTTTCAGCCATTTTATTCTCCTTTAATTTACTTGTACTTTTTGAATTTGTTCAAAAGTTACTTCTGCAATTGTTTCTCTATTAAATAATTCAATAGATATTTTCGCCTTTTTAGCGTCTAAATTTACTTCTTCAACTGTTCCTACATTACCTTGGAAAGGTCCTGTTAACACTTCTACTTTATCTCCAACTTCATAATCTAAATAGATTTCAACATCTTCAAAACCTAATTTTCTTATTTCTTCTTTAGTAAGTGGAATTGGAGTAGTTCCTGCTCCTACAAAACCTGTAACTCCTGTTGTGTTTCTTACTATATACCATGTTGATTCAGTAACTATCATTTTAATTAATACATAACCTGGAAATACTTTTTTTAATTTCTTTTCTGATTTACCATTTTTTATAGTTATTTGTTCTTCCATTGGTATAACTATATCAAATATATAATCTTGAAGACCTCTATTTTCAATCTTTTGTTCTAGATCGTTTTTTACCTTTTGTTCATATCCTGAATATGTATGAACTACATACCAATTTGGTTCACTACTATATTTTGTATTTTTATCTTCGTCCATATTTCCTCCATTTTATATTTTAATTATGTATTATTTATTTTCCTTTTTTTCTTCTTGTTTTTTATCTTCTGCTTTTTGTTTTTCTTTTTTGTTTTCGTTTTCTTTATCTTTATTTTCTACTTTTAATTCAGTTTTTTGTGAATTTTCTTTAACTTTCTCTTGTCTATTTTTAACTGTATTTGTTAATTGTTTAGTTCCTATTGTAAAAACTGTATCTGAAATAAATATAACTAAAACTACTACAAGTATAATTGTAAATACTGCTACTGTTGATTTGAAAAGTTCTTTACCTGTAGGCCAAGTAACTTTTTTAAGTTCAGCTTTTATACTTGAATTATTTCTTTTTACATCTTTATTTTCTTTTTTCGCCATTTTAACTCCTAAAACGCTTATTTTGTTTCTTTATGTGTTGTTCTTTTATCGCACCATTTGCAATATTTTTTTATTTCTAATCTTTCTGTATTATGTCTTTTATTTTTTTCAGTTAGATAATTTCTTCTTTTGCATTCTGTGCACTCTAATGTAATATGTTCTCTTGGGCCTTTTGCTGCCATATTATTACCTCCCTTTATTTTATTTCTATATATCTAAACATCTTTTATATAGAAAACCTATTGAAGCAAATAGGATTTTTAAACGATGTGGCATTTTCATGCTAAATAATTTTAACACAAACACTTCATACCGTCAACTAAAAATGCTGTTTATAAAAAAATAAAAGAGCTTAGTCTGCTCTTCTATTTTTAATTTCTATGATTATATTTCTTTCATGATCGCTTCTAGTATTTCTTCTTCATCTTTAATAGTGCTTATATACTCCTGAATCGCATATTTTTTAACCATTAGAGCTAATTTCTCAACTCTTGGATTTCCTTTTTTCTCGTCTAGATGCTTATGACATCTATCTATAACTCCTATTATGAAACCTCTTTCTTGTTCTAAAGCTTTCTTTTTAGTAAGCTCTTCGTTAATAATTGAATCCATTATATCACCTCTTGTTCAATCTTCTTTATTGCTTCAATGTTTTCATTTAGCAATTCTTCAAATTCACTTTTTTCTGTTCTTACCGCTTGGAGATGTGCACTTATTATCTCTTTTTTTATGGTTTTAATCATTCTTTCAACTCTTTTTGTTGGGAGAATTTTTTCCCATTTTCTCAAAAGATCAAATTCCTTTGTGTAAAACTCCCTTTCTTCTTGATATGAATTCAATTTTTCCTTCATATAATCACCTTTTTGTCCTTTCTTTTGCTATAGTTATAGCAAGTCCCATATTTATATTTTCCTCTTTACAATACTTGCTCAGAGAAATCAATAATATTATACCATCCAAATCAAGATTATGTAAAGCTTTTCTACTCTACATCTTTTCCATCATTCTTAGCTTTGTATACTTCTACATTTAATCCAAATACCTTTGGACTTGTTTCTCCTTTTTCTATTCCTTGATATGCCGCTTCATATTGTTCTATATCTGCATCAAGCTTATCTATAGAATGAAGTGCTGTTGCTTCTGGAATAATAGGAATTACTGGACTACCCCATTCAAATTTTCCATGATGTGCAAGTACTAAATGTCTTAAAAGTAAAACTTCTTCATCTTTTTCGTAATCTAAATTAAGTTCTTTTGCTGCTTCACATATTAAAGTATCTCCAATAACAATGTGTCCTAAAAGTCTACCTGTAATTGTGTAGGTAATATCTCCGAGTCCTCTAAGTTCTTCCATCTTACCTGCATCATGTATTAATATACCAGCAAGTAATAAAGGCTTATTTAAACTTGTATAAACATTTGTAAGTGCCTCTCCATGTTTAAGCATTCTAATTACATGATATGCAAGTCCACCTAAATAATTGTGGTGTACATTTTTTGCAGCTGGATGTTCTAAAAATACATCTTTGTATTTTTTTAAAATATATTTAACTATATCTCCATACTTTTTATTTTCAGAAGAAATAATATTTATATATTTATTTAGTTCTGCTTTAATTTCTGATTCAGCAAGTGGAGCTCTTTTTAAAAATACATTTGGATTATTATCTGGATCGTCAGTAGCTAAATGACTAATGTCTGCAATTTTAAATTGTTTTAGATCCTTGAACTTTTCAACAACCGCCTTTAGAAAAACCACTTCATCTTTCTTGTATCCAAATTCATCTTTGGACATGTCCCAAACTTTAGAATTAATACTTCCAGTATCATCTGAAAAATCTATTGATACATAAGGTTTGCCACCTTTTGTTAATAGTTCTTCAATTTTTGTTACTAAGAGTTTTCCTTCAAAAGTATCTCCTTCTTTTAAATTAATAATTTTTACTTGATTTTCTATTGTATTCATATTATCACCTCAAGGTAATAATATATTAAATTTTAATAATTATCAAAATATAAAAAAAGAAGGAATACGAATATCCCCTCTTTACTTCTTACATATGCTTTTAGATAAATCAAATTTTTGGTGAAAATAAATCTTTTGACATGCTTAACGGTGATTATTTGAAAAGCATTTTGCAATTGACTTTAATTTGTTATTCTACGCATGGTTTCTTACTTAATTTTTTCCGCAAGTGCACTCTCCTTCACAGTGGCACTCATCATCATCGTCATCGTCATCTGGACCTTGACAGTAAAAGTTTAGCGCTCTTTTATCTAAAATCATCGGTATCCCTCCTTTGCTTTAAATTTTTATCTAAAACAAATTGAAAACTAAATTTAGCTTTTCCCATATATAAGAACATATAAATTATAATACATTATTTAATTTTTAGCAAGAAATTGAATGTTTTTTTAGAATAATCCCCATTCTGCTAATTTTTCAAACCCTCCAATTTTTTCTATATACTCTTTAGCAAGTTTTACAATTTCAGAATAATCTTTTCCATCAATCTTGGTATCACCTATAGCACAAGATATATATACATTTCTTTTTTCTTTTTGTGCTTTTAAAAATGCATAAATATTTATAGCTACATCACCTTTAGATAAATCCTTGCCATGAAGTCCTCCGCCTGTTACTGAATCAGCCATATCTGAACCAAGTTTTCTATTTGTAGCACCTGTGTCTACATCTGTTCCGCCTGTCCAGCTTCCAAGCGGATTTATTACTGCATTTGGATATTTAGCTTTTAGATCATCTATCTCAGCATTACTTTGACATATAATTAATTTATCTCCATCTAATATATATTTCCCATCACTTTCATACTTTTCATATATTTCTCTTGCTATCTTTGACATCTTTATTTGCTCTTCTGTAAGTGGAGCTCCTTTAAATATTCCATTATCTCCTGCTTTTATGCCTTCTTCTTGATTTTGATTTAAGTACTTATCTTGTTCTACAATAAGTAGATTTAATTTTTGTTTTCCATCTATTCTTTCTACTATTTCATAAATTTCACTTTCTTCAAAATCTACATCTGTTTCAATAATTACATTACACTCTCTATGTCCTATTAATATTTCTACAGCTATTTTAGGCTCCTTTTCTTTTTTATATGCAAGATCCACTATAGCTCCTGCAATTCTGTCTGCAACCTTATCTGGATGCTTTGGGTTTACTTTTTCTACCATAATTTTCTCCTTAATTTTTTTATATATTAATATATAGATATATCTTTTTACTAAAACAAAAGCATGTAAGATAACTCCTACATGCCTCAAGTTATCTCATTGTTCTAGCATTACCACCTAACTTAATAGGTTGGTGTGATTTCATAGGGCTAGTCCCTCAATCACTCTAAATAAGATTTATTATTTATTAATATTATATTTGTATAATATATTACTTTTATTATTTTTTCAAATTTATTTTTTCTCCTTCAAACATATGAATTTGATAATCACATTTTTTTATAAATTCATCATTATTATGTGTCGTTATTATTATTGTCTTTCCTTTATTTTTTTCCTCAAGTAAAAGTTTTTGTAATATATCAATTGTCTTTTTATCCAACGAATTAAAAGGTTCATCTAAAATATATATTTGTGGATCATGCATAAAAGCTTGAATTAATCCAACTTTCTGTTTGGTACCTAGAGATAATTTTGCAAATTCCTTATTTGCAAATTCTTCCATATTAAATTTTTTATACCATTCTAAAAGATTTATTTCATCTTTATTTTTACTCATTTTTTTTAAATATTCTAAATTTTCATTAACTGTAAAATCAGAAATAAAATTTGGCGTTTCTATTATAATTCCAGCATTTTCAATATAATTATTTTTTTCTCTTATTATATTTTCATCTTGCTTAACTTGACCTTTTGTAAGTTTTATATACCCAGTTAACGCTTTTAAGACAATTGTTTTTCCACTGCCATTAGGACCCACTAATGCGTAAATTCTTCCATCTTTAAATTTCTGTGAAAAATTTTTTAAAACTATTTTTCCGTCATATTCTTTATAACCGTCAATAATTTCAAGCATTATATTCTCTCCTCTCTATATTTTATAAAATTATATATAAAAATATATAAAGCAATATATACTAATATTACTATTTCAATATTAAGTAGCCATATCAAAAAAGTTGAAAATATTGAAAAAGTAAATAGTAGTATTAAATATATTGATATGTTTTTTGATAATAAAAGTGATATTATGGGTAAATTAATATAAAATATATACATTTTTATAAAATATTTATAAAATTCCAAAGTATATTTCCCATTTAATTTATTAATTGAAATAAAAACAAGTACAACTGCCATAAAAATTGTAACCTCAATTAACAATGGCTTTATA
This sequence comes from uncultured Clostridiaceae bacterium, assembly GCA_946998225.1. Taxonomy (GTDB): domain Bacteria; phylum Bacillota; class Clostridia; order TANB77; family CAG-508; genus CAMPYH01. Next base: position 308,106 of record CAMPYH010000001.1, on the reverse strand, counting down.
TAAAATAATATCATTTGCTTTATTAATTGATTTAAATTACTAACTTGATTTCTTATCATATTAGAAAAACCATTAAAAATTTCTGATGCTCTTTTTATAGTTAAAAAATATATAGTAAATATAAGTAAACTGTTGGTAGCTATTTTTTGAGTAATTAGCACAAATTCATCTTGATGCTTTTCATATAAAGAATTTATTCCGAAACTAATAAATTGTTCTTTATTTGCTAAATTAAAATTACCATTTTCTTCATAAAAATTTGTCTTATATATACTGAATAATAATATATATATAATTATTACTTTTATTATTAATAAAAGTATTTTTTTTAATCTTCTATTTAATTTCATAATTTCCTTTAACTTTAATAAAACCAAAAACTATTATCCATAAGATCATTATCAAAATCGAACTAAAAAAATTATTTATATTTATATACTCTGATCCCAGATATGTAAGTCCTATACTAGGAATTACATTTGTTAAAGCATATAACCCTGTTATTAAAAGCAATTCTCTCAAAAACCAAAACATAAATATAATTATAAAAATTCCTTTTATCAAATTAAAACTATCAATTATTGTTAATATTAAATAGGTATTTAAAAACTCAAATATCATTACAATAATGGAAGTCAAAATAACCCCTAATAGTTTATTGCCAACTATAATATTAAATAAAATGCTAGATTTATCGAAAAAAAGCAAAACTTCATCATATTCTTTAGCAACCAATCCTATTATAAATAATATACTCATTATTATCAAAGAAAAAATTGATGAAATTGATGATAATACTAATTTAATTTTTTTAATATCTCTTTCATATTTATTATTTCTTCCAATATTATATTTTAATAAATGGTCTCTAAAATCCAAAAAAATTGAAGCTAAAAAAATCCCAAATACTATAGAAATTCTGTATTTTAAACTTAAATAATTACTAAAATTTAATGTATACCTTAAATTTTGATTTGTAATATCTTTTCTTAATTCTATTAATTCTTGTTTTGTTTTTCCCTCAGCAGGTTCAACGCTGAATGTTTTAAAATCTACAATATGGGGTAAATACAATACAAATAAAATTGATATTATAAACATTATAAAAACTATAATGTTTCTTTTATTTATTAAGATCTTTTTCATAATAATTCCTAATTTATATAATTTTTATTTTAAAACGACACCCAAAATTTTGGATGTCATAAAATCTTCATATATTATATGTTTTAAATTTATTTTTTCAGGTTTTACATTATTTAACTGTAATTCAAAATCTAATTTTTCATTTGGGTTAATAGATATTTTCATATGCATTTTTTGTAATTTCCCTTGGTATATTTTTTTGTCACTTATATTTCCTTTACATGTTGAATATGCGTATATTCTATCATTATTTGAAATATATTGAACCTCATTATTAATAAACACTTCATTGTTGCTATTATTTTTTATTGTATACTCTATTGTGTTTTTAGATTCATTATATTTAACATCATCTATTACAATATTTTTCAAAACTGTTCCATTTAAATATTGATTTTGCATGTAATTTGGATCTCCAAAAATTTGTTTTTCCTGATTTGCTATTTGCTTTAATTTTTTATTACTTCTTATTTTTATATATTCCTGATAAGAAGCTAGTAAAACAAAAATAATTAAAATAAAAATAACTAAAACTCTTATATTTTTATTTTTCATATACATATCCTTGATTTCATGATATCTAATTAAAACTTTCTTTGCAAGTCAATTATATTTTTTTATATCTATCTTTCTAAATATATTAAAGCCATATTTCTTCCTGCTTTTTCTTTATCTCTTCTATGTGAATGATATTTATACTCTCCATTTTCATACTTTAGTGTTACTGTATCTTCTTCAATATTTAATATATTTTCTTCTTTTACTCCAAATTTCAAAAGATCATCAATTATTATTCTTTTTAAATCTATATTCTTTTTATTATTTTCCTTTAGCTTAGTAATATATTTTTCTTTTTTCATTTTTTCTTTTTCTAACATTTTTTCAAATTCAGTAAATACATTTTCTTCTACTTCAAAAGAATCTTTGCTTATTGATGGACCAAGTACAACTTTAAGATCTTTAGGATTTGTATTAAAATCTTTTTCCATTTTTAATAATGTTTTTCTAGTGATTAAATCAAGTGTGCCTTTCCATCCACTATGTATAAGTGCATAAGCCTTGTTTTTAGTATCATATAAATATATTGCATTACAATCTGCAACCTGCATACTAATTGGTCTACCGTTCATACTTCCTATTATTGCATCAGCTTCATATTCTAAAAACTTTAACATGTATTGATTTTCTGCATTTTCAGTTATATCTCTATATACTCCTACTTTTTCTTCAGGAAATTCATCTAAGTTTAATACATTATCTGTATGAAAAGTATTTGGCATATATATTAGTTTTACACCTAAATCATCCATTATATTTCTAAAACTTCTATTTCTTATATCGTTTTCTATAATTCTTCTAGCATCAAAATTATGTGCCTCTGTATATATTGCAGTAACTTTTTCTCCTAAGAAATCTCCAAAAGATAAATAATTTATATCTTCTTTTTTATTATATATTTCTTTTACTTTAGATTTTTCTTTTTTACTCTTGTTCATCTTTATTTGTCATCTCCTCAAGTTTTAAAAGTTTTTCCCACTCTTTATCTACTTCTTCTTGAAATTTTTCTATCATCCATTTGTTTTCTTCTTTAAACATATGTGCAAATCTTTTTTGTGTTTTTAAAAACTCTTCTATAGGTTTTTTATTTGCTGGTTTATAGTTTACTATATATTTACCATCAATTACTTCAAATAGAGGCCAGTAACATGTTTCTACTGCAAGTTTAGACACTTCCATCATATCTTCAGTAGGATATTCCCAACCTGTAGGACATGGTGAAAATACATTTAAAAATGTTGGACCTTCAGTATATATTGCTTTTTCAGATTTAGTATATAAATCTTTAAAATTGTTTGTTATTGCTGTTTGAGCTAAATATGGAATATGATGTCTTTCAATAATACCTGTTAAATCTTTTCTTTTTTCTACTTTTCCAGATACTTTTGTTCCAATTGGTGTAGTTGTTGTCTTTGCAAATTCAGGTGTAGCTGAAGATCTTTGTATTCCTGTATTCATATATCCACCGTTATCGTAGCAAACATATGTAAAGTCATGTCCTCTTTCAATTGCTCCAGATAGACTTTGAAGACCTATATCATATGTACCACCATCACCAGAGAAAACTATAAATTTAGTATCACCTTCTTTTAGTTTTCCTTTTCTTTTTAATGCATTATATGCACCTTCAACTCCAGATATTGCCGCTGCAGAAGATGCAAAAGCTGTATGAATATATGAATCTTTCCAAGCTGTATATGGATAAATAGTACTAGATACCTCTAAACATCCTGTTGCATTAGAAACCACAACATGATCTTCCTTTTTAACAGCTCTTAGTACTGTTCTTACAATAACAGGTGTTCCACATCCAGCACACATTCTGTGTCCTGCATTAAAACGACTTATTGTATCTCCTACCATATTTTTTAAAACATACATTACTCTTCACCTCTTAATCCTAAATATCTTACGTGTTTTCCTTCTTGTTTTTCTTCCTTTAATTCCTCAAATACTTTGTATATATATTCTGGTTTAAAATCTCTTCCACCAATACCATAGATATAGTTTAAAACATTATATTGCTTTTTATCTTTATCTCCATCTAAATCATTACCATATGTATATGATGCTGAAGCAAAGTCTAAATAAAGTGCTCCGCCTTCTCCTCCAAATGGTATTACTTTATCTAATACTGCTATACTTTTTATATTTGGTTTTGAATTTATTGCATTTATAATTTCTTTTCCAGGAAAAGGTCTATATAGTCTTATTTTTAAAAGGCCTACTTTTTCTCCTTTTTCTCTTAAATCATCTACTACGTCTTTTACATTTCCTGCACCAGATCCTAGTATTACTATAACTCTTTCTGCATCATCTAACATATATTCTTCAAAGAAATCATATTTTCTTCCAGATATTTTTTCGTATTCTTCATCTATTTTTCTAAGTACATCTTTAGATTTTATTAATGCATCTAGCTGGCCTTTTTTATGTTCGAAAAGATATGGTGGTAAATCTAATGCACCATATGTAACAGGATTATCTTTATCTAATAAAGTGTTTTCTCTTTTATATTCACCAACAAAATTCTTAACAACTTCATCATCTAAAACTTCCATATTTGTATTTTTATGTGAAACAATATATCCGTCTTGAACTACAGCAAGTGGAAGACTTATTCTTTGGTCTTCAGCAAGTTTTGTTCCTATTATGAAATTATCATATGCTTCTTGATTGTCTTCGCTAAAAAGCATAATAAACCCTGTATTTCTCATTTCCATAGCATCTGAATGATCATTATGAATATTAAGAGGTGCAGATACTGCTCTTGTAACAAGTGACAGTACAAGTGATGTTCTAAGACCTGATGCTATATGTAACATTTCAAACATATACATAAGGCCATTTGAAGAAGTAGCAGTCATTGCTCTTGCTCCTGCAAGGCTTGCTCCAATACTTGCCGCCATTGCTGAGTGTTCACTTTCAACAGATATAAATTCTGTATCCATAAGACCACTATTAATATATTCTGAAATTTTTTCAGGTATTGTAGTACTTGGTGTAATTGGATATGCAGCAATTACATCTGGATTTAATTGTTTCATTGCATATGCAATTGCATCATTTCCTGTTAAACTTAATTCCATTTTAAACCTTTCAATTAATTTTTTTATTCTTCATTTAAATCTGACATAATAATTGCTTTAACCGGACATACCTTTGAGCATATCCCGCAGCCTTTACATCTATCATAGTTAAAATCTTGTCTTACATATTCTCCTGTAACTGGAATCGCATCTTCTGGACACACATTAAAACAAAATCCACATTGGATACATTTTTCAATATTAAATATTGGTTTTCTTATCCTCCATGTTCCTGTAATATATTCTTCAGAGTTTCCAGGATTTTTTACCATTCCACCTCTAGAATTTTCTTCCATTTCTTTATAGTTTTCTAATTTGTTAATCATTATTCACCTTTTTAACTTCATTATATGCTCTTTTTAAAGCATTTATATTTCCCTCTATTACACTTTCTTTTTGACTAAAAACATTTTTAATTACCATTTCTCCTAATTCAAAATACTTTTCTTCAGTAATTAAATTAGATATCTTTACAAGTGCAGACATAACAGAAATATTAGGAAAAACTTTTCCAAGTTCATCTTTAGAAATCTTATCTCCATCTATTATATATATTTTTAAATTTGAATCTATATTATGTATTTTTTCCTTTAAATTTAATTTATTAAAGTTTTCTTCTGATACATTTATTAAAACAACTCCATCCTCTTTTATTCCGCTAAAACATTCTAAAATATCTAAACTAGGATCTAGTATAACTACTACATCTGGAGAATAAATATTATGATTCATTCTAATTTTTGTATCTGCTATCCTATTATATGCTCTCATAGGAGCTCCTGCTCTTTCAGGTCCAAATTCAGGAAAACTTTGTACGAATTTTCCTGAATCAAATACTATTTTAGCAAACATTTCTGATGCAGTTTTTGCACCTTGTCCGCCTCTTCCATGCCATCTAATTTCTAACATTATTTTTAGCCTCTTTTACTTTTTTATTAAACTTAACTTTACTTAATTTATTTATTTCTTTTATTTCAGTTTCTTCTTCATCTTCTAAATTATATGTTTCTTCTTCTAATTCTATATTACTATTTTTGTTATTTGAAACATCATCTTTTAAATTAGTATCAAAAAACATTGAAATAACATCTTCAAATATTTCAATAACTTTTTTAAATATTTTATTTATTTTATCTTGAAGAAGTAATTCCTTTGGCTCTTCTATCTTTTTATTTTCATTTAAATTTTCTTCCATATTACTCTAAAAAGTCCTTTAAATTTAATTCAGCACCAGGCTTGCTTAATTTTTTAAGTGCCTTTGCTTCTATTTGTCTTATTCTTTCTCTAGTTACATCAAATACTTTACCCACTTCTTCAAGAGTTCTTGCTTTTCCATCATCTAAACCAAATCTTAATCTAAGCACCATTTCTTCTCTATCTGTTAATTGTTCTTTCATAAGTTTAGATATTTGTTCTTTTAAAAGTACATTTGATGCAGCTTCATATGGTGTTTCTGTTTCTTCATCTGGAATAAATTCTGAAATTGTTCCATCGTCATCATCACCCTTTGGTGTTTCAAGAGAAATTGGCTCTTGAGATATTTTCTTAATTTCTTGAACTTTATCTACAGTAAGTCCCATTTCTTCTGCTATTTCTTCTTCTGTTGCTTCTCTTCCTAATTTTTGAAGTAAAAGTCTTTGTGTTCTTGAATATTTATTTATTGTCTCTACCATATGTACAGGTATTCTAATTGTTCTTGATTGATCTGCAATAGATCTTGTTATTGCTTGTCTTATCCACCATGTAGCATATGTACTAAATTTATATCCTCTTTTTACATCAAACTTTTCAACAGCTTTCATTAATCCAAAATTTCCTTCTTGAATTAAATCTAGAAATTGCATTCCTCTTCCCATATATTTTTTAGCAATACTTACAACAAGTTTTAAATTTGAAGTTATTAATTTTTGTTTTGCTTCCTCATTACCTTCAAGTACTAAAGTACCATAATATATTTCTTCTTCATGTGTTAAAAGAGGAATACTTCCTATTTCCCTTAAATACATTTTAACAGGATCATCTACTCTTACACCTTCTAAAGTATCTCTAAATTCTGTTTCAGAATTTAATTCTGCTTTTTCTATCTCTTCAAGTTCTTTTTGATCTACTTCATCTATTTCATCTAATTCATCTACTTCGTCTAAATTAACATCTATCTCTTCATCTTCATCTACTTCTTCATCATCTTCATCAGTTATTTTAACTTTAGCTCCTTTAAATTTAACGCCTTCATCTTCTAGTCTTTCAAATATTTCTTCTATTTCATCTGTAGATGGATCTTCAAGTGCAAGTGCTATTTCTTGAAGTGTTATCTTTCCTTGTTTTTTTGCTTTTTTAACAAGTTCATTAACAATTTTTTCTTTCTCTTCTTGTTCTTTTTTCTCAAGTTCTATTAGTGCTTCTTTTGCAGTCTTTTTCTTTTTAATGCTAAGTCCAAGCTCAATAAGCTCTTCTTTTTTCATACTAGTTGTATATTTTATATTATTCTTATCTAATAACTCTTTTAGTTCATCCTTTTTTAATTTTTCTAGTTCTTCTTGTACCATTTTCCCTCCATTATCTTTTCTTGCTATTTGTTATTTCTGTTATTATTTTAGTTAGTTCATTTAAATATTTTTCTTTTTCAGCTTTTAATTTTTTAATTTCGTCTTCTTTTGTTTCAACACTTATTTTATCTGTAAGAGTATTTATTCTATTTATTATATTTTCTTTTTTAAAATTAAGAACTTGGTTTTTAAAAGTATTTAATATATCTAAAAACACTTCTTTTGCTTTAAAATTTTCTATATCTGTCATTCCTATTTTAGTTAGATTTTTTAAAATATTTTCATCTTTTGCATCAGCTATTAATTTTTGAATATCTATTTCTGGGTCTTTTTTATATTCTTCTAAAATGTATTTTATACATTTTTTATTATCTTCATTTAATATATATTGAAGTATATTTTCTTTAAACATATCTTCTACAAGCTCTTTATAATTTAGTAAAATATATATTATTAATTCTTCCCTTTTAATATTTTGAGCTGCATATTTTTGTAGAATATTTTTTGGATCTACTGTATCCTCAATTTCATTATTTTCATTTATATCTACATTCTTATTTTCTTTTATTCTATCTTTTTCTTTTTGAAAATTATTTCTAAACTCATTTTGTTTTTTTTCTTTTTCAATATTATCTAATTTTATTCTTATAGCTTTATTTACTTCTAAAGAAATTGCTTCTTTAGATATATGATATTTTTTAGATGCTTCATCTATATATACTTCTTGTTCTAATTTATTTGGAATATCTGCAATAATTTTTGCAAGTTCAGTTAAAAACTCAATTTTTCCTTGCGGGGTATCTATATTTATCCTTCTTTTTAATACATCTATTTTAAACATTATTCCAGTTACAGCTTCATCTATTTTTTGTTTAAAAGATATTAATCCATATTTATTTATATATTCATCTGGATCTTTTGCATCACCTAGATTTATTACTCTAGCTTCTATCTTTTTATTATGTAGTACATCAATTCCTCTTAAATTTGCTTCAGTTCCTGCTTCATCTGAGTCATAACAAGTAAGAACTTCTTTTGCCCTGCTTTTAACTAAATTTGCCTGCATGTCTGTAAGTGCAGTTCCAAGTGGTGCTACAGCATTTTTAATTCCCGCTTGATGCAGTGATATAACGTCCATATATCCTTCAACTAATATTATTTGATCTCTTGAATATTTTCTAGCTATATCCATGCCAAATAAATGATGACCTTTGTTGTATATTGGAGTATCACTTGTATTTATATATTTTGCATATTTAGAATCTTTTTCTATATTTCTTCCACCAAATGCAAGGACATTTCCTCTAATATCTTTTATTGGAAAGATTACTCTACCCCAAAATCTATCTATAAATTTTCCGTCGTCTCTTTTATAGCAGATTCCTGAACTTTCTATTTCTTTATCTGTATAACCTTTTCTTTTTAAAAACTCATATACATTTCCATCACTATATCCTATTTCAAATGTATTTAAAGAATCATTTGTAAGTTTTCTTTCCCTTATATATTCTTGTGCTTTTTTTGAACTAGGTTTATATAATGTTTCTTTATAATAGTTTTTAGCAAGTTCATTTATTTCCATTAATCTTTCTTTAAAAGAAATTTCTTTTTTATCTTCATATGTAAATGTTTTTCTTTGAAGTTCTACACCAGCTCGCCCTGCTAAAATTTCTAATGCTTCTTTAAAGTCTATGTTTTCTATATCCATTAAAAAGTTGTATACATTTCCACCTTTACCACATCCAAAACAATGGTAAAAATTCTTTGTGGGATTAACCGTAAAAGAGGGTGTCTTTTCATTATGGAAAGGACAAAGTCCTATATAATTTGACCCCCTCTTTTTTAGCGGAACATATTCGTTTATTAAATCTACTATATCTATTCTTTGTTTTATTTCTTCTATTTGATTATCTTCCATATGTATACATTATATGTATTTTAAAATACTCCTTTATTTATTTTCTAAATTGTAATTTCTTCAACAATTATTTCCTTGATGTTGTTTTCTGAGACTATTTCTTCCACTTTATTATATTCAATTTCTCTATCTACATTTGTTGGTTTATCAAAGTATTTATTTATATATATACTTTTTTCTTTTTCTTTTTTTAATGTATATTTTTCTTTTAAATCTTTCATATTAATTAAAACATTTGTAGAATTTTCCATACCTAGTGGTAATGTTTTATTGTTGTTCATATAAAAAACTATATTTGTATAATATAAAAGACTAACATCTTTTCTAATATTTAATTTAATTAATTTAAATTTATCTTTATTACCTGAATAATCTTTAAGTTCTGAAACTATATCTAAATTAAACATTTTATATTTATCTTTTTCAGGTTCGTTTTCTAAATCTTCTAATGCATACAAAGATATTTTTTGATCAGCAGTTATTTTCAAAAACGCTTTCTTTAAAATGTTTTCAATATCTTTTAATCTTTCTATATATTCATCTACATTCATGTTTTTATTAAAATGTATACTTTCATATATGTTTCTATCTTTTTCTCTAAAAGATTTATCTTTCATATATCTTACCGTTTCAGCTTTTTCAGCTTTTCCAAATATGTCATAGCTTGCATCAATATATTCTTCTTTATTTTTAAATTCTTTTTTTAGATTTTCTAAAGATTTTTCTAAAAGCTCTAATATATTTGTTTTTTTATTTTTGTTTTCTTCATCTTCATCACTTAAATGTTCTAGATCATTTAAAAGATTTATTTCTTTAATTAAATACTTTGCAGCATATATGCTAGATATTTCTTCATTTGTTAATTTTTTTCTTTGTATTGTATCTACATTTTCTGAAAAATTTAAAAAGTCTATCTCATAATTAAATATTTTTTCTTTCTTGTCTTCTACTTCTATTTTATTTCTTTCTTCTTCTGTTTTTTCATGTGGAAGTTTTATTTCTTCTGGTTCACTTAGTTCTTTAATATTGTCTTTATTCGTAAATTTCCAGAAAGAGAATATACTTCTTTTTGAAAATTCAATTTCTTTTAAATATTTTTTAGCATTAGATATTTTTCTATCTATATTTATTAAAAATAGTTTGCCTGCATTTATGTCATTTATTAAATCTATAGTTTTATCATAGATGCTAATATATATATCATATGTTTTAATAATATCTTCTACAGTTATATCTTGTTTTGTTTTTAAATCTTGAATATTTTCTACATTTAAATCTTTATTAGTTTTTTTAATTTCTATATTTATTTCTTCATTAATTTTATTAATTACTTTTTCTTTTTCGCTTTCAGATAATCTATATTTTTCTTCAGCACTTATATTATATTTCTCTGAGTTTTCTTTAAACATTCTTTTTAAGATATTATTGCTTTCTAAAAAATATTTAAATTTACCAAAAAAAGTATCTTTTATATTTAAATATCTTACAATCTCATTTTGATATTTTTGATATGTTTTTTCTTTATCTTCCATTTTAGTTTTTATAACTTCGTGTTCTAAAGCTCTTTTTTCTAATTCTTTTACATACCAATCATAACTTTTAAGCACTGCAGATATTATTTCTTTAAACAATTCTGGCAGTTTTTCATAAGATACTTCTTTATCTTTATATTTAAATACTAAACTTCCTTCTTTTGAAAGTAATGTCTCAAAAGATATATGTTTTTTTGTATCATGTTCAATAGTATATATTGCTTTTAATATTTTAAAAAATTTTAAAACCTCTTCTTTTTCTTTAAACTCTAATCTATATCTTCCTTTTGCTCTTTCAAATATATCTATATCTCCAATAAAATTTAGAGAATATTCATTATTTTTATTGTATAAATCAAAACTCATTGGCCAGTTTCTAGTGTAATACCATAATATATTTTCAAATTCATTTTTTTCTTCTTTAGTTAAAAACTCTGTTGATTGTTCTATATATGATATTGGAACATAAATATATTTATCTTTATTATTAGTTATACACTTTATCTTCTCTTTTAGTGCATACAAAAACTCATTTGTTCCTTCATCTATGCACACTAGCATAAAGTATTTTTTCTCAGTACTACTGTAATATATATTCCATTTATTTGATTTGAAATATCTTATTGAATCTGGCTCACTTTTTAAAAATATATCTTGCATTTTTTCTATTCTAGAGATTTCATTTTCATCTAGATTTTCAATAAGTTTTAAAAATTTTAATGTATCTTTTGCTTTTAGTTCATCATTTTCATCAAATGTTAAATACTCACTTATACTTTTTGCATCTTTATATTTAACAGATAAATCTTCATCACTATTTTTTTCTGTAAGTAAAAATTCTAAATCTTTTATATTTAAATATATATATACATCTTCAGATTTGTCTTTTGCTAAGCTGTTTAATTTAAAATTTGTTTTTCCTTGTTTTAGTAAAGCACTTGGAATATTATCTTTATCTATTCCAATAAATTTTAGTTTTTCATCTAATGAGTGTTTATATTTTGTATTTCCACTTTTTTTAATTCGAGTATTTTTTCTGTCTTTCTTTTTATTTTTTCTCGCATTTAAATTAGGTTTTGTAGCTTCAATTTCTTTTAAATTTTTATTTGTTTTTTTATTTATTTTTTTATTTTTGTTTTTGTTTTTATTTTTTTGTTTATCTTTACTAAATTCTTTTTTACTACCTTTTTTCAAAACCAATTCCTTATATTTTTATATCTATATTTTTTTCTAACTATATATTTTTATACTTATTTCATTTATTTCTTTTTTATTATCTTTAGATACTCATAATTAATGCCTTTAAAAGAATTAATGTATCTTGTGTATCTGTTTTTGTAAGTTCATCTATTCTAGATAATTCTTTTAAAATATATTTTATTTTATCTAGTTCCAAATTTCTTGCCACTTTTATATATATATTCTCCATAAAACTTCTATTCGGAGGAAGATTTAAAACTCTTCTTGGCTGAATTCCATTTTCTAGTGCTTCTTTTGTAAGAAGTATATCGAAATAATATGAATAAAGATAAGAGATTAGTCCTAATATTTCTGTCTTATCTTTAAAGTTTTCATTTATTATTTCTACTGCTTTTTTATTCATTTTAATTTCTAAAACTTTTGTTACTTCAAACATTTTAGAATCTATTGTTTTATTTACTACTTTATCTATATATTCTCTTTTTATATTTTTTTCAGATTTAGATTTTGTATACCTTACAAGTTTATCTAGTTCATTTATTATTTTATATAGATCTTCCCCAACAATTTCTGTGAAATATATTATGTCTTTATATTCCATAAATGTATTGTTTTGTTTTAAATATTCAAAAATTTCATTTGTTATTGTTTTTTTATCTGCTTTAGATACATTGTATATTTTTCCATCTGCTAGAGCTATTTTCTTTAGTTTATTTGTATCTCTTAATTTTTGTTCAGATATTATTACAAGTACTGCATTTATATCTTCATTTTCTTTATCTTCTAAAAACTTAATTAGTTTTTTAAAATTACTTTCGCTTTGTTTTAAATATGTTTCATCTTCAAGTATTATTAATTTTTCTCCAGGTAAAAATGAAGGCATATCTAATTCATAAATCAAATCTTCTGGATCTATATTTGTATATTTAAAATAGTTTACACCTTTTTTTAAATCTAAAAACTCATCTTTAATTTCATTTAATTTTTTAAGTTTTAAATATATATCTTCACCTTCAAGCAAAATTATTTTCATACTTTATTTTCCTTCATCATCTTTTATTAATGCATCTGCAAGTTTAGTCACATTACCTGCTCCAATTGTGAATATTACATCACCATGTTTTACATGATCTAAAAGATATTTTTCTATATCTTTATAGTTATCCATATATATTACATTTTTAGTTTTATCTGCTTCTAATATTTTATTTTTAATTTCCTCTTGGCTTACTTCTCTTACATTTTCTTTTCTCGCTCTATATATTGGAGCTATGATTATATTATCGAAATTTTTAAGAGCTTTTCCAAATTCGTTTTCAAACATCTCAGCTCTTTTAAATGTATGTATTTCAAGAACTGCATAACTTTCTCTTTTATCTAGTTTTTTAACAGCTTCTCCAAGTGATGTTATTTCTGTTGGATGATGTGCATAATCGTCAAATACTCTTGCTCCATTTACTTTGCCTTTGTATTCAAATCTTCTACTTGCACCTTCAAATTTTAAAAGTGCTTTTTTAACATCTTCAAAAGATATTCCATATTCAAGAGATATTGCTGCTGAAACTAATGCATTTAACATATTATGTGTACCTAATACATAAATTCTTAAACGACCTAGTTTTTCTTTGTTTTTGTATATATCTGCTTCCATATATTCTCTATTTGTATTAAATCCATCTACATCTTTATCTGTTTTTTCAAAAGCATATTCTTCATTTGCGAAATAATAGTTTGAATCAGAAGTTTTACCTACTGTTATTATTTCTCCATCAAATTCATTTTTTGAAAGTATATCTTTTATATTTTCATCATCACCATTTACTAATATTTTTCCACCTTTTGGAACTTTTTTCATAAATTTCACAAAAGATTTTTTTACATCTTCTACATCTTTAAAATAGTCTGCATGATCTAAATCTATATTTAAAACTACAGCTGTATTTGGATTAAATTTTAAAAAGCTATCTTTGTATTCACATGATTCTATTACTAAATATTCAGATTTACCTATTTTGAAATTTGAATCAATATTTTTAAGATATGCTCCAACTTGTATTGAAGGATCTTTTTTTGCTTCTAAAAAGCAAATTGATGTCATAGAAGTTGTTGTTGTTTTTCCATGTGTACCAGATATACATATACATTCGTTATATTTATCTGTTAAAAGTCCCATAAAATCTGCTCTTTCAATTATTTCTTTGTTTAATTTTTTAGCAAGAACTTTTTCTGGATCTGTATCTGGAAAAGCTGTTGTATATATTATTAAGTCAGCTTTTTCTACATTTTCTAAATTAACTCCTATACTTACATCTATTCCTTTTTCTCTCAAATTTAAAACATTAAGACTTTCGTTATCATCTCTTCCTGTAACAATATGTCCTTCGTCTTTAAGTAAAAGTGCTACAGCACTCATACTAACTCCACCTATTCCTAATAAATGGATTCTTTTTTTATTTAACATTTCACTGTATTTATTCATAATTTTCCTCGTAATTATATTATCATAATCTTTAAATTTATTCTAACACATTTTATATCATTTTTTGTGTTTTTTTAAGTTGATTACATAATTTAATTACATTTTTTCGCCTTTACTTTTATCCTTATTCATTATATATTGATACATATAAGGAGGTTTAAATGGAAAGCAATAGTTTTAATTTAACCAAAGAAAAAAAGAAAAATAGAAATGGAAAAATTTTACCAACAATAATATTTAGTATTCTTTTTGGATTTATAGGTGCATGCCTTGCAATGTATCTTTTATTCAATAATTTTATTAAAAATGACCAAATAAACAAATTTTTAGGATTAAACAATGTAATAAATAAAAAAGAAATTTTTAACGAAAGCAAAGAAAAAGAAAATACAAAACTTGTTGTTGATTTAAAAGATTTTAATGAAACATCAATAGGAGTTGCTAAAAAAGTTTTACCATCTATTGTTAATATAGATATAGAATATGAAGTAAATACAATATTTAGTTCAAAAACTACAGCAACTGGAACAGGTTCAGGAGTTATAGTTTCTAAAGACGGATATATTCTAACAAATAACCATGTTGTATCACCTAGACAAGAAAACCAATTTTTTGTTGTAAGTGATGCAAAAAAAGTAACAGTAACTCTTGCTAATGATAAAAAATATGATGCAAAAATAATTGGTGTAGATAAAGTAACAGATCTTGCTGTTGTTAAAATAGATGCTAAAGAAGATTTAACTCCAGCTACATTTGGTAATTCAGATAATACACAAATTGGTGAATTTGTTATGGCAATAGGAAGTCCACTTGGATTTAGAGGTTCTGTAACAGACGGAATAATAAGTTCATTAAATAGAAAAATTGAATTAAAAGATGGTAGCTCATTTACAGCTATACAAACAAATGCATCAATAAATAGTGGTAACTCTGGTGGTGCTTTAGTTAACTCAAAAGGTGAAGTTATAGGTATTAACACACTTAAATTATCTGGTGGTGGTATTGAAGGTTTAGGTTTTGCTATACCAATTAACCAAACAAAACCAATTATTAAACAATTAATTGAAAACAAAAAAGTTGAAAGACCATCACTTGGTTTTACAGGTAAAGAAATATCTGAAGCAATTTCAAAAGAATATAATTTACCAAAAGGTATTATGGTTAAAGATATATTAAAAGAATCTACTGCTGAAAAAGTAGGATTAAAAGAAAAAGATATTGTTACTAAATTAAATGGTAAATCTGCAACTACTTTTTCTGAAATAGAAAAACTTAAAACAGATTTAAAATATGATGAAGAAATAACTATAACTGTATTTAGAGATGGTAAAGAACAAAAACTTAAAGGTAAAGTAGTTAAATTACCTGAAACAAATAAAAAAGAAAATAAAGAAAGCAAGCAAGAAGAAAAAAGAGAAGAAAATAAAGAAAATCTTAAACAAAAAAGTAATGACTTATATGACTTTTTCTTCAATAACTAATTATTAATAACTAATTATTAAATAAATGAAAAAGAAGCACTAGTGCTTCTTTTTTCATATATACTTTTACTTTTATTTCATCAAATAATTTAGGATATCTTCTAAATTAATTGATAAGTTTTTTATATCTTTATTAAAATAATCTACTATCTCTTCAATAGATGTTTGTTTTTTTAATTTCACTTCTTTTAAAAGATTAAAAGAAAGTAATACTCCTAAAAAATATGTAATTGAATAGTATGGTTTTAAATATGAATATGTTGTAACAAATGAATATATCATTCTTCCATCATATGTCTGTTCATTTTTTAGGTTAATATATTTTAATTTTTTAAACAGCTCTTTTCTTTTTTGAATTACGTCATTATTTTGTATATCTTTGTCTTTTTGTATAGTTTCAATTATATAATTTTGTAATAAAAAGCATTCTACTGTATCAAAAATCTTAGACAACATACTTGCTTTTATTTCTTTTATCTCAATGAAATCATAATCACTTTTATCTTTTTTGTTTAATAGGTAATCTAATAATAAAAATTCATTAAGTATTGCTAAAGTTTCTTCTATTAGAATATTCTCATTTTTAAAACTTACATTATACAATCTATATCTAATTAAATGACTAAGCTCGTGAATAAGAGATCTTCTTTCTATTTCTTTATTTATATCATTTTGAAGATAAATATATCCTTCATGTTTAGTGATTGTTTTTACTACATTTACTTTATTTTTTCTTTTAAAGTAGTCTATATTATTGCCTTCAAGTAGCTTTGTTAATTCATATATGTATTTTTTTTCATATTTATTTAAAGAAAGTATAATATCTTTTTTTGCCTTATTAAGGCTATCTTCAGTATTAAAATTTGCATCTTCTTTATTAAGATTAATTTCTTTTAAATATTTATTTTTTTCTTTGTATATTTCTTTTCTTATTTTTCTTATTTTTAAAATATTTTCTTCATTAAAAGCTTTATCTATCTCTTCTTTTAATTTTTCAATACTAATATCACTTAAAATATTTGAATATTCATCTATATGCTTAGTATAAATCTTATATATTTCAATATAATTAGAAAGATTTTTATTTAATTCCTCTATACTTCTATTATTTATTTCTTTTTCTCTTAATGTTTTAGCCATTCTGTTAAACATTACTATCTTATCATTTAAACTTCTATCGTCCGCATTTTCAGTACTTTCAATTTCATCATTTTGTTCATCTTGTTTTCTTAATTTAGCTAATTTATTTCCAAATTCAAATAATTTAGTTTTAACTTTTATAATCTTAAGATCTAAATCATTATTTAACTTTATGATATCTAAATTATTAATATTTAAATCAATTGATAAAATCATATATGCTTCTACCTTTTCCAAGCTTTTTAAAAAGGAGTCATATTTTTCACGATATATTTTGTTTATTTCTTCTACATTTTCTGTATTTAATTTCTCGTCTAAATCTAAAATTATTTTTTCTACATCTTTTAATATTTCATCTACATATATATTTGCTTCATCATAATTTTTAAACAATTTATTTGGATCTATTACATACTTTTTATCCATAAACACCTCTTATTTGTTATAAAAATAACACCTATTTTAAATAAGTGTTATTTTACATATATTTTCTCTAAACTAAAAACTAAAGCTTAGTTCATTTTCTGGAGATTTTGAAAACATTGTTTTTTTACTTTTAATTGTTTTCTTTCCTGTCTCTTTTGTTTCAATCTTTGGTTCTAACTTTTCATCTTTTACATCTATTAAAACATCCATACCATCTTTAAGCTCACCTGAGATTATTAAATCTGTTAATTCATCTTCTACTAATCTTTGTAATGCGCGTCTTAAAGGTCTTGCACCATAACTTAAATCTGTTCCTTTATCCACTATAAATTCTTTAGCTTTTTCAGTTACAGTTATTTTAATATTTTTAGCACTTAATGCTTTTTGTGTTTGTTTTAATAATATATTTAATATTTCTACTAATTGTTTTTTTGTTAAAGCATCAAATACTACAACCTCATCAAGTCTATTTAAAAACTCTGGTTTAAAATGTTTTTTAATTTCTGTTAAAACTCTTTCTTTATTTGCTTTTTCAATATTTCCAAATCCTATAGCATTTACACCATATTGTGTACCAATATTTGATGTAAGAATTATTATTGTATTTTCAAAGTTTACTACTCTTCCTTGTGAATCTGTTAAAGTTCCATCATCTAAAACTTGAAGTAATATATTTAGTACATCTGGATGTGCTTTTTCAACTTCATCAAAAAGTACTATTGAATATGGATTTCTTCTTACCTTTTCAGTAAGTCCACCTGCATCATCATATCCTACATATCCTGGAGGTGAACCAATCATTTTAGATACTGAATGACTTTCCATATATTCACTCATATCTACTCTAATTATCTTTTCTTCACTACCAAACATTGTCTCTGCAATAGTTTTTGCAAGTTCAGTTTTACCAACACCAGTAGGTCCTACGAACAAGAATGATGGTGGTCTTTTTGTACTTTTAATTCCAGCTCTATTTCTTCTTATTGCTTTTGAAACTGCATTAACAGCATCACTTTGTCCTACTACTCTTTCTCTAATTAACTCTTCTAGATTTTTTAGTTTTTCATTTTCTGCCTCAGTTATTTTAGATACAGGTATTTTTGTCCATCTTTCTATAACTTTTGCTATATCTTCTTCTCTTAAATTTACTGGTTTTAATTTCTTTTCAAGTTTTTCAAGTTCTTCTTTTACAGCACACTCTTTTGCTTTTAATTCTGCTGCTTTTTTATAATCTTCTGTAGAATCCTGTTCTATTCTTTCTTTCTTTTCTTCATTAATTTCTTTTAATGTCTTTTTCAAGCTTCCAAGTCTGTATAATTCTAGATTATTTAAGTTAACGCTTGATGCTGCCTCATCTAATATATCTATAGCTTTATCTGGTAAAAATCTATTATGTATATATTTTTCAGACATATTTACTAATTTTTCTATTAAACTATCTGAAATTTTTACAAAATGGAAATCTTCATAATATCCTTTTATACCTTTTAAAATCTCTATAGCATCTTCTATACTTGGCTCTTCAACAATAATTGGTTGAAATCTTCTTTCAAGTGCACTATCTTTTTCAATATATTTTCTATATTCATCAAGTGTTGTAGTACCAATTATTTGAATATCTCCATTAGAAAGTGAAGGCTTTAAAATATTTGCTGCATTTGTTGAATTATCTTGATCACCATAACCTACAATTGAATGTATTTCATCAATTACTAAAATTATATCTTTATCTTCTTTACATTCGTCAACAATACTTTTCATTCTAGCTTCAAATTGTCCTCTAAATTGAGTTCCAGCAACTACTGCTGACATATCTAATAGATAGATTTTTTTAGATATTAATTTTGGTGGCACTTCTCTTTTTTCAATTTTATATGCAAGTCCTTGTGCAATTGCTGTTTTACCAACACCAGGCTCACCAATTAATACAGGATTATTTTTAGTTCTTCTATTTAATATTTGTATCATCCTGTCTATTTCTTTATCTCTACCTATTATTTTATCTATTTTGCCTTCTCTTACTTTTTCATTTAAGTTTGTTGCATATGTTTCAATAGTTTTTGGTCTTTTTCTATTTTTAGCTTCCTTTTTTTCCCCTCTATTTTTAGCAAAAGGATTAAACGTAAATCCTGATTCTTTTCCATCTTCTTCTTTAATATTATCTTTAAAAGGATTTACTATTTCTCCATCTTCATTTTGAATAGCAATTGAAAAATTATCTATATCTCCTCTAAGTAATGCATCTACAAATTCTGGATCAGAAAGTTTTGGTAATATTTCTTTTACCTCACTTACCATATTGTTTATTTCATCACTACTTAAATTTGAATAAATATTATTTAAATTTTGATTTTTCATAAACTCTTCAAAATTTTCAGCAACTTCTTTATCATCTGTATCATTTATATATTTTGCAAACTCTCTAAGTTTTCTTTTTTCCTCTTCAAATTTGTTATTTTTATCTTTATCTTTGTTTTCATTTAAATCTTTATCTTTATCTAAATCTTTCATTGTTCTCCTTTTTACCTTTTTCAAGGTAAAATAATATTATCATATATAATATTTTTTTGCAATCTCATACTTCGACTGCTAATTAAGTCTTTCTATATTTTATTATGTTATGTTATCTTACTTTATTATATAAAAAAAGAAGGATAAATCCTTCTTACATGCTGGTAGTCCATACGGGAATTGAACCCATGCCTCCGCCTTGAGAGGGCGGCGTCTTAACCACTTGACTAATGGACCGCATGTTTAGAATATATTAATTTATTTTTAATGTCAATAATTTACTTTTTTATTTTGATAATAAATACCATACCATTTTTTTGTCTTTTAAATTTATATTTAAGTTTTTCATCTTCTAATATATTTTTTACAATATATAATCCTAACCCTGTCCCTAGTTTTTCTGGAGTTTTATTTTCTAGTTTTTCAAAAAGATTAAAACTCTTTTTAATTTCTTCATCATCTAATTTAATACCATCATTTTTAATATATATACAGTTTAATTTTGTTCCAATTAATATCCTGCCGCTTTCATTTGTATAATTTACTGCATTACTGATTAAATTTTGAAGTATAATATTTAGATTTTTTCTAGATAAATATATTTCTTCATTATGTATTTTCTTTTCAATTTTTATATTTTTATCTTTTATTTCTACATCATGCATTTTTAAAATTTCATCTATATTCTTTTCTAAAGAAATATATTCTTTATCTTCATTAATTTCCTTTTTAGATGATATATATATTATATCTTTTACCATATTATTTAGTTTATCTACATTCTCTATTGCAACACCTAAATATTTATCTCTGTCTTTAAATTTTCCTATATTATATTTCATATTTTCTAAGATAATCTTCATAGATGCAAGAGGTGTTTTAAGTTCATGTGATGCACTTCTTAAAAACTCTACTTTCTTTTTTTCAAGTCCTATTATTTCTTTATTTTTTAAATCTAAATCATCTATTGATTTAAGAAGAGTTTTATATAATGAATTAATTGTCTCTTTCATCTCATTTATTTCATCGTTTGATGTTATTTTTAAAAGAGCTTTTTTATCCATTTTCTTCATTTTATTTATATTTCTTTTTATATCTTCAATAGGTTTTAACATTATTTTAGTATAAATATATGAAATTATGCTTGTAAGAATAAAACTTATTAAAAGAGTATATGGTAAATAATTAAGACTTAGATTTTTAGCTTTATCGCTTATATCTTTTCCTTTTATAAATTGAAGAGTAACTTTTTGATTATCTTTTAGCTCTATTTCTCTTTCTTCAATTATTAAAATATTTGTTTTAGTTTTAGGATTTAATTCATCAACTTTAAATGATGAATTATTGCCATCATTATTATTTATATTATTATTTTTTATATTTACATTTATTTTTATATCATTATTTTTAGAATAGATATCTATTACCTTTTTTACTGTATTTAAATCCTCGCCTTTTAAACTTTCTGCTATTTCTTTGGATTTATTTTGTATATTTTTTTCTTCACTTTTTATATATACCTTTGGAAAAATTATATATATGCTAATATGGATTAATATAGTTATAAATGTCATTATAGAAAAAGTTAATAAAAATATTTTAGGAAATAATTTTATATCTTTTAATTTTTTCAATTCTTTTCTCCTTTTTCTAAGCTCATTTTATATCCAACATTTCTAATGGTTTTTATACAATCAAGTTTAAGCTCTTTTCTTAGTTTTTTTATATATACATCTACAACCCTATCATAGGGTACCTCATCTGAGTCTTCCCATACTCCATCTATAATTTTGCTTCTAGAAAGTACAATATTTTTATTCTCTAGCATATATTTTAATATTTTAATTTCTTTTGCATTAAGCTTTACTTCTTTTCCATTTAGACTTGCTTTAAAGCTTGAGAAGTTCACACAGGCACCATTGTATTTAAATTCATCTACATTTTCATAATATCTTTTAACTATTGCATCTATTCTTGCAGCAAGTACTGGAAGTGAAAAAGGTTTTTCTATATATCCATCACAAAGAGATGAAAATGCTTTTATCTTTGTATCATCATCATTAAAAGCAGTAAGAATTAAAACAGGTACGCTGCTTTTAGTTCTTACTCTTTTTAAAACCTCTATTCCATTCATTTTAGGAAGATTTATATCAAGAAGTATTAGGTGTATATCTAAATTATTAAATCTCTCTAATGCCTCAATTCCATCTTTTGCGGTATATACAGAATAATTAAAATTTTCTAAATATTCTTTAATACCTTCTCTTATTAATTCTTCATCTTCTACTACTAAAATATTCATATTTTCCTTAGTTTATTTGATATCTGATAATAACTCTTTTGGTCTTTTATTTAAATTTTTATATGATGCAAGTATTGTAGTTATAACTATTGTAAGTATAACAAAAAGAGAAATAGATGTCATATCTTTAATTTCGAGTTTACCTTCTAGTTTTTCTATCTTTTTATTAAATCCTTCTGCCTCTGCTCCGCCTCCAATATTTGCTTTTTTATTTTCTTTTTCTACGCTTTTTTCTATTTTTGTGTTTACATTATTTAAAACATTATTTTGAACTTTTGTTCCAATGTTTTTAGATATATAGAAGCTTAAAAGGATTCCAATTACTGAAATTATTAAAAACTCTGTAATAAACTGCATAACTATTCTTGTTTTTTCTATACCTAAAGAAAGAAGTATTCCCATTTCTTTTTTTCTAGTATTTGTAAGCAAGAATATTACTAAAACAAGTATTGATCCAAGTACAATAAAGCATAAAACATTTAAAACATTTGCCGCTTCATTTATTCCTTTTATACTTTCTTCAAGTTTTGGAAAATTATTTGTACTTTTAATTATATTATACATTCTCCAATTTATATCTAATTTTTCTGCTTTTTTAATTACATTATCTAAGTTTTTATCTCCAGTTACAAAGAAACTAGCATCTTCATAAATTGCAGTATCTTCTGTATATCCATAAAGTTTAGCAGAAGATGTTGGATCTGTTATTATATTATTTGCATATAGTTCTTGAGCATATGTATATCCGCCTTTGTTTTTACCTTCAAATATTCCAACAATTTCAAGTTCCACTCTTTCTTTTGCACCTTTTTCATTATCTGCATCATATATATTAGATTTTAATTTTAATTTATCTCCAAGTTTTAAATTATTTTTATTTGCTAAATCCTCATGTATTAAACATACATTTTTGTCTTCATCTTTAATATGTCTTCCGCTTTTTAAAGTAAATGCACCTGATACAAATTTAGTCTCTTTTGAAGAATCATTTACACCTGTTAGCATAACTGCTTTCCCAAAGTTTTTCTTTCTCATTTCACT
This sequence comes from uncultured Clostridiaceae bacterium, assembly GCA_946998225.1. Classification (GTDB taxonomy): domain Bacteria; phylum Bacillota; class Clostridia; order TANB77; family CAG-508; genus CAMPYH01. The sequence goes on along the minus strand of CAMPYH010000001.1, from coordinate 284,737 downwards.
TTGATTTCTTAATGTTATTTTATTTTCAATAATATCTTTATCTTCTAAATCTGCAACAGAGTTAACCCTTTTTACATATGATGATATTTCTTTTAAATCTTTTATCTTTTTAATATCTTCACCTTTAATATTTCCAGCACCTCTATTTGTTCCCATATTGTATCTTCTATTAATATTTAGTGAAAAACTATTTTGTATATTTTTAAAAGTGTTTTTAGATTCATTTAAAACACCTTTTTTTAGAACAGTGCTTAAAAAGAAACATATACCCATAACCACAATTAACATAAGTATTATGATACTTCTTACATATTTTCTTACAATATATTTAAACGCATTTTCAAACATATTAATCCCTCTTTTCTTTTTCATTAAGTCTTCTGTCTTTTATTTCAAGAACAACATCTGCTTCATCTGAAACAGTTTTACTGTGTGTTACAACAATAACACATTTATCTTTTGCTTTTGCAAGCTTCTTTAATACTTCAATTATTTCTCTTGATGTATCTTCATCTAAATTACCTGTTGGTTCATCTGCAAGTATAATTGGACTATCACTTGCAAGAGCTCTTGCTATGGCAACTCTTTGCATTTGTCCACCTGAAAGTCTTAAAACATTTCTAGATATTTCTTCTTCTGAAAGTCCTAATTTAAAAAGCATATCTTTATCTGCCTTTTTATTTGTAAGTCTTACATTCTCAAGTGGTGTTAAATATTCAATTAGATTGTAATTTTGAAAAACTAGACTGATATTTTTTCTTCTATGATTGCTATATCCTTTTTTAGATATATCTTCACCCTCAAATTCTATCTTACCTTTTGTAGGAGTATCTATTCCTGCAAGAAGAGATAAGAATGTAGATTTTCCTGATCCAGACTTTCCTACTACTGCGTAAAATTTTCCTTTTTCAAATTCATAATTTAAATCACTTAATACTTTTTTATTTGAATCACTATAACTATAACTTAATTTTTTTATACTTAATAAACTCATTTTTATTCTCCTTTTATTTCATTATTCATTTATATATTTAAGATAATTTTTTTAATATATCTTTTGGTTTTGTTAAAATTATGCTACTTAAAGAAATTCCAACTGAAATTATTATTATACCCAGCAGACATAAGTAGGCATATATAGATAGTTTTAAATTAGATATATTTAAATTTTCTAAAATAGAAACTCCATTTATATTTAATAATTTAAATAGAATCTTTTTATTTAAAACACAATTAAATATGAAAGATATAACAAAACATGGTATAGAAACTATTAAAAGTTCTAATATAAATTGTATAAATATATCTAGCTTACTTCTACCTATAGATATCATTATACCTATTTCATATATTCTATCTCTAATCCATAAATTAAGTATTAAAGATAGTGCCATAAGTCCGCCTATAAATATTATTCCATTCATTAAATTTAATATACTTTTTATATTAGATATGTTTTCTCCCGCTTCATTAAAAGCATCAGAATTGTTTTCCATTTCTATTTTTTTATGATCAATTAAATCATTTATTTTTTTATGTGCATCATCTAAGTTTTCTTTAGATTTAGATATAAAGGATAATTTATTTAATTTTTCATTTCCTTTATTTCCTCCAAATTCATTTAAAGAAAAATAGTCTACATATGCATTATTTTCACTTAAATCTGATGAAAGTCCTGTATATTTTTCTTCACCTATTCCTTTAAAAAATCCTATTATTTCAAATTCAAATTCTTTGCTTTCAGATTTTTCGTTATCTACCTTTTTGTTCTTTAAACTATCTCCTAAAGAAAATGTTTTAATATGTTTTAGTTTAATTTTATCTCCAACTTTGTATTTATTTTCTTCTTTTAGTTTTTCATGAACCAGTATTTTAAATCTATCACCTTCTAAAATATTTCTACCTTCAGTTATTTCATAAACATTTGCTAAAAACTCATTTAAATATTTAGTCGTATTTACCCCATGAAGTTTAAGTACATTTTGGTATTCTGGATTTAGGTTTTCAATATTTATGCTTCCTTCACTTTTATATACCTTGCCATTTTTAAGACTTCCTAAAGATTCATATATATAATTTTTAGATACATTATTTATATTTTTAAATAAATTATCTTTTAAAAACAATTCTTCATTATTTATACTTTTAATTGAAAAAGATAAATTTGATACTTCATATATCATCTTATCTATTTTATTCAAATACACATTTAAATATATACATATATTTAATGATATAAGTATTATTAAAAGAATAAAAAAGATTATAACTGTTCTTTGTTTTTTTCTAATATTATACTTTAATGCATTTTCAAACATTTCTTCCTCCTTTTTTTATTAGTATATTATTCAAATATGAAATGTGTATGAAATAAAAATAGAAAATAAAAAAGAGAAAGAAATAAAATAAAAAGAAATATAAAAACAAAAAGAAAAGAAAATTAAAAAGATACAATAAATGCCCATTTGGGCATTTATTGTATCTAAACTATATTTTCTTTTTTACTATAGAAATATTTTTTTATAACCTCTTTTACAAGAGCATCACAAATTGCAAATCCTATTGCCATTGAAAGTATTTTTATTGGAAGTATTTTTAAAGATAATAGCTTTCCTAGCTCTGTATATGGAAGTGCTAATGTTATTATTACAGATAATAAAGATACTAGTTTTAAGTTCTTGCTTGTTTTAGATTTATAGAATACTTTTCTTGTTTTAAGTACAAATAATGATAATATTTCTGCTACACATGATTCTATAAACCACACAGTTCTAAATACATCTACTGGTGCTTTTAATATTTTATACATTACAAAGAATATTAATATATCAAAGGCTGCACTTGAAAGCCCAAATGTTCTCATAAATCTCTTTATATAATTTATATCAAATTTTTGTGGTTTTACTACATATTCATCATCTATGGTATCTGACGCTATTTGTGTTTGTGGTACGTCTGTTAAAAGATTTGTAACCATTAATTGGTTTGGAAGTAATGGTATAAATGGAAGTGCAACAGATGCAACTGACATACTAAACATATTTCCAAAGTTTTCTCCAGTAGTTATATAAATATATTTCATTGTATTTACAAATATTTTTCTACCTTCCATTACTCCATCATAAAGTACTGTTAAGTCTGGTTCCATTAAAACTAAATCTGCAACTTCTTTTGCAATATCTGATGCCTCAGATACAGATATACTAACATCTGCTCTTTTAAGTGCTGGTGCATCATTAATTCCATCACCTAGATATCCTACAGTGTTATTTCCTTTTTTTAGTGATTCAATAATTCTTTCTTTTTGTCTTGGATCTATTTCTGCAAAGATATGTACATCTTTTGCTTTTTCTAAAATACCTTCATCTGTTAATTTATCTATTTCTTCACCAGTTATAACTTCGTCATTCCCAAGTTCTAGTTTTCTTGCAATGTGTTTTGCAATATATCTATTATCTCCAGTAATTATCTTAAGATCTATTCCGCGCGCCATTATCTTACTTATGGTTTCTTTGCTATCTGCTTTTAAAGGATCATGCATTACTATATATCCTAAAAATACCATAGAGTTTTCATCAAAGTTAACTTTATTATCTTCTACTTCGTTATTATTAAGTCCTCTATATGCAAGTGCAATTACTCTATACCCATCAAAACTGTAACTTTTAAACTTTTCTTTTATCTCACTGTTATGTTCTTCTATTTCTTTTATCTCACCATTAACATTTATCTTATTACATTTTTTAAGAACCTCATTTACAGATCCTTTTGTTATTAAAATATTTTCAAATCCAAATATTTTTTCTTTTATATTTATTGCAACAGATAACATTTTGTAATCAAAGTTATATGGCATTTCATCAAGCTTTGAAAAAGTTTCATGTTCCATTATATTTTCTTTTTCAACTTTTTCATTAATTGCTTCATCTATTGGATTTTTAAAACCAGATTGAAGTTTTGAATTTAAATATGCAAGTCTTAATCCATCTTCTGTTTCTTTTCCATTTAAATCAAATACTCCATCAATCTTTATCTTACCCTCTGTAATAGTTCCTGTTTTATCTGTACAAAGTATATTCATTGCACCAAGATTTTGTATTGAATTTAATTTCTTAACAATTACTTTTTTATTAGATAATTTTTTAGCACCATATGAAAGCGTTATTGTATTTATTGCTGGTAAAAGCTGTGGCGTCATACCTACTGCAACAGCTAATGCAAACATAACTGAATCAAATGCAGTTTTGTTTGTAAATAGATTTAGTATAAGAATTACAAATACAATAATGAAAGATAATTTCATAAGCATATTTCCAAAACTTTCCAAATCTTTTTCTATTTGTGTTTTATTTTCCTTGCTTATACTTTTACCTATTTCACCAAATTTTGTATCTTTACCAGTTTTTAAAACTTGCATAACCGCTTTTCCAGAATATACATATGTTCCCATAAATACTTTTTCTGAAACATTTTTATTTACTGGAATGCTCTCCCCTGTAAGACTAGATTCATCCACAAGAAGAGTTTGAGATTCTACTACAACTCCATCACCAGGAACTATATCTCCTGTTGTAAGATTTATAATATCTCCTGGTACTATTTTTTTAACATCTATTTCAAAATCTTTAGAATTTCTTTTTACATTTGTTTTAATCTTTACAAGTTCAAGTAATTTCTTCATAGTATTTTCAGATTTAAACTCTTGTAAGGCTGTAAGTACACTAGATATAAATATAATAACTAATATAATTACTGCATTTGTAATATCTCCTACTACTAAAGATATTATTGTCGCAATAATTAACATTAAAATTAATGGATCTTTAAATTGTTTTAAAAAAAACTCAATCTTAGAAACTTCTTTTTCATGTTTTATTTCATTTAATCCATATTTTTTAATTCTACTTTCTGCCTCTTTTGTAGAAAGTCCTTTAGTAATATCTGTATATTCTATTTTTTCTTCATCCATAAAAAAACTATCCCCTTTTCCTAATTACATGGATTATATCATAATATATTGTTTCATCATCTAAAAAATATTAAATGTATTACATATAATATATATCTTTTTCAGTTACATATTTTTTATCCTTTTCCTCTTTTCTTATGATATACTTTTTATGAGGAAAAGATGAATAAAAAAAGTATAGATAGAATAAATAAATATGCTGAAAACATTAAAAACAAATATTTAAATAACAAAAGCGCTAATTCCAGAATCATATTTCACATCGATGTTAATAGTGCCTTTTTGTCTTGGACTGCAGTAGATCTTTTAAGATCTGGATACAAAGAAGATATTAGAGATAAAGTTTCTGCAATATCATATAATATTGCATCAAGAAGAAGCATAATACTTGCAAAAAGTGTTAGTGCTAAAAACTTTGGAATTAAGACCGGTGAAAGTTTAAGTATTGCAATTCAAAAATGTCCTAATCTTGAAATATTTGAGCCAGATTATGATCTATATGAAAAGTGTTCAAAAGACTTAATAAATACATTATCTCACTATACATATTATATAGAGCAGTACAGCATTGACGAATGTTTTTTAGATATGACAGATTTCTTGTTTGGAGAAAGTCCTCTAAATGTTGCTAAAAAAATACAAAAAGATATTAAAGAAAACTTGGGTTTTACTGTTAATGTTGGAATTGGAAATACAAAAGTTCTTGCAAAAACAGCATCAGATTTAATTAAACCTAATAAAATTATTACTATGTATAACAGTGAAATTAAAACTAAACTTTGGCCAATGGATATATCTAAACTATTCTTAGCTGGTAAAAAAACTCAAGATAAACTTAGAAAAATTAATATTAATACTATAGGCGAACTTGCAAATACACCATATTACACAATATCTAATCTACTTGGTAAAAATGGTGAAGAACTATGGAACTATGCAAATGGTATAGATACATCACCTGTAAAATATGAAAAAGAAGAAGTAAAATCTATATCTAATTCACAAACACTTAAAGAAGATATAAACGATAAAGATGAAATATTAAATCATTTAATGAAGATAACTTTAAAAGTTATAAACAGACTTCAAAAAGCAAATATGCTTTGTAAAACAATAACTGTTGAATTTAGAACATATGACTTTATAGATTTTAATAAATCTGTTTCTTTAAACTCATATACAAATTTATCTAATAATATTATAGATATAGTAAAAGACATATCTGAAGATATATATTTTTCTTTTCTAGATAATACTAATAATATGGAAAAGATAATATCTAAAAACTTAAATCCTAATATATTAGAAAAAGACTATAGTATTAAAAAAATAAGATTACTTGGATTAAAACTTTCAAATCTAGTTGAAAAAGGAAAAGAAGAAAGATCAATCTTTGAACTTATTGAATCAAAACAAAAAGCATATATATTAAAAAATGAATCTATAGATAAAGTAGCAAATGATCTAAAAGACAAATACGGGAAAGATATAATTATAAGAGGAAGAAACTTAAATATAAAAAAAGAAGATAATTTACTAATGTAATTATCTTCTTTTAATTTAAACATTATTCTCATTCATATTGAGTTTAATTTGTATATTTAGAATCATTATCCATAGTTAACCAATTAGGTATATCTATTTCAAGTTCTGAATCTGATTTATCAGATTTTTTATTATTCATTTCCCAAGGTTTTCTTAAAAAATCTTCTTCTGCATCTTCTTCTTTTTCTGAAAATCCTGTTGCAATTATTGTTACAACTAATTCATCTCCTAAAGTCTCATCAATTATTGTACCAGAAATTATTTCTGCATATGGATCTAATGTATCTTTAATTAAATTAGATATAGTTGCAAGTTCTTGTATTCCAAAAGCTTCTGATGCAGCCACATTATACATAACAGTTTTCGCTCCATCAATTGTTGTTTCAAGAAGTGGAGATGCCATTGCAAGTTTTGTTGCATCTTCTGCTCTGTTTTCACCAGTTGCTCTTCCAACTCCCATATGTGCTATACCTTTTCCATAAACAATTTTATGTAGGTCTGCAAAGTCAAGATTTATATTTCCTGTACTTGTAAGAATTGACACAACACCTTGTACACCTTGTCTTAGCACATCATCTGCTATTAAAAATGCATCTTTCATTGATGTTTTTCTATCTACAACTTGAAGTAATTTGTCATTTGGAACAACTATAAGTGCGTCTACTATTTTTCCTAATTTTTCAAGTCCTATTTCTGCTTGTTCAGCTTTTCTTTTACCTTCAAAAGTAAATGGTTTTGTAACTATAGCAAAAGTTAAAATATTCTTTTGCTTTGCAATTTCAGCAATAACAGGTGCTGCACCAGTACCAGTACCTCCACCCATACCAGCAGTAATAAATACCATGTCTGTATCATCAAGGCAAGCCTCTAATGCTTCTCTACTTTCTTCTGCAGCTTGTTCTCCAACTGTTGGAGTTCCACCAGCTCCAAGTCCTCTTGTTAATTGTTCACCTATTTGGATCTTTTTAGGTGCTTTAGATACTTCAAGAACTTGTCTATCTGTATTTACTGCTATAAAGTCAATTCCTCCACCTTTAATTCCAGCTTCAATCATTCTATTTACAGAGTTATTTCCAGCTCCACCTACTCCAATAACTTTAATTTTTGCTAACCCATCTTTTCTTGGGTTCATTTTAACTTCCTTTTCATCTTTTTCTAAATACATTTATATCTCCTTAAATTTTATGAATAAAAAAAATCTTTTATATTTTTAAATATTTTCTTTAGTGCTTTTGTTTCTTCAATTTGTTCAACCATACTTGCATATTCATATGCAAATTCTTTTTCTTTTGATACATATTTAAGCATTCCATATGTTCTGAATATCTTTTCATTTTCAGGCATATAATCTTTAATATATTCGTTTTTTACACTTATATTAAAAACTACTGTTGCAAGAAGATCTGCTTGATTAATATTATTTATATCTCCAGTTAATATTATCTTATCTACAAACCTTTTATATCCACTTTCAATTAAACTTTCATTTATCTTTTCAAAAATCTTCTTAAGTGTTTCTTCAGTAATTCCAACTAAATGCGATGTTTTTATAGTTCTTTTATTATAATCTTTAGACTTTGATGTTTTTAATAAAATATTATTGTCATTATCTATAAATGATCTTAAAGCATTTGGATAACTAAGAGATAATTTTTCAGCTTCTTTTAAATCTATTTCAGTATTGTATGCAATCATCTTTGGTATAATATTTGTTCCCACTTCTAAAGTATTTAACTTAACAATTGCATCATTTAAAAATATACTTGTTTCAATTATATCTTTTCTAAAATCAATTAGCATTACATTGTTTTTACTTCTTTTCGTTGTTAAAAACATTTCTTTTTCGCCAAGTCCTGTTGGTACAAAACCATCTACATACAAATCAAGTTCTTCAAAGATATCAAATACTGAGTCTATATAGTCATTTTTTGCATAAAGTATTTGTGTAAGCATAGTAACTTTTTTGTTTTTTACACCAACTGGATTTGATAAAAATTTCCCATCTTCTGATATAAATTTAAATGGTATTATCTCTATATCTGTATAAAGAGTTCTTTTATATTTAGTCCTAATATTTTCAATAGTTTTATATATATCTTCTTCAGTTATTTCATTAAAAGAATTTGAAATATTTATATCTACTTCTTTTTGCTGAACATCTACATACATTCCTGGAATTGTTACATAACTCGATTTAATTTTTAATTTATGTTCTTCATAAACTTTATTAAATAAATTACGTATTTCTTTTTTAACTATATCTTTGTCTAATATCATTCCTTTTATAAAATTTTTAGATTTTATTGAATCACTAAAAAGTATATCTAATTGATTAAAATCATTTACTCTTGCTACAACTAAATTTAGATCAGAAAAACCTATATCAAGTCCAACTAATATATCTCCTACCGCCAAAGTTTTTCCTCCATTTTTTGCCTTAAAATTTCAATTTCTATATAGAATTTATTACATTTTTGGATCAATGTCAACACAAATTTTTAATATATATCTTACAACTATTGTAATTTTATTTTTTATTAGGATCACTACATTCATCGCTTAAATTGCAAGTAGAACAAAGTGAAATTCCAGAGTCGTTAAACCCTTCTCCTAGTTTTTTATCTAGCACTTCTTCTATTTCTTTTATATCTACTCTATACTCTGTTCCGCATGTCTCACATGTTGCTTCAACATATCCATCTTCAAAAATTTCTCTTATACTTTCAGATGGTAAGTATACAAGTGATTTAATAAATTGTTCTTTTGTACATCCACATTCTTCATGTGTTAATTTATATGCCATTTTATTTTCCTTCTCTAAAATATATTGGTCCATCTTCCGGAATAAATATGTCGCCTTTTTTGCCTTTTTCATTTTTTAGTATTTCTTTAACCATAAGCATTGGCATTCTTAAATCTTTTCCAGTTTTAAAATGAACCTTTTTATCTTCAGCTTCCATTTCAATTATTATATCTTTTGTTTTTATATTACTAGCATCAATTCCAGATATTACTGTATCAAAATTAAGTGAAATCGCCATATCAAAAACTTTATTAATCTCTTTTAGCATCTCATAGTTTTTCTCATCTATTCTAGAATTAACAACTAAATTACCTTCTATTCCTTTAAGATCTATAAGATTTTGTTTTACGCTTTCTTTTCTAAGAACCATTCCCTGATTATCCAAAAAATAATATCCTTCTGGTCTACTTACTTGGTAAGTTTCTCTTCTTTCTTTTATCTTAATCAGCGCAACATTGGGTAGTTTTCTTTTAACTTCTACTTTTTGTATTCTTGGATTTTTAGATATATTTCTTGATGCAAGTAAAAAGCTTTGTGAAAAAATGTTTTTTCCAAGCTCTAATTGTGAATCTTTTTCTATTTCTTCAGATTTGATTTTAAGATTACCCATAATTTCAATCTTATCTAAATTAAACATTTTTGATGTAGTAAGAAAAAATACTATCCCTAGTATTGAAAAAAAGATCATAATAACCAACATTGTTTTTTTTAAACTTTTTTTATTTTTCTCCTTACCACTCATACATTAATTATACTGTATATATAAGCAAATAACAAGCTAAAAATTCACCTCTTTTTAGCTTGTTATTTACATTTTTTATTTATTTTTCTTTTTCTTCTTTAGCTTTTTTCTTATTCTTTTTTGTTTTTTTATTCCTAATTACTAAATATTGTATTTAACTACTTTTCTATATAAAAATGCTGCTAATCCAACAATTCCTACCATAGTCATAGTTATAACTGGAGAAAGACCTGCTTTAGGTAAATCTGATGATGAAGTTGCTTTTGTTAAAGTACTTGCTTTAGTTTTATCAGTTGGATTATTTACAACTTTTTGATCATCTTTTAATGCAGTTAACGATTCTCTTTGTTCTCTTCCTGCTGTAATTTCAGATTGTTTAGCATCTTTTTTTTCTGCTTGTTTTTCAATTGATGGGCTCAATAAAGAAGTAACATCACTTCCTGATTGTACTATATCCTTTGCAAATACATTTAGACTCATCATAGCTAATATTAATACTGTAATTATATATACAAATGTTTTCTTTTTCATCTTCAATTTTCTCCTAATATTTCACATTACTTGTACTTATAATACATTTATATTTTTTTGTATTCAATCTTTTTTTATTTAATTTCATTTTTTTATTTAAATTGTAATATTTCACCATCTATTTTTAGTATTCCATCCGCTTCATGCATAATTTTGTACTCTATATTATTTTCATCTAAATAATTAATAAATTTCCTTAAATTATTAACAATTGTTCTATGCTTCTTTTCATGATATGTACCAAATACCCATCCATTAAAAAGAATATTGTCGAATAATATAAAACCGTGTGGTTTTATTAAATCTTCTGTTTCCAAAAAGTATTTTAAATATGCACTTTTATTTGCATCTATAAATATTAAATCAAATTTACTTATTTCTTCTTTTTTTATTTCATCTATAAACTCTTCTGCATCTAAATTATATGGACATATTATGTTTTTAAAACTAAGATCATTAAATCCATTTTCTTTTGAAAAATAATTTATATTTTCTATAGCTAAATTGTATCTTTCTATATCCTTTTCACATGTTAAATATTTAATATTTAAATTTATTTTTATATTTTTTTCTTTTTCAAACTTTTCTTTTAAATCTAATATTTCCTTTGAAAAAATAATGCTTGAATATCCTATAGCTGTTCCTAGTTCTAATATTTTAAAATCTATATCTACTACTTGCTCTTTCTCTTTTATTATCTCATTTATTTTATAATTAAAAATTTGAACAAGTACATTTTTAATATACTTGCTCGCATCTTTTTTTATAATTGGAACATAATTTTCTTTCGCAAATTTTTCTATTTCTCCAATTTTTTCTAAATATTTTTCTTCTTCCATACTAAGCTTTATTTCTGCTGCTTCTTTCTCTTTCTTTAGTATTTAATATTTTCTTTCTTATTCTAATATGATGTGGAGTAACTTCTACAAGTTCATCATCACTAATATATTCAATTGCCTTTTCAAGTGTTAACTTAATTGGTGGCACAAGTGTTAACGCATCATCTGATGCAGATGCTCTAACGTTTGTAAGTTTTTTCTCTTTACAAACATTAATGCTTAAATCTTCTGGTCTTGAATTAATTCCTACAACCATTCCTTCATAAACTTCTTCACCTGCACCTATGAACAAATCTCCTTTGTCTTGTGCATTATATAGTCCATAAGTTATAGATTTTCCTGGAAGGAAAGCTACAATTGATCCTCTTGATCTTGAAGCTATTGCACCTTTATATTCTTCATAATCTAAAAATACATGGTTCATAACTCCTAATCCTTTAGTATCTGTCATAAACTTAGATTCATATCCAATAAGTCCTCTTGCTGGTATTTTAAATGTCATAGTTGTATATCCACCACCAGAAGGTCTCATATCTGTCATTTCACCTTTTCTTCTTCCAAGTTCTTCTATAATTGTACCTGTATATTCATCTGGAGCACTTATTAAAACTTCTTCCATTGGTTCCATTTTCTTACCATCTATTTCACGTATTACTGCTTGTGGTTTTGATACTAATATCTCATAACCTTCTCTTCTCATATTTTCAATAAGTACTGTTAAATGAAGTTGACCTCTTCCAGATACTTTGAATGTATCTGGTCTATCTGTTTCTTCTAAAACTAAAGATATATTTCTTTCAGCTTCTTTAAAAAGTCTCTCTTTAATTTGTCTTGAAGTTATATTTTTACCATCTTGTCCTGCAAGTGGTCCATCATTTACTAAAAAGTTCATAGTAATTGTAGGTTTATCTATATCTACAAAATCTATTTTTTCTTTATGTTCAGGATCACATATTGTATCACCTATTTCAACATCTGTTATACCAGATATAGATACTATATCTCCTGCTTTTGCTTCATTTTCTTCCTTTTTATTTAAACCATCAAATGTGTATATCTTAGTAATTTTAGCCATCTTTTCTGTTCCCTTATGCTCTAAAAGACATACTTGCATATTTAGTTTAAGTGTTCCTCTTTCAATTCTTCCTACAGCTATTCTTCCTACATAATCATCATAGTCTATATTTGAAACAAGCATCTTAAATGGACCATCCATTTCTACTTTTGGCTCTGGTATATTTTTAATTATGCTATCTAGAAGTGGTTTTAAATTATCACTTTCATCTTCTAGATTTTCTTTTGCAAAACCTGCTTTACCTGATGCATATATAACTGGAAAATCTAATTGTTCTTCTGTTGCATCAAGATCTATAAAAAGTTCATAAACTGATTCTAATGCCTTTTTAGGATCTGCTTGTGGTCTATCTATTTTATTAATTACAACAATTGGTGTTAAATTTAAATTAAGTGCTTTTTGAAGTACTATTCTTGTTTGTGGCATTGTTCCTTCAACTGCATCTACTAAAAGTAAAACACCATCAACCATTTTTAAAACTCTCTCTACTTCTCCACCAAAGTCTGAGTGTCCTGGTGTGTCTATAATATTAATTTTATACCCATTATAATTTATTGAAGTATTTTTTGAAAGTATTGTTATTCCTCTTTCTTTTTCTTGTGCATCTGAGTCCATAACTCTATCTTCAATTTCTTTTCTTGTATTTAATATTCCAGCTTCTTCTAATATTCCATTTAAAAGTGTTGTTTTCCCATGATCAACGTGTGCTATAACTGCTATGTTTCTAATTTTATCTTTATTCATTTTTCATCCTTTTATTCTCTAATATATTATTATTTCTTTCAGCTAATGCTTCTAAATATATTTTTTGATCATCTTTATCTAAAAGTTTAATTATTTCATCAAATAATATATTTATATATTCATCTGCTATCACATTATTTAATTCTTTTCCATTTAACATTTCTTTAAAATATATAGGTCTACCTATATTAATATAATTCTTTTGGAAAATTTTTAAATTAGGTTTAAATGCCACAGGTATTATTGGTACATCATTTTGTATGGAAAATGTAATTGCACCATGTTTTAAAGCTTTTCCTTTTAAAGCTCCTCTTTTTGTTCCTTCAGGAAAGATTCCAACCAGTTCTCCATTTTCAAGCTTATTATCTATCTTTTTTGCAAATTCTAATCCTACATTTTTTCTATCTACTGTAATTATATCAAAGGCTTTAATTGCAAATCTTCCAAATGCAGTATTTTCTAATTCTTTTTTCCCTAAAAAAGAAATCTTTGTTCCACTCTTTTGTATAATTGATGCTGCATCAAAAATACCTATATGGTTTCCACAAATTAAAGCACCACTTTCCTTTGGTAAATTTTCTAATCCTCTAATTTCAATTGGTATAATATATTTAAAAAGTGGTCTTAATACTAATGCATTTGCTATCTTTCCAAGCAAGGGCATCTTCTTTTTTGCATCTTTATTTGGCATTTTCCCTCCTAAACTTTAAAAAGTATATATCTTTGAAGCTTAAAAATCAATTTTTAAAATCCATAAACCTTTATTTTATTCATTTTCTTTTGTTTTACATAATTCTGTGGTATACTATTAGTGTATTAAAAATATATTAAAAGTGAAAGATTTTTCACTAAAGGAGGGATAATATGTAAATTGATTCATTCAAATTTTAAAACGGAAGCCATTACTAGTTAGAAAGAACCCAAGAGGAGGGATTTTAAATGAAGAAAAAAATTGCTAAATTTATGAGTGTATTACTCATAGTATCAATGCTGTTTACAACAAATGTATTTGCAGCTGAAGAAACAGAAAGTATTGTTTCTGAAATTGTATTAGAAAAAGTAGAAAATCCAGAAATGGAAAATGAATCAAATGAAACTACTACACCAGTAGAAGTAAGTGAAGAAGAAAATGAAACTCCTGCACCAGCAGAAGTAATCAAAGAAGAAAACGAAACTCCTGCACCAGCAGAAGTAATCAAAGAAGAAAACGAAACTCCTGCACCAGCAGAAGTTATCGAAGAAGAAAATGAAACTAATTCTGAAGAAAAACCAGAAGAAGTAAAAGAAACTATAACTGAAGATGTTTCAGAAACAAATCCTACAAGCGATAAAGTAGATTCTAAAGAGGATGCTGAAAACGAAACAAATGAAATTATAATTTCTGAAGAACCAAAACCAGAAAATGTTTTAACTTCTGAAGACAGAAGCACTCAAGAAATTGTTGTTGAACCAGAATGGGAGTCTGAAAAAGACCTTCCAAAGTGGATACCACTTTGTCCAAGTAATCCAACTTGTGACAACAATAATAATAACAATAACAATAATAACAACAATGTAAATGAGAACAGAAATGACAGTCACAATACTGTTGATATCGTAGTTCGCGACAGAAGAGATGATTACAGGAATTGTAATAGAGACGACAAATGTTGTAATGTTGTAAATAACATTTATAACAACAATCAAAATAATGTTAATCTAGATAAACTTATAGATTATTTAGAAAAACGTGATAACAAAACTAATCAAAACCCACAAATCATTGAAAAAGTTGTAGAAAAAGTCGTATATAAACCTACTACACCTGTAACTAGAAAAACAAATAATGTAAAAAGAACTACTTCAACAAAGAAAGCAGTTAAAACTTCTCCATGTGCTAAAAACGCTGGAAAACAAAATTGTTGCAAATTAATTCTTGCTCGTTTCGACGGAGTAGACAAACGTCTAGATAATGTTGATACTAAACTAGATGAAACAACTACAAAATTAAACGACATGAGCGTAACATTAGACGACATGAACAATTCAATGAAGTCATGTAAAGAATTCATGGGCAAACAATTTGAAGAGTTAAATATTAAAATAGCTAATCTAGAAAAAGAAAATCAAGACTTAAATAATAAGATTGATGAGCTATTAAAACTTAACAATAGTCCGAACGGATTTGAAATATTCAAAATAATTCTTCTTCTTTTCATAGCTTTAGCATTAATTGCTCTTTATCTACAAAACAGAGCTCATAATAACAATAACCCTGACCCAACAGATGATGATGACGATGAAGATTTTGAAGATGAAGACAACTTAAGTGATGAAGAAAATGACGAAGATGTTGTTGATGATATTGACTATATAGTAGTTAATGAAGAAGAAAACATCTCAGATAAAGATGAAGAAGAAAATATTTCTGAGGATGAAAAAGACGATAAAGACAAATAATTAACTTTTTTATCCAGAAATATACAAAATTTCAACTACTAAAAAGTAGAATTTAACATTTGATTTATAAATTTACCTCTGGTAGCGTCCAGTAACTAATGAATAAATTGATAATTAAATTTAATACATAGCAAAAAAATAATTAAAAAAGCTTAAAACAAAAAGCAAAAAAATAAAACTAAAAAATAATTATCAATTAGAAAATGGATTTCATTTCCATTTAAAATAAGTATGAAGTTTACATATTAGTATAATTTTTATACAAGGAAGAATTTGCAAATTGCAATTCTTTTTTTATTTCAAATAAAAAAGTACCACTTAATTATAAGGTACTCTTTTATTATTTTTTTATACTTTTTTTATTTTATCATTTCCATAAACTCATCTAAATTAATTATATTAGTATTTAATTCTTTTGCTTTTTCTAGCTTTGATCCTGCTTTTTCACCTGCAATTAGGTAGTCTGTTTTTGTTGAAACAGATGATGAAACTATTCCGCCATTTTTTTCTACCATATCTTGTATTTCATTTCTTTTTATGTCAAAGCTACCTGTAATTACAAATGTTTGTGCATTTAATTTATTTGTTTTTTTAGTTTCAGGTTCAATTACATTTACACCTAATTCCTTTAATTTGTTTATAGTTTGTATATTGTTTTCATTTTTAAAGAAATCTACTATACTTTTTGCAACTATTTCACCAATATCTGGGATTTTTACAAGATCTTCTTCTTTTGCATTTATTAGATTATCTATATTTTTAAATTCTTTTGCGATCTTTTTTGCTGAAACTGTACCTATATTTGGTATTCCAATTCCATTTAATAATCTATGTAATGGATTTTCTTTACTTTTGTTTATACTGTTTATCATATTTCTAGCATAAACTCTTCCATCTTTTTTTAGATTTAAAAAGTCTTCTTCTTTTAAAAGATATATATCCTCTATTTTTTCTATTAAACCTTTTTCTAATAATATTTCAATATTTTTTTCTGCAAATCCATCTATATTCATTGCATTTCTTGATGCAAAATGTTCTATGCTTCTTTTAACCTTTGATGGACAATATTCATTTGTACAAAATATTGCTATATTTTCTTTTTTTACATCTGCCATACATACAGGACATTTTGTTGGAATCTCAAATTCTTTTTGATTAGTTCTTTTTTCCTTTAAAACTCTTACAACTTCTGGAATAATATCTCCAGCCTTTTGTATTATAACATGATCTCCAACTCTTACATCTTTTTCTTTAAGAATATCAAAGTTGTGAAGACTTGCTCTGGATATTGATGATCCGTCCACAAACACTGTTTCTAGCTCTGCAACTGGTGTTAATGCACCTGTTCTTGCAACATTAACTATAATGTCTTTAACCACTGTTTCCTTTTGTTCTGCAGGGTATTTATATGCTATAGCCCATCTTGGTGTTTTAGCAGTTTCTCCTAATTCTTTTCTAAGTTCAAGATTATCTACTTTTATAACTGCACCATCTATTTCAAAAGCAAAGTCTTGTCTCATTTTGTGTATTTCTTCTATCGCTTCTTGTATTTGTTTATTACTATCTTTATTAGATATTTTTTTAACATATTTATTTACATCAATACCTAAAGATTTTACAAACTCTAAAGATTCATAATGACTTTTAAACTCTTTGTCTGAATATTGTACATTAAATACATATATTCTAAGTTTTCTTTCTTTTATTTTATTCTTATCTTTTTGTCTTAATGTCCCTGCTGCTGCATTTCTTGGATTAACAAATGTTTTTTCACCATTTTCTTCTTGTTTTTTTACTATATCCTCAAAATCTTTTTTAGATATATATACTTCACCTCTTAATATAATTTTACCTTTATATGGTATTTCTTTTGGTATGCTTTCAACAACATTAATATTTTCAGTTATATTTTCTCCAACTATTCCATCACCTCTTGTTGTAGCAAGTACTAATTTGCCATCTTCATATGTAAGCGAAACTGAAAGTCCATCTATTTTTGTTTCAACAACATATTCTGCATCATCAGATATTTTATTTGTCCATTCAAATACTTCACTTATACTAAAAACATCCAAAAGACTTTGCATATTTACCTCAAGATTAACCTTCTCAAATAAATTAGAGGCTTTCCCTCCAACTTTATTTACAGCTGTCTTTTCTTCCTTTAAGTCCGGATACTTTTCTTCTATTTGTCTAATTTCTTGTGTAAGCATATCATATTCAAAATCTGTGATCTCTGGACTATCTTGGTTATAATATAAATTAGAGTGATATTCAGCCTCTTTATATAATTTTTCTATTCTCTTTTTAGCTTCATCTTTTCCTAAGCTTTTAACTCTTTCTTTAATATTTTGAATTATTTTATTTTCATCCATTTATGCATCCTTTAATATATCTTTTCCATCTTTTAAATATTCATAGCCTGAAAATATTGTAGCTATAACTGAAATAGCCATAATTATACTTCCAATAATATTTAATATGTATATACCATCAACATTCTTAGTTTCTACTTTTATAAACTCGAAAAATCCCATAGGTATAAGCATTAAAATTGTTATTGCAATCATTTGACTTGCAGTCTTTATCTTTCCCCATATAGATGCAGCAATTACCTTGCCATCTGTAGATGCTTTAATTAATCTATATCCAGATACTGCAAATTCTCTTATTACAAC
Organism: uncultured Clostridiaceae bacterium; assembly: GCA_946998225.1. GTDB lineage: Bacteria > Bacillota > Clostridia > TANB77 > CAG-508 > CAMPYH01. The sequence continues at coordinate 266,372 of CAMPYH010000001.1, read as the reverse complement.
AATAATCGGAATCCATGCAGGTATTTTATTCATCTCAACCATTAAAATTAATGCTGTTAAAACAAGGACTTTATCTGCTAGCGGATCTATAAATTTTCCAAAATTTGTTATTAAATTATTCTTTCTTGCAATTTTCCCATCAAGCCAATCTGTAAGACTTCCTATTACAAATATTATTGTTAAAACTATTTCTTTTAAACCAAATATTCCGATCATCTTATTTGGAAGTGTGTATACAAGAATTATCATTATTATTGATAAAATAAATCTAGCAATACTTAATTTATTTGGTAAGTTCATATCTTCCTCTCTTTTCTTTTTCCTCTTCTATTCTTTTTTTACCTAATGCTTTATCTATAACTACTATACGTTCTTTAGATAAATCTTCTGCTTTTTCTTTTGTTATTACATTATTTTTCACCATTTTAGCAAGTACCTGATTTCTTCTTTGATGTGCTTTATTATCATCTACTCTTGGATCATATACAGCTGGTGCATTTGGAACACCTGCTAAAAAGACACTTTCTGTCATTGTTAAATTATTTGGATATTTTTCAAAATATCCTATTGATGCTTCCAAAATATTATAATATCCACTACCAAAATATGATGTATTCATATATAGTTCAAGTATTTCTTTTTTTGAATACATCTTTTCAAATTTTAAAGCTACATATCCTTCTTTTATTTTTCTATTTATAGATACATCTTGACTAAAAAACATATTTTTTATTAATTGTTGTGTTATAGTACTACCACCTTCAATAAAATCTTTATTCTTAATATTAATTCTTATGGCTCTTAATATAGAAATAAAATCAATTCCTGCATGATAATAAAATCTGTGATCTTCTGCAGCAATTAATGCATCTATATATTTTTTATCCACATCTTCATATTTTGTATACATTATTTCGTTTCTTTTGCTATTAACTTTTTTAGCTATCATCTCAGGTGTATATATTTTATCTAGTTGGTATGCAACTGTTTTAAATATAATAAGTATTATAAGTGCTAAAATTAAAAAGATATACAAAATAGTTTTTAATATTTTTTTAAATAATTTTCCCATCAAAACCTCAATAATCTACATTTACTAAATACAAACCTTTTGCAGGTATTGTTCTTCCAGCTCTTTTTCTATCTTTTGAATTAAATATATCATCTATTTCATTAAGATCTATTTTTTTAAGTCCAACATCTAAAACTGTTCCAATTATTATTCTTGCCATTTTGTTTAAAAATCCATTTGCAGATATATTAAATATTAATTTTCCGTTTATATCCTCCATTGTAAAATCATAAACTGTTCTTATAGTTGTTTTTGTTTCATTATCTCTATTACAAAATGCTACAAAATCTTTTTCTCCTTTAAATTTATCTAAAGCTTTTTTCATACTTTCTTTATCTAGATCTTTAACATATGTATATTCTAAATCATTATATACTCCGCTTTCATAAGAATAATTTAATATATACATATATTTTTTAGATTTAGCAGATAAATTAGAATTAAATTCAAGTGGAACATCTTCTACTTCTTTTACTTTTAAAAATTTATTATCTGTTTTATTTAATCTCCTATTTAAAAATTTTTTTATTTTAAAATTTTCAATATTTGAATTAATCTTAAAATTAACAACTTGATTTAAGGCGTGTACGCCTTTATCTGTTCTTCCTGATGCTATTAAATATATTTTTTCATTAAATAGCTCTTCTAAAAGTTTTGTAAGTTCACCTTGTACTGTTTTTTTATCTTTTTGCATTTGAAAACCATAATACATATTACCTTTGTATTCAATTACAAGTTTTATATTTCGAGCACTTTCTTCTTTTATATATTTTTGATCTTCAACTTTATGCATACTTTTCCTTTTAAATAAAAAATATCCCGCTTGAGCCGTTATTTTAGTGATTTTTGTAGACCCGTCTTTGACAGGTGGGAATGCTCCTTGATATTTATGGGGTGATGTATAAATACTTCACACACGCGGTATCAAGAGTCGCGTCTCCCTTTTAGAATATTGTAGGTTCTAAAAATATCACAACTCGTACTCAGCAGGATAATTATATTATATCATATCTGTTATTCCAGTATCAATGATATACCATTTTCCTTTTTCTTCTTTTAATCTTATTGTTGTTTCTTCAGATTTTAGTTCTGCTTTTTTAACAACTTTCTTTAAATTTTTAATATATTCTTTTTTATATTTTTCAGAACCAACTTTTAGATCACTAGGTATCATACTTGTTGTTTCTGTATTTACTTTTCTTTTATCAACATTATATATTTTTGTTCTAACTTCAACAATCCTAATTTTTTCCTTTTTTTGTCTTGGTGTAGTTGTTTCTTTTGTACTTAGAATTTCATATTTAAATCTTGATGATAAGATTTTATTTCTTTCTTTATTAAATTCTGTTTTTTCATTATATTTTTCTTTTGCCTTAGCTGTATCTGCTTTAGCTACATTATAGAAATCTCTTACAATATAGTTTGGATTTCTTTTTCTGAATGTGAAAAACAATAATAATATACAAACAAAAACTATTAATGTAACAACACCAATTACATTTTTATTAGGTGATATTAATTTTGAACTATTTGTTCTTTTAGTTCTATCTTTTTTATATTCTAATGTTTTTAAATTTAATCTATTTTCATTTTCTTCTTTTGTCATTTATAAACCTTTGTTTAATTTGTTAAATTCTTCTACTGTCCAGTTTCCATCAGTATCTTTTAAGAAAGTTAAATCATCATCATGTGAATTAATATCAGCTTTTTTAACTTCTTTCTTTAATATATTTAATATAATTTCTTGATTACGTTTTATATCTTCATTATCTGTTGCATTCTTTTTATATTTTTTATCTTCTTCTGCTTTTCTAAATGCTTCACCTAGAACTTTCATTTTATCTATATCTCTTACAGTATATTCAACTTTATATTTATCTTTATTAACTTGTTCTATTTTTTTAATTTTATATTTTGTTCTTGAATTTAAAATTTTACTTTGTTCTTTTTTATAAGCTCTATTTGGTTCATATTTTAAAGTGAATTCTGTTTTATCTCTTTTTAGAGTTTCAAACATTTTATCTACTTTAGCTTTTGGTGATTTAGCAATTGCAATTATTATACATAACACAAGTAATACAACTGCTGCTATTATAGAAACTGTTATTATTTTTTTGTCATTTTTCTTAACAAAATCTTTTGCATCATCAAATTTTTCTTCAACATTTTCTTTAAGATCTTTTGCTTCTTTTTTTACATCTTTTACATCATCTTTAACATTTTCTTTTACTTCTTCGGCTTTTTTCTCGATTTTTTCTTTAGTATCTTCAGCTTTTTTTTCAATTTTTTCAGCTTTTTCTTTTATTTCTTTATCTCCCATAAGAACTCCTTTTTATTTTATTAATTTCATTATATCACATTAAAAATTAAATTGTATAGTTGTAAGTTATTTTTTTATTTTAAATCAACCAATTATTTCCAATTTTAACATCTGCTATTAATGGAACTCTTAATTTAATTATATTTTCCATCTCTTCTTTTAAAATCTCTGCTGCTTTTTCTTTTTCTTCTTCTTTTACTTCAAGCAAAATTTCATCATGTATTTGAAGTAAAATATTTGCATCAATATTTTCTTTTTCAATTCTTTTTTGTACATTTATCATAGCAAGTTTTACAATATCTGCTGCTGTTCCTTGAATTGGAGCATTAAGCGCAGCTCTTTTTCCGAACTCTCTTATATTAAAATTGTTTGAATATAGTTCTTCAATATATCTTTTCCTACCAAAAAGTGTTTCAACATATCCATCTTTTTTAGCAATTTTTGGCATTTCATCCATATATTTTTTTACATTACTATATTTTTCAAGATATTCATCAATATATCCTTTTGCTTCATTTACAGATATTTTTAATTGTTCTGAAAGTCCAAATGCACTAATACCATAAATTATTCCAAAATTAACAGCTTTAGCCTTTGATCTTTCCGCTGGTGTTACATCATTAAAATCTTTATTTAATACATGTGATGCTGTACTTCTATGTATGTCTTGTCCTTCATTAAATGCTTCTATCATTTTTTCATCATTTGCAATATGTGCTAATATTCTAAGTTCAATTTGTGAATAATCGCTATCTACAAATACATAACCTTCTTTTGGTATAAATGATTCTCTTAATATTTTTCCTTCTTCTGTTCTTATTGGAATATTTTGAAGATTTGGATCACTTGCACTTATTCTTCCTGTTCTTGTAACTGTTTGATGAAATCTTCCATGTACTCTACCATCTTCTTTGTTTACATATGGTAAAAATCCATTAATATATGTTGTTAGAAGTTTACTTTTTCCTCTATACTCTATTATCTTTTCAATTACATCATGCTTTCCTTTAAGTTTTTCAAGCATCTTTATATCTGTTGAATAACCAGTTTTTGTTTTCTTAAATGGAGTTAATTTTAATTTTTCAAAAAGAATTACTCCTAATTGCTTTGGTGAATTTATATTAAATTCTTCACCTGAAAGCATATATATTTCATTTGTTAAAACTTCTAGTTCTTTTTCAAGCACTTTTCCAAAGTCTTCAATTTTTTTAGTATCTACTCTTATTCCAAGATATGTCATTTCAGCTAATATATCTAAAAGTGGAAGTTCTATATCTTCTAAAACATTTAACATATCTGCTTCTTTTAGTTTTTCCATAACACTTTTTTCTAACAGATATATTAAATATGCCGCTATTCCAGAATCTTTTACATAAAGTGATATATATTTGGTATTTAAATATTTACTTATTACATTTTCAAACTCATATTTATTCATTCCTGAATCTATTAAATATTCTGCGAGTTTTAAATCTAAAATATTTTTTTCATATTTAATATTTTTCCTTTTTAGAAATACCAGAAAATCTTTTGATCCAAAAAATACTTTTAAAATATTTTTCTTTTCCAAAATTTCTTTTACTGTATCTAAATCTTTAATTTTTAATATTTTATTAATTTCTTTATTATATATGTATAAAGCATTTAGCTCTCTACTCATTACACCAATTTCTTCAGTCTTAATTTTTTTACCTTTTTCATCAAATTTTTCAATTTGATCTTCAAAAATTTGGTATATATATATTTTATCTTTAATTTTATCTAAATATGTTTTTATGTTTTTTTCATCTTCTACTATTTCCGGAATATCTTCTAAAGCTTTAGTATCTGTATCTTCTAATAATTTAAATTTATCTAAAAATGTTTTTAAATTTAATCTTAGGAAAATATCTGTTACTTTTTCGTTCCATTCTTCTTTTTTTAAATCTTCTAATGAATATTTAAAATCTATATTTGTAATAATTTTTCCAAGCTCTCTAGACATAAATGCATTATCTTTATCTTCTATAATGTTTTGTCTTTGCTTTGGGCTTAAATTATCTTCATTTTTTTCAACTTTTTCATATAGATTATCTATATTCATATATTCATTTATTAATTTAACAGCTGTCTTTTCTCCAATACCTCTTACTCCAGGAATATTATCTGAAGTATCGCCCATTAATGCTTTTACTTCTATTAAATCTAGTGGTTTTAAATTTCCGTAATTTTCTTTTATTTTTTCTATATCCCATAGTTCTTGTGTAGCTTCACCTTTTGAATTTTTAGGATAAATGATATTAATTTTTTCATCTACTAACTGAAAATAGTCTCTATCTCCTGTTAATATATATGCAAATACATCTTCTTCCTTTGTTAAGTTTTTAGAAAGTGTTCCTAATATATCGTCTGCTTCATAATCGTCCATCTCATAAACTGGAACATTCATTTCTTTTAATATTTCTTTTATAATTGGCATTTGTTCTCTTAGCTCATCAGGCATTTTACTTCTTCCTGCTTTATATTCAGTGTATGACTTATGTCTTAGTGTTTTTTTACCTTTATCAAAAGCTACAGCTATATATTCTGGTGAATATTCAGAAATTGCCTTAAAATATATATTTAAAAATCCATATATGGCATTTGTATATGTTCCATCTTGTGCTCTAAACATTCCTGCATTCATTAAAGCATAAAATGCTCTATTCATTATACTATTTCCATCTACTAGTAATATTTTTTTCATTATTTCCCTTTACTTTATTTTTTATTTGTCTTTTCTTTTGTCTTAATAATCCATGTATGTTTTTTGTATCTTTCTGCTTCAGAAAAAATACATCCACAATATTTTTGCATATACATTCCTAGTTCTCTTGCCTCATTTTGTCCTTCACGGAATCTTTCATGAAATTTAGGCGCAATAAATTCTACTCCATATTTTTCACCCATAAGATTTCCTACTTCAATAAGTTTTTCTCTATCTTGATAAGGACTTACTAGAAGAGTTGTTGTAAAATATTTATATCCATTTTCACTTGCATATTTTGCTGTTTTTTCAAGTCTTATGTTATAACAAACTCTTGCACATTTTGTTTCTAAATCTTCTATTTGCTTTCTTACAAAATCTTCTAAATTATATTCATCTATTTTTACAAGATTTATATTTAAACTATCTGCATATTCTTCTAATGTTTCTAATCTTTTTTTATATTCTGTATATGGATGAATATTTGGATTAAACCAAAAAAGATCAAATACATATCCTTTTTCTTCAAGTATTTTAATACAAGATATACTGCAAGGTGCACAGCATGTATGCATTAAAACTTTTCCATCATTATTCATTTTCATTTTCGCTTTCTTCTAATCCATTTATATTTTGTATATCTAATTTATTAGCATCAAAAAAACTAACATTTTCTTCAATCTTTATTTTTGTATCTTCTTTATCATATGGAATGTTCAAATAATCATATGTTTTTTTAGCAGCTACTCTACCTCTTGGAGTTCTAAAAATATATCCTTTTTGAAGTAGATATGGTTCATATACATCTTCAATTGTATCTGGTTCTTCTCCTAGAATTGATGCAAGTGTATCAAGTCCAGCAGGACCTCCATTAAAGTTTGAAACTAATGTCTTTAGTAATTTTTTATCATTTGAATCTAATCCATTTTCATCTATCTCTAAACTTTGAAGAGCATGTTTTGCAATATCTCCATCTATTTCTCCATCACCTACAACTGTTGCAAAGTCTCTTACTCTTTTTAAAAGTCTATTTGCAATTCTTGGTGTTCCTCTAGATCTTGATGCTATTTCTTTTGCTCCACTTTCTTTAATATGTATATCTAGTTTTTTTGCACTATTTTTAATTATTTGTTTTAGATCATCTTCATTATATAATTCAAGTCTATGAATTATACCAAATCTATCTCTTAAAGGTCTTGAAAGAAGTCCTGCTCTTGTTGTAGCGCCTATTAATGTAAACTTTGCAAGATCTACTCTAAGTGTTCTTGCACTTGGCCCTTTTCCAATAATTATGTCTAAACAATAATCTTCTAATGCAGGATAAAGTATTTCTTCCACAGTTTTTGGTATTCTGTGTATTTCATCTATAAATAGTACATCACCATCATTTAAATTTGTAAGAATTGCCGCCAAATCTCCTGCCTTTTCAATAACTGGTCCAGATGTTGTTTTAATACTTGAATTCATCTCATTTGCAATTATATTAGAAAGAGTAGTTTTACCAAGTCCTGGTGGTCCATATAATAAAATATGATCTAGCTGTGTTTGTCTTTTTTTAGCAGATTCAATATATATTTTCATATTTTCTTTTACTTTAGTTTGTCCAATATATTCTTCTAATGTTTTAGGTCTTAAGCTAATTTCTTCATTTTCTTCTTCAGCACTTATTGGTTCTACATTAAATATTTCTTCTCTTTTATTTTCTTTTTCTATATCTAGATCTTTTAAAAAATCTATATCCATAAATTACCTTTCATCTCTTATTATTGTTTTTTCTATATTATATTCAAAATCCTTTTCATCTATTCCTAATAGTTTAATAATTTTGCTTTTAAATTCATTAAAGTCTTCTTCAAAAACTAATACATTAAATATTACTTCATCAAGATAATTAATATCTTCAATAATATATTTTTCTTTTTCTATAAAGTATTTTATACTTTCACTTTTTGAATAATCTGTTTTAAACTTTATTTTTACTCCTAGCCCAACTTTAGCTTTTTTGGATTTTTCAAGTACATATTTAGTGCTATCACCATATGCTCTTGAAAGACCGCCTGTTCCTAAAAGGATTCCTCCAAAATATCTAGTAACAATAACAAGTGTATATTCATAATTATTATTCTTTAAATATTCAAGTATTGGATATCCAGCTGTTCTTCCAGGCTCTCCATCATCTGAAAATCCTTCTTCTAAATTTTTTCTAATTACATATCCAAAACAATTATGTCTTGCATCTTTATACTTTTCCTTATGCTTATTTATTATTTCAAAAGCTTCATCTTTATCTTTAACAAAAAATGAAAAAGCTAAAAATTTAGATTTCTTAATTTCAATAATATTAATTTCGTTCTTTTTAACTGTAACACTTTTCATAATTTCATTGTATCATATTTAAACTTGCTTTTCATTAAATAACTAATATATTATGTAGAGAATTTTTTTTAATAAAAAAACAAGAAAGTTGTATTTCTTGCTTTTTATATATTTTAAACTTTAATTTTTTTATTATATCATTTAGTACCTATTTAAATCTATCTAAGCTTGGAAGATTTTCAAGGTCATAAACACTGTTTTGAAGTCCTGTTACAGAAATATATTTTCCTATAAATATAGGATCATTTTCTCCATACATATCTGCTATAGATTTATCTTCAATTTTAGGTTCAACTATTATTTTACCTTCTTTATTGATAACACCCCATTTTTCACCTTTTTTAACTGCTAAAAATCCATATTCATTAAGCATACATGCTTTATCATAAAGTGCTTCAATAACTATTTTACCTTCTTTGTTTTTATATCCATATTTTCCGTTTTCTTTAAATGGTATTACTTCATCTTTAAGTATTTCACTTAAATCACTTAGTTTTCCATCTTCAGATAATATTTTTAATTCATTTTCTGTTTCTATATATAGATATGTTCCTTTTAGATCTTTTCTATTTATTTGTATTATATTTTTTACTTTACTAATTGGTTCTAGATTCTTGCCATAAATTATATTTTCATTATCTTTATATCCAGTTAGAATTTTTGTATTTGAGTATAATGTGATGTAATTAAATTCATCTTTCGTTTGTTTTTTATCATTTAGTTTTATTGCTACATATTTATTGTTTTTGTTTTGTATAGTTATTATATCTTCATATAAATGATTTATATTTTTATATTTTTCATTCTCTCCCATTACATTTTCTAATGTTTTATCTTCTTTTATTTCATTTACTGAATATGCATCATCTTCATAAAGAATAATATATTTTTTACCTGAAAAATCAAAAACATCATAAACTGATTTTGAAGATAAATAAATTTCTTCACCTTTTTCGTCAATTACTTTGTCTTTTTCTTCCTCTTCAATAATTGCATAATTATGTTTAACTTTTATTTCAGTATTACTTGTTTTTATTTTATTTCCATTTAAACTATATAAAACATATTGTTCATCTTTTTTAGCTATAAAGAATTTCGCTCCGTATTTAATATCATCATTATTTATATCTACAATTTTTTCTTGATTTTTAAATACTCCTAATTTGTTATCTTTTTTAACTATTAAATATATATCTTTTGATTCTATTTGTACTTTATATATATCATCATATTTAGCTTCTAATAAAAGATTGCCATCTGATGTTATATATCCTTTATACAATTTTTTATTTTCGCTTTCTCTTACAAATACATATCCTTTTTTTAAAGATTCTTCATCTGATGAAACATTCATAGAATAAACACCTTGATTTTCAGCTTTTAGTATTTCTTTTCCTTTTCCGTTTATTATTCCTTCTTTGTCTCCAATTTTTACTATATATGATTCATCATCTTCAGGCATAGGAATTATCTCATCATAAATTGCTTTGGTAAGTTCTAGACCATTTAAATTCATAAGTCCATATTTATTATTCACTTTATATTTAATATATGGTCTTATAACTTTATATCCTTCTAAATCTTCATATATTGGACTTACATCTAGCTTTTTATTTCCTTTTTTCGAAAATACAAATTCTGATTTATCATCTAATACTTTTTGACTTTCACCATTATATCCAAAAAATAATGGATAACTATAATTTGGCATAATGATTTTATCGTATTTTGCTTCTACTATCTTTTTTCCATACCTATCTATAACGCCTTCTTTGTCTCCTTCTTTTAGTATGAAATAGTTCATTTCATTTTGAACTGGCACCTCTTTACTTTTATTTTGTTTTTCCAATACTGCTTTAATTCCGTATACTGCTAATATGCAAAGTATAACACTTATTAAAATAAGTATTGGAGTGCTTTTTTTGTTTTCCATACCTTCTCCTTATTTTTTATACATTTTCTGTTAATATTGGAACTATTTGTTTTTTTCTAGAAACAACTCCTTTTAAAAATGCTTTATCATCTTCTAATTTAACATTATATGCTTTTTCAACTATTTCTTTTCTTGGCCCTTTAGAAATTGCTACTGAGTTTGAATTGATTATATCTGTTATAACTAACATAAATAAATCTAAATTGTTTTCTTCAATTTCTTTTTCCATTTCTTTTTCAAACTCTTCTTTTCTTTTAAGAGTCTCTTCTATTGATGCAGTATTAACTTGTGCTATAGATGCATTTATATCTTTAAGCATCATATTTTTTCTATCTAAGTTTATAACTTCATTTGCAGTAAATTCAGATATATCTGTTCCTGCTTTAAGCATTTCTAATCCATATTCTTCTTTATTTATTCCAGCTATTTTTTCAAGTTCACTTGCTATTTTTCTATCTTCATCAGTACATGTTGGTGATTTAAATAAAAGTGAATCTGAAATTATTGCTGAAAGCATTAATTTTGCTATTTTTTCTGTTATCTCAATATTATTTTCATTATACATTTTATAAAGTATTGATGATGTACAACCTAGAGACTCCATTCTAATATTTAATGGATAAGATGTTTGAAGTTTTAATGCATGATGATCTATTACTTGAACTATTTTTATATCTTCTAAATTATCTACACTTTCCATTGGATTGTTGTGATCAACTAAAATTATTTCTTCTGTATCTACATTTCCTGAAATTATATCAAGATTATCTAAATTTAAATATTTTAAAACATATTGTGTTTCTTTATTTGGTTTTCCTTGTGCTACAGCCTTTACATTTTTTCCTAATTTTTTAAACATATTTTCTGCAACCATTGCTGATAAATATGAATCTGTATCTGGGTTTTTATGTCCTGTTATTAATATCATTTTATCTCCTTTTTCTTTCTTTTTGTTTTTATTTTCTTTTTTATTTTCATGTTTTCTTACATTATATTTTTCCATAGATCTTTCTACACCTATTTTCAAGATATCTAAAACAGCATCTGCCGCTTTTTTTATTCCTTTATTAAAGAGCTCTAACTCTTCACCTTTAGGTCTAGATAATACATGGTTTATTCTATCTCCATTAAAGTTTTCTTTACCTATTCCAACTCTAACTCTTACAAAATTTTGATTTCTCATAAGTATAGACTTTATTCCATTGTGTCCACCACTTGATCCTTTTATTCTTATGCGTATTTCACCTGGATTTATATCTATATCGTCATATACAACTATAACATTTTGATCTGGTACTTTAAAATATGAAGCATATTCATATAATGCATCTCCAGAATTATTTACATATGTCATTGGTTTTAGAAAAATTATATCTTCATCTAAATATGAAGTTTTTATAAATTCACCTTTAAATCTATTTTTAAATACTTCATTTTCTTTACCAATTTCCTTTAAAATTTTATCTATTGTTAAAAATCCAACATTATGTCTTGTTCCATCATATTCTTTTCCTGGATTTCCTATACCTAATACTAAATACATCTTTCACCTCATATATATCTTAACACTTTTTAGGCATTCTATCCATATTTTACTTTTTAACAAATTTTTTAGTTGCAGACTCTTCTAAAAAAACATCTAATAGAGTAGCTGAAACTTTTTCAGCATTATGTTTTATATATTTTTTTGTTTTTTCATCTACTAATATATAATTTCCTGCAATCAAATCTATATTTTTTTCTTTTAAATATTCCTTGTCTTCTTCTGTTGGTATTACTTGTTCTTGATTTTCTTTTTTATATTTTTCAATAATATTTTGACTATCTAAAACAAAATCATTTGCTATAACTTTGTCTATTTTTATATCTCCAGCTATTTTTTCTATTGTTTCAATATGTTTTCTAATATTAAAATGATCTGTTTCTCCGCTTTCTGTCATAACATTTGATACATATATTTTTATTGCTTTACTTTCATTTACATATTTAACCATATCTTCTACTAATAGATTTGGAATTATTGATGTATACAAGCTTCCAGGCCCTAATACTATTATATCTGCTTCTTCTATTTTTTCTTTTATTCCTTTTGTAGGTTTAGGATTTTTTGGAACTAATTCAAGTGATTTTATTTTTTGATTATGGTCTTTGCCATAATCTGTTATTTTATATTCTCCAAAAACTTTATTTCCATCTTCAAATTCTGCTTCAAGATTTACATTTGTAAGTGTAGAAGGAAAAACTCTTCCTGTTATATTTAAAATATTACTTGCTTCAAAAACAGCTTTTCTAAAACTACCATATACTTCATTTAAAGCAGCAAGGAATAAATTACCAAAGCTTTGTCCTTTTAAACTGCCTTCAGTAAATCTATAATTAAATACTTCTGAAAGATTATCTGATCTATTAGAAAGTGCAATTAAACATGCTCTAATATCTCCAGGTGGAAGCATTCCAAGGTCTTCTCTTAAAACTCCTGTTCCTCCACCATTATCTGCCATTGCAACTATTGAAACTATATTTTTAGTATATTTTTTAAGCCCCTTTAGTAAAGTACTATTTCCAGTACCTCCTCCAATTACGACAATTTTTGGATCAATATTTCTATATTTTTTATCTATATCATAATTATTTATCATCATCTTTTCCTTTTATCTTCCAATTACTAATTTTTGAGTATTTTCTTATCTTATTTTTATTTTGATCTTTCATACATATATTTTTATATTCACAATATGTACAAACATCTTTAAGTGGATATATTTCCACATTTCCATTAAGTGTTTTTTCTATTATATCTAAAATAATATTTTCAGTATCTTCTTTTATATTTTGAAAAACCTCTTCATCAACAACTTTTGAGTGATAATTAAAATTCCCATCATTATTAAACCTTACAGGTAATATAAAACTTTTATTATCTTCTGAATAGTCTATACTTTTATCCATTTGTTTTAAAAGTTCTTTATCTTTTAGAAGTATTCCATCCATTTTATATGACTGCATTATTTTTTTTATTATTTGGTTTTTATCTAAATCTTTTGAAGCTATTGTTGGCATATTTGCTGTAAAATACAGCATTCCTGCATTTTCGATCTTTTCTTTATCTTCAATTATATTTGCATATATTGGCATTTGAAAGTTTATTCCAGAATATATTTCTGTTGGTTTTATGCTTTTAGGAGAAGACTTATAATCTATTATTCTAAAATATTTTTTATCTCCGTATTTTATAATATCTATTCTATCTATAACACCTTTTAGAAAAACATCTTTATTTTTAGTCCTAGGACTTTTATTAAATATTTTGTCTTCAATTACATATTCAGTTTTGTATACTTTAAAATTTGAAAGTCTTAAATCTTCTGTTACTGCTAGTGTAACTTTTTCTAATATTTTTATTAACTTATCTGAAAGTCTTAAATATTTTTTTGTATCTTTAAAAATTTCATATTCTTTTGTATTAAATGTTTCAATAATACTCTTTTTTAAATTTTCATCTATATATTCTAGATATTTTTTAAAATCTTCGTTTTCTTCTAATTGATCTATTTCATAAAATGGTATATTAGGTAATTTATTTTTAAATATCTCTAAATCCTCTTTAATATTATTTACATATATTTCAAGAACTTTATGTATAAATTTTCCTGTATCTAATGGATTTAATTTATATTCTTCTCTTTCTTTTGCTTTAATTACATATTGTATGTGATATGCAAAAGGGCATTTAGAATATGCTTCTAATTTAGATATAGATGTTTTTAGATTATTTTTATATACCTTGTTTATTACCTCTTCTTTTATATTTGGCTCTTCATTCTTAGAAAGAACTTCTTCCTCTACCACTTTAAATTTTTCTTTATCTTTATATATTTTTAATATACTTTTATTTAAATTATCTATATTTTTATTTTGAAGATATTCTGCATATTTAGCATTTGCAATTTCATCTAATACATTTTTTTCTAATTCTATATTTTTTATTTCTTTAATTTCTTCTATATTTAAGAAATCTTTCATGTCAGTATCTATAAACTTTTCTTTAAAGTTTTTAAATATATTTTGTATTCTTTTAAAGATAATACTTCTTCTTTTTGTATCCCCTAATATATTTTTAATGCTATATGTAAATATTAATTCATCTTCAGCTGAAAATATTGCATTATATATTTCTTGTTCATAATCTATAAAAGTTTCAAGTTCTGTTTTTAAAAACTCTATTCCTTCTTTATTTAAGATTTCTTTTTCTTCTTCAGAAATTATACTTACACGGCTAGATTTTGGCGGAAACGCACTTTCATCACTAGACATTACATATATTATCTTTTTATTTTCTGGAACATTAAATATATCTGTCACATCAACTGCATTTAAATTATTTGGTATATTTTTTAAACTTTCATCTTTGAAAGTTTCTTCTAATGCATTAAATAGTGTTTCTATATCTATTTCCTTATCTTTGTATATATATGCAATTTTATCTAGATTACTATTTAATAAATTTATTACTGCATAATAATCTTTTTCCAAATCTTTATCTATATATTTAATATTGTTTAATGTTCCTTTTAAGATATCTATATCTACAAGATGATTGTATAAAGCAATTACCTTATCTTTTCCACTTTTTGCCTTTTCTAAATTTTCTTTTAATTCATTAAAATATTTAAGTATTTTGTTTTTTATATCAATTACTCTACTGTATTCCTCGCTACCTTGATCAAAATTCCAATCAATATCCCATTTATACCCAGATATATTCCATTTTTTTGTATATCTTTCTAAAAGTGCAATATCTTCCTCTTTACAATCTAATTTTTCTTTTAAAATATTTAGCTTTAAAATAGCTAAAAGATCTTCCGTGTCTTTATAGCATATAAATTTTAAAGCATTTAAAATGTATTCCACATATATATTTCCTAATATGCTTTTTTCTTCTACTAAATTAGTATTAATTCCAAATTTATTAAATATGTTTTTAATTTTATTTGAATCTTCCATTAATGTATTTGAAATTAATAATATATCTTTTTGTTTTATATTCTCATCTTTTAACTTTTTAATTATATCTAGAGCTATATATTCAATTTCATTTTCTACCAATTTAAAAGCAAGATATTTAATATCTTGTGGACTTTTATTTAATATTTCTTTTTCATCATTAGAGTATTCTAGTGATGAAGGATTAAGTGAATGTACATATGCTTTTTCTAAAACCTTTAGTTCTTTTGAAAGTCCATATGTGTTTTCTAAATATGTATATTTTACTCTATTTGGATAAATTTCATTTAAACTCATCCAAATTTTTCTTATTGTTTTTTTAACATTTTTAAATATGTCTAAATCATTTTCTGTAATTTCTTCATATACATCTGATGAAAAAAATGTAAAGTCTATGTCTTTTACATTTTTGCATATTTCAAGTAATATATTGAATTGGATTTTACTAAAACCTGAAAATCCTTCAACAAAAACATAAGAATCATTAAAGAAATTTTTTTGTGTAATCTCTTCAAATATTATTTTAAATATATCTGCTTCATCAATATAATCTGTTGATAAATACTCTTCATATCTACTATATATCTTATCAAAATCTTCAAGCTTTAATTTAAGTGCCTTATTTTCATTTTTATTTTCTTTATCTTTTTCCACTTTTTCCAAAACTTCTTTTGGACTTATTCCATATGATTTAAAATCTGAAAGTGTAGATGCTATTATATCTATTTGTTCTCTATCTTTTTTCAATATTTTAAAATCTAAATCTTGTATAACATCATTTAAAATAATTTTTCTTGCAGTTTTATCTATAAAATTTGTATTTCTATATTTTGAATCATTAAGTATAATCTTTCCAAGTCTTGAAAATGTTATTACTTCAGCATTAACTAAAGTGCCATTAGATAGCTCTTTAGTTAAAATTCTTTCATATGTATTTGAAAATTGTTCTGGTACTAACATATATATTTTACTTTGTGGATTGTCTTTTCTAATGTTTTTCATCTTGTTTAAAATATAGCTTGTTTTACCAGTTTTCTTTCTTCCTACAATTATTTCCATACACTCTCCATTAAAAAATTATATCATATATTCAAAAAAAAAGAAGCTGGTAGCTTCTTTATTTTTTAGCTTTTTCTAATTTCCATATTTATAATCAGAAGGTGAAAGAGCTGGATAATCAAATGTATAGTTTTCTACAATTTCTCCATCTGGAATATGTGATATACCGAAACTTTCTTCACCCTTTAAGAAATATCTATATTTATATCTATTACCTAAACTCATTTCTCCAGTTGTTATAGGATCATCCCATGTTGGATCAACTCCATACCAAGATCCATTTATATTTACATAGTTCCAAGCATGTCTTTCAATCTCGCCTCTATCATTTTTACCTTTACCTGCAACAATTATATTAGGTACTCCATAATAGTCTAATAAATATTTATATGATTTAGCATATCCTTCACAAACAGCTTTTTTGTTTACTAATGCTCCATATAAATTATATATATTTGGTTCATAAAGGCTTCTGTCATAATCTACAGTATCTACAACATAATCATGTGCTATTTTTAAAACTGCATATACATCTTTTGGATTTTGTATTCTTTCCATAACATTATATCTAATTTTATCTAATGCTTCTCTTGCTTCTTGTACTTTTTGTTTTGTATCTAGTTCATCTATATAAAATGTTCTATTAGTACTATTAGATATAACTACTGAATATACATTTTTATTTGTAAAGTATGTTGTCTTTTGTATTTGTATACTAATATTTCTTACATTTACAAAAAATAGCTGTGGGAAATCAAACATAAGAGCATTAACAGATTTTTGAAATGCTTCTTCTAAAACCTGTGTTCCATTATCTGTATTAAGCAGATCATTAAATGCATATCCAAAATCAAAAACATGTTGACCTTCTAAAAAGTATCCACTTTCATTTTTTAGTTTTAAATAAATCTTTTTTCCATATTCATCTAATTGATTAAAATACCAAGTATTGCTTAAACTATGATCTCCATTTTCTGAATACATTTTAGTTGCTTCATCAAATTTTTTCTCATTAAATTCTGGTTCTTTTTGTTCATCATATGGTATTTCAATATTTATTATTTTAGGTTCTTTTTGTTTTTGCGCCTTTTTTATATTATCTTTATCCACTTTTTCTGTGATAATTGTGTTTGTATCTTCTGGAACTTCTGTATTCACTTTTTGAAATATTCCATTTCTAGCTTCACCTAATTTTTCAAAAGTCTTTTTAGGGCCAAATAAAATTATACTTACAATAAAGAATATTAATATAAATACAATTAAAAATTGTATTACACCTTTTATATATAAAAGTAATTCTTGTATTTTACTTTCTTTTTTTTCAATAACACTCATTTTTTCCCTTTATTATTTTTTATCTTATGTTTTTTAGTTACTTTTATAGTTGCTTTTTATAGTTTTGTTTTTATTTTTCTCTTCTCCAATAAAATAAATATTGTTGTAGTAGTCCGCTATAATCTCCAAAACTATTTCCAAATTCTTCAATATCTTTTCTTTTTAAATCATTTTCATCTAGAAGTTTAAAATATATATCATTTGTAACTCTTCTTACCCATGTATCTATTGGAAATGTATCTATTTTTCCTAATGAAAACAGCATTATACATTCTGCAACTTTAGGACCAACTCCTGGTAAGCTCATTAAACTTTCTTTGTTTTTTAAATATTCATCTATTCCATTTATTCTTATCATATTTATTGTTTCATATATTCTTTTATCCCTAAAGCCTGCTCCCATTTCTCTAAAATCACTTATTTTTGCATCTTTTAATTCTAATACATTTGGAAAGGAATAATACGTTTTTCCTTTAAACTTTATTTCTTTTCCATATCTAATACATATTTTTTCTACTATAGATTTTATTCTTGGAATATTATTATTTGCTGAAATAATATATGTAATTATTGTTTCAAAAGGATCTTGGTTTAGTATTCTAATACCATATCCATATTCAATTGATTTTTCTACTTCTTCTTTTATTTCAGGCTTAGTTTTATCTAAAATATCTTTTTTACATTTTGAGTAATCTCTTTCAAGATCAAAATATTTTATTAAATCATTTTTTATTTCATTTACTAATTCATTATGTTTTTGTTCTTTTTGATCAAAATAATTTATTTCAGAATCTTTTATAGATGAGAAAAAGTGAATTATTCCATCTTTTTCTTTAACTTCTATTACTCTTCCAAATATTATTCCAATGTATTTTTTATTATCTAAATCTTCTTTTTTCCATCTAAAACACTGTCCGCATTCAAATATATGTGTTAAATTAAATGATTTAAGTATTTCTTTATCTATAACGCTTCCTATATATATTTGATTAGTTTTTTTTATATTTGAAATATTATTATAGATCTTATCTTCATCTTCTAATGTAGTAATATATTTGTTCATATTTATTTCTTTTCTCCAATAATTTTTATATCAAATGGTTCTTCTTCCTTTATTTTAAGCTCAAACTCATTTAATAAAAGTGATGTTTTATATTCTACATTTACATCAATTCCATATTCTTTTTTAAATCTTTTTATATTTTCTTTTTTATATCCTAAAACTGCACTAGCACTTCTAGGATTTACTGTTATTGTCATTTCTTTAATAGAAACATTCATTTTTAATATTTTTTCTAATATTCTATGATACCAAATTCTAGCTTCTACTAATTCTCTAAAATTTTCATGATATGGTCCTGCTAAAACTTCTGAATTTTTATTTTTAGGATTTGAAATTTCTTCAGTTGTTTGAAGTCCCACTCTTATTACATCTATTTTTTTATCTTCAAACATTTTTACGATTTCTGCTGTAACTTCAACAGCTTCTTCTATCTCAAGCGGAATATATTCACCTTTATTATACATATCTTCTAGATCTGTATTTTTTATTACAAGTGTCGGATAAATTCTTACCATTTTTGGTTTTAATTTTATAATATCTTTAGCTGTTTTAATTTCATCCCTGTATGTTGTTCCAGGTAAACCTATCATCATTTGAGCACCAAAATTAATTTTGTATTTTCTTATTAATTTACTTGCCTCAATTACAGATTTAAAATCATGTCCTCTTCTTGCATTTTTTAAGACAAAATCATTTGATGACTGAATTCCTAATTCTATTGTTGTAACATTATATTTTTTTAATCTTTGTAATATTTCTTTAGTTATTTTATCTGGTCTTGTAGATATTCTTATTCCATCAACTCTATCTGCTTTAATATATTCATTTGCAAGTTTTAATAATTCATTTTGAAAAGTTTCTTCAATCGCAGTAAAACTTCCACCAAAAAATGCAATTTCAATAATTGTATTTTCATCTTTTCTTTTTTCAATACTTTCTAAATGTTCTTTTATTATGTTTTTAGCATCTATTATTTTTATATTAGGCATAGCGCCTGCAATTTTTACCTGATTACAAAAAACGCAATCTTCAGGACATCCTAAATGTGGAACAAATATTGGTATAATTTTATATTTTTTTTCATTGCTTTTCTTTTTCTTCAAACTTATGTTTTTAAAAAAATTCTTGATTTTTTTAAATATCATTTTTCCAACCCTCAATTTTTTCTAATTTTTCTATAGTTATTCTTGCAGCTTCCATCTCCGCACTTTTTTTAGTTTTTCCATATCCTGATGCCATCTTTTTGCCATCTATCTTAAGCCATACTTCAAAAGTTTTATCATGATCTGGACCTGTTTCTCCTACACTTATATATTCTAATTTATATTTTTTACTTGCTTTTTGTACTATTTCTTGAAGCATACTTTTGTAATCTGTAATTGTTTTTTCAACATGTGCTTCCATAATTTTTGTCTTAAATAAACGTAAGATTATTTTCTTTATATTTTTCATATTTGAGTCTAAATATATTGCAGCAATAATTGCTTCAATACAATCTGCAAGAACAGCTTTAGGTGGAATATTTTTTAATCCTCCGCCATATCTTAATATATCTTCTATATCTAGCTTTTGTGCTATTTCATAAAGACTATCCTCACAAACTATATATGCTCTTTCTTTACTCATTATACCTTCATCAATTTTATCTGATTTATACAATGTTTCTGCAATAACAAATCCTAATATACTATCACCTAGAAATTCTAATCTTTCATTGTATTTAGTATTATTTTCATATGCATATGACTTATGTGTTATTGCATTTAAAGCATATTCTTTATTCTTAAATATGTAATTTATGTTTTTTTCTAATTTAGAAATTCTTTCTAAATCTTCCTTATTCATATTTTTTTCCATTATATTCCTTTACTAATATTATCTTAATATATCACAAAATTACATTTTTGTATGTAATTAAGATATTATGTAAGCTGTATTTAAAGAAAAAGAAAAACGAAATCGTTTTTCTTTTCATATATTTAATATTATTTTTATTTATATTTCTATCTCATCTTGATGATCTTGTTCTTTTTCAGATTTTGCATCATCTTTTAGCTGTTCAGATTTCTTTGTTCTTTCGTTTGCCACTTCTATTATTTGATCTTCATACCAATTAAGAATCCAGCTATCCATCTCTGGATGATCATTCAAATATCTTTGTTCATTTCCATTGAATTCTTTTAGGGGTTCTTCTTTTTGTTTGTTTTCGGTTTCTATTTCTGTTTTTTCTTCATCCTTGTCTTTTTCTTCTACATCTGGTTTTTCTATATTTTCTTGTTTGTTATTAATTTTTGTTTCTAATTTTCCTTCATCTTTGTCTTTTCCTTCTACGTCTTGCTCTTCTATATCTTCTTTTTTAGAAAAAAATTTTTTATACATTTCTTTTATACTGTTAAAAAATGTTTTAGATCTATTTTCATTTTCTTCTTTTTTTTCTTCATTTTGTCTCATTTGTAATATTTTGCTTAATTCATCTTGAGATATTCTTACTGTATATATACTTTTTTCTGTATTTTGTGTTTTAGTTTTTAAATTATCTACCTTTTGTTGTTCTTTGTTTTTTTCATTATTATCTTCTTTAATTTCTTTTTCTTCTCTAGACTCTCCATATTCTTTTTGAAGTTCTTTTATCTTTTTTTCTGTACTTACTACAGCATCTTCTAATACTTTTCTTCTTTTGCCCATATCTTGTCTTACATCGATTTTTGCATATGACTTAATAATGTGTTTTATCAGTTCTATTTTTTCTTCTTTAGTGTCCACAGAAAAGGATTGTTTCTCTTCAGTATATATGTTAAAATATCTTTCTATTCCTCTTTGTAAATTTAAATTATTATTCCATTCTTCTGCCATTTTTTCTATTTCTGGCATTTTATTTTCAATTAATTGGTCTATAGTTGAATTATATTTTTCAGAAATTTTCTCTCTTTCTCCGCCAAGATACCAATTCTTTGTGCTTGCATTTACAGTTTCATTATATGTTTTATAATTATATATGATATCATATGCTGCTTTAAAGTCTTTATATTTTTCAACAATATCTTTTGATTTATCTTTATCCTTGTCATTTAAAAATTCACATAGCTCTTTATAAGGTTCTGTTTTTCCAACTTTTAAATCTTCTAATACAGTCGAACCTTTAAACCATTCACTATATTCTTTAATTATGCTATATATATCAATATCTTCGTCTTTTTCAGCTTCGATTTTTTTTCCTAAGTCTTTAATTTGGTCTTTGATGAATGTCTGAAATAGATTATTAACAGCTGAAATATCTTGAACTCTCCCTTCAATCTCATTTTTAACATGTTTTTCGAAAATCTCTCTAACCGTTCTATACTTCATTAATTCTTCCAAAAAACTTGAAAGTTCTTCCTCAAGTTCTTTTAACTTTTTTTCTTGTTCGTTAAGTTCATCTCTTTTGTTGTTTGCTTCAGCTGCTAATTTTTCTTTTTCTTCTTCAACTAAGTTATCTACATTCTTTATCTTTTCTTCTATTTCGTTTACTCTTTGTTGTAATTTTGTTATATTTTCATCTCTATCTGAAATAAGTTGTTTTAGCCTATCTACACGACGAACTATATTTGAAATTTGCATAAATTATTTCCTTTCTTAATTAACATAATTCTATTTTACTATATATGCTTATATATTACAATTTATTGTCTATTCATCAAGCTTTTCTTTCATTTTTTTTAGCTTTTCTTCTAATACATTTAATCTTTCTTCTGCATCATTTATTTGCGCCATACAAATTACTATATCTGCTAATGCATTTTTTATTTCTTCTTCCATGATAATTCCTTTAAATATAATTCTCTTATTATAATTTATATTTTTATAATGATTTTTTCAATGTTTTACACATTTATGATACTTATTTCAATAAAAAAGAAGTAGATTTTTTCTACCTCTTTTTTTCTTTGTCTTTTATTTAACTACTTTCTAGCATTTGAATCTTCTGGTTTAAAAATTCTATCAAAGATTGAATTAATTGTATTTTCTTTTTCTTCTTTTACTTTTAGCTCATGATTTTCATTTTCTCTATTTGATTGAATTTTATCTATATTTTCTCTATTTTTTCTCATATCATCTTTAGCTTTTGCTTTTTCTAATTCATCTATTAATTTAGTTAATTTATCTACATCTTTTCCAATATATTTCCAATTTTTAGAATTAAGTGATTCTTTTAAATTTTTATTTCCATTTATTATTTTTTCTAATAAGAAATTCATATCATTTGGATCATATATATTAATATTTATTGCTGTATCACTAAATAAATTACTTACTGCATCTTTTAAAGATGAACCTATTCCAACTTTTGAACCATTTGCTACAATTACCATTTTTAAAACTGGTACTGAATTTTCATTTAAATGTATTTGGTATACTGGTTCAACATAAAGTATTGATGTACTAATTGGAACAAGCATAGTATCTCTTACTACTTCTGTACCCATTCTACTAATTTTGTCTAATTCTATTTTCGCCTTTTCATCTTCATGTATTTTATCTCTCATTAAATTTAAACTTAAAAGGCTTTCGTTTTGATCAAATTTATATAATGTTAATTTATTTTTTCCATTTACTATACTTCCAATTAAATATCCATTTATATTTTGTTTACTAAATGGTGTATACATTGTAAGTAAAGATAATTTAGGCTTTTCTTCATTTTCAAGTTTTATATTTAAATATCTTGTATCAATAATTTTATTGTTTTCATTTTTAACTGAAGAAATTTCCCATATGTCTTCACTTCTATATAATGTATCTGCTCCAATTTTATGGTAATTTTCAACTATTCTTGCTTGTACATCATAAAGTTTTCTAGGATATAATAAGTTTTCCTTAATTATATTTGGCATATCTTTTTCTGTTTTGAATATATTTGAATATTTATTTTGTATTTGTTTCGCAAATGGATCTGTTTCATCTAAAATATAGAATTGTACAGTTCCATCATATGCATCAACTAATACCTTAATACTATTTTTTAAATAGTTTATTCTTCTTAAATTTCCATTTTCATCTCTTATTTGTATTCTTTGTGAATATGGATAATATGATGTCCAAGTATATCCATCAATAACCCAAGTTAATCCACCTTTTTCATTTGGTACGATATATGGTTTGTCATCATATGTAATATCTGGTATTACTGTCTTAACTCTCTTTATTATCTCTCTATTAAATAGAACTTTATTATCTTTGTTTTGTCCTTCATTAAATATATTAAAATCAAGTTTTGTTAAAGATAGTAAAAATGCATCAAACTTACCAAGTTTTAATCCACTTTTTCCATCATATTTATTTGTAAATATTTCTTTTTCTTTTGTCTCTTTAGATGTTATTTCATAATCATATTCTAATATATCTTTTCCTACTACTGTAGTTTTATTTGTATTTAAACCATAATATATTCTTGGTTGTTTTATAACTTTATTTCCTAATGTAAATTTATCATTATTCATCTTTTCATCAAATAATATAAATCCATCTTCATCAACATGTGCACTATCAGTTAAAGCACCAAATATACCATGATTAAACACATATGTTTTATCTTCAATTGTTCTTTTTTTAGTATCATTTATTTCTCTTAGTGTAAAATATTTTGTACCTTCTTCAGTATTTATAACTGATGTATTCATATATTTATATGGAGAATCTTTCTTTTTAAATGATTCTAAATTTTGTTTTGCAATATTTTTAGATATTATTGGAACAGTCTCTATAACTTCTTGCGCTTCAATAATATCTTTTTTAACAAGCTCTTGTGCTTCAGATATTACTTTTGTATCTAACTTAATATTAAATGCTTCTTCTGTTGCTTTTATATTTTTTTCAATAAATTTATTTTCTTTTTCTAATCTGTTTTGTCTAATTATTACATTATTAAATAGTAATAAAATTACTTGTAAAGATAATAATAGTACTGGTATTGAGATAACTTTTTTAACTACTTTTATACCTTCTTGTTTTTTAATATCTTTATTTAATCTAATTATTGTAATTAAGAAATAGAAAATTAAAATTACTCTTCCCCAAAGTTTAATAGTTACATCTCCAAGTCCGGCACCTGTAAGATATGTATTATCTGGTTGTTGTTTTTTAAGCATATCTCCTGAATATATATCAAATGTTCTTAAAACATATATTATAAGTGTAAGATATGCTAGGAATATTCCTAATCTTCTAAATAATTTTACAAAATTTCCTTTAATAAAATCATTATTATCTATTCCATCTAATTTAAAGTTTACTACTAATATATAATATATAAATGCATAACCAATTGTTAAAATAACAAATACAGTTATATAAAATAGTAATAATTGTATAATTGGTGAAATTAGTAAAGAAAAGCTGTAATCAAGTCCTAATATTCCTACAGTTTTTCCAAATTTTGCTGTATGTAATAAATTTAATATTTTACCTCTGAATACAAAATTTGCAACAATACTATTTAAAACACCTATTAAAAGTGCAGGTGTAAATAAATTTATTTTTGGCATCTCTTTATTTTCTTGTTTAAAAAGTTTCTTAAAATCTTTTTTCAAAAATAAATTAACACATAATATATAGATAAATGTTATTACAAATGTTATTGACATTATATATATTTTTTCTTTTAAATTAATATTGTAAATTTTTTCATACTCAAGTCCAAGTTCTTTCATATGTAAAAACTCAACTCTTGTATAAAACATGAATACTACAATTGCTAATATTGAGAAAAATATGTTTAAAACATTTATAAGTACTCTTTTATCTTTCTTTTTTGTTTCCATAAAAGCTCCATTTCTATTTATCTTCGCCTAATATTGCATCAACGAATTCATCTGAATTAAAAAATTCCATATCATCTATTTGTTCACCAACTCCAATAAATTTAATTGGTATTTTTTCATCTTCGACTATTGAAACTACTGCTCCTCCTCTACTGCTTCCATCAAGTTTTGTTATTATTATGCCATTAATATCTACTATTTCATTAAATGCTCTTGCCTGTACTACAGCATTTTGTCCTGTTGTTCCATCTAGTACTAAAAGATTTTCTCTCTTGTAATTAAAATTACCTAACGCTTTGTCTATACTTCTGTTAATTTTAGATAGTTCATTCATAAGATTTTTCTTGTTGTGTAATCTTCCAGCAGTATCAATTATTAAAACATCTGCATTTTCTTTTGCATATTCACATGCTTTAAAAACTATAGATGATGGATCTTCCTTGTCTTTGCCTTTTATAAGATCAGAGTCTGCTCTTTTAGCCCATTCTTCAATTTGTTCTACGGCAGCTGCTCTAAATGTATCTGCTGCAGCTATTGTTACTCTCTTCCCTTCTTTTCTAAAGTTATTCGCAATTTTTCCAATTGATGTGGTTTTCCCAACTCCGTTTACACCTATAATTAAATACACTAAAAGGTCATGTTCCTCTTCTGTTTCTGTATTTTCAACAAATATATTCTTAATTATTTCTTTTAATTCTGCTTTAACCTCTTCAGCATCTTTAATATTTTTAAGTTTTACATTTTTTCTTAGATCTTCAATAATTCTACTAGCAGTATTTACACTGAAATCTGCTATAATAAGTGATTCTTCTAATTCTTCCAATAGTTCTTCATCTACTTTTCTAAAATTTGCAAATGTTCTATTAAATCCTTCTCCTATTTTATCTCGTGTATTTGCCAATCCTTGTTTTATTTTTCCAAAAAATCCCATTTTATTCCTTTATGTATTATTTTATTATTAAATTTATAAAATTATTTTTACCTTTTTTAAGTATTATATTTCCATCTTGTTCATCTTTTTTTGCAATGACGTAATTTATATCAGCTATCTTAACATCATTTATACTTATCGCATTACCTTTTATTAATTTCTTTGCTTCACCATTTGATTGAGCAAATCCTGTATCTACTAATATTTCAATTAATCTTTTTTCATTTTCGATTTCTTTTTTAGTTATTGCATCAATATTATTTCCACTTTCAAACATAGCTTCTGATGTTTTTTCAGCTTTTTCAGCCTCTTTTGTTCCATGTATTACTTCAGTTATTTTAAATGCTAAAATTTTCTTTGAATCATTAATATTATTTAAACTCATATATTCTTTGATTTTATCATCTGACTCAAATGTTAATAATTTAAAAAGTTTTTCAACCATTTCATCTTCAACATTTCTCCAGTATTGGTAAAATTCAAATGGAGATAGTTTTTCTGGATCTAACCAAACAGCTCCGCCAACGGTTTTACCCATCTTTTGACCATCTTTTTTTGTAAGTAATTTAATGGTAAATGCATATGCATCTTTTTGTTCTTTTTTCTTAATTAAATTTACTCCAGCAATAACATTTGACCATTGATCATTTCCACCAAGTTGAAGTACACAATTATACTTTTTATTTAAAAGATAAAAGTCATATGCTTGAAGTGGCATATATCCAAATTCAAAAAATGTTAAACCTTGCTCAAGTCTTGTTCTATATGTATCCATTCTAAGCATATCGTTTATATTAAAATGAATTCCAATATTTCTCATAAAATCTAAGTAATTTAGATCTTTTAACCAATCTCTATTATTTACAACTATAGCTCCATTTTCACCTTCTGTTTCTAAAAAGCTTTCAACTTGTTTTTTTATGCAGTTTACATTATGTTCTAATTCTTCCTTAGAAAGTAATTTTCTCATATCATTTTTATCTGTTGGATCTCCAATAGATGCAGTACCTCCACCAATTAATATAATTGGTTTATGTCCTGCTTTTTGAAGCCATTTTGAAAGCATCAACACCATAAAATGACCAATATGTAAACTATCTGCTGTAGGATCAATTCCTACATAAAAAGTTATTTTTTTATTCTTAATTACATCTCTTAATTCATCTAAGTGTGTAACTTGTTCTATATATCCTCTATTCATTAAAAAGTCTAAAATATTGTTTTCTGTCATATCTTCTCCTATTCCATTAAATTGTCTATTCCAAAACACAAATCTCTTTTATTTATCTCGCCTAAATTTACACTTAATTTTCCAATAAGATCTTCTTTTGAATAATCTTCTATATTTATTCCTTCATTTGCAATAAATGTATTTATTGTGTCATAAACTTTTTCTAATTTAATATTACAACTATAACAGCAATCTCCTCCAGATGTATAAAAAGCTCCACATTTTTTACATTTTTTAACTTCCATACTTCACCCCTTAAATAAATTTAATTTAAACTTCGTCTGCTACTATTAATTGTATTAAATTAATTGTATTTTATCATAGTTCTTTCAAATATAAAAGAAAGAAGAAAACATATTGCTTTCTTCTATAAATATATTTGTTTCAAGTTTAATTTTTTCTATATTACTTTAAAATCTTATTTAATAAAATCTTAAATTCTTTTGTGTTTTGTATATTAATATTTGAATTAATTGTATCTTCATAATCTTCTTCTACACTTAATCTTGCTGCTGCTTTTTGAAGTGTTGAATATTTATATCCAATTCTCATTCTAAATACTTCTAAAGCATCTTTTTCATCTATTAATCCATCACCATTAATATCGCCTTTTCTTATGATAGTGTATTCTACACCATCAATATATATTTTATTTCCAGTAGCTATATCTGTTATTTTAAGATTTTCTTTATTAACATTTTGCCCATTTTTTCTTAAAACTTTAACATCACCTAATGCTTTAACATCTTCAATTTTAGCATTATATATAACAGATAGTTTTTTCTCACCTTTATATTCTAATTTCTTAAATGTTTCGCTATTTCCTAAAGCGTCTTTTGTTTTTTCAGTAGGTTTTGGAGCTGGTTTAGTTTCTGGTTTTTCTTTAGGCTTTTCAACAGGTTTGTTTTCAGTTTTTTTAGGTGTAACTGGTTTTTCTTCTGTTACATATTCAATTTTTTCTAATATGTCAAAATATGATTCATCACCAATTTTACCTTTTGAAATATATTTTTCTCTTTCGTCATTTATTTTAAACCAAAGATCTTTATTGTCTATTGTCCCCATAGATTCAATAATTTCAACTTCTGAACCTCTAATTAATTGTGCAACTATCTCTGTGTTTTTAACACCTGGTTTATTTCTAACATTAAGTCCTAAATCTGCTATAACTTTTATTTTAACTGGTTTTTTAAATTTACCTTTTTTAATATCTTCATTTATTTTTTTGTTTTCAACTGGTTTAGTCTCTGGTTTTTCAGTAGGTTTTACTACAGGTTTTTCAGGAGTTTTTGGCTCTACTGGTTTTGGTGCAGGTTTTTCTGGTTTCTTAGGTTCTTCTTTCTTTGCTATATATTCATCTTCAAATAATATATTTTTAGATGTGAATGTAAAGTATGGATCACTTTCTTCACCTCTAGCACAGAAAGCCTCTCTTCCATCAACTTCTACCCTATACCAATTATTTCCATTTGGTTTATCTAAAGTTACTTTAGATATTACCCTTATTTCTTTTCCTGTTACACATTTTAGTAGTACAAGCCCTTTTTTAGTATCTGGTAAATTTCTGAATTTTAAACTAATTCCTTTATCTACAGTTACTTTTGCATTAACTTTTCCGTGATATTTTCTTTCTTTAAATTTAATTTCTTCTGTTTTTTGTTCTTTTGGTTCTTGTATAGGTTTGTTTGCTTCAGCTGGTTTTTCTTCTAGAATTTTTACCCATCTTTCAGATGTGTTTCTAAATCCGATAGCTATATAGCAGCTAGTTCCATTTAGTAATCTTGCTTTATACCAAATAAATGTTTTATTCATATTATTATGGTTTTTAACTTCTTCTTCTAATATTAAGATTGTTCCTTTTGGAAGTGTTCTTCCTCCTAATGATGAACTTAAAGTATTTGGTTCTGTTCTAGTTCTTATTCCACTGTTTTCAATTATTTCAACTCTCTTTTCACCAGGTTTTAATTTTTCAACTTTCTTACTTTCTAAATAATCTGGAGATTGTGATTGTTTATCTGGCATTTTTGAGAATATTGGAATTACAAAAGTATAATTAAATCTTTTTAATTCTGGATCAATTTTAGAGAAAGCATTTTTTTGCATAGCTCCTTCTGACATTGGTGCCTCAACATTTTGCATATATTGTCTAGATTTATTTTCATTCATATAATTAAATTTTTGTGAGTGTTTTGTTATTTGTCCTGAATCAAAATATCCTTTTTTAATCTTTTGAACTCCGCCTCTAAATCCTGTTTCAAAATTAACCCATCCATTTTTCTCTGCATATTCAAGTCCTGCTGCAATAACATTTTGTGTTCCATTACCTGACATTCCAAAGTTTAATGGATTTTGCATTGGACCATTTTCTTGTTTCAATCTTGCAGACATGTCTATTGCATCAATATTTTGCTCTTTACAAATTCTTACAACTGTTTTTGCTTCTGATGCAAATCTAGTATTTTTTAAAAGTTCTTTTACACCTTTTAGCATTTGATCATCTGGAATATTATCTTGATAAGATTGAGAATATAGAGCAAAGATATCTTCTCTATTAAGATATGTTCTTGGATCAACAAAATATTCTATAGCTGCTCTTGAAGCTTTAAGCCATCTTTTTGCTTCGACATTTGTATCAAATGGTCTATCTTTATAGTTTTGATCAATCCATGCATTTCCTCTTCTTTTACCACCATATGATTCAATTAGAGATCTACTTGGATTTTCTTCTTGGAAGTCTATATAATTATCCCAATTCCATCCTGTATTAAATATCTTAAAATTCCAATTTGGATATTTGGTTTTTAAGTCTTTTAATTTTTTATACAAATCTGGATAATCCACTTTTATATCTTCAATATTTTTTGTGTATTCTCTATTTCCTATATTATGTGCAAAAACATTTAATGCTGGCATTAATGTTGTACACAATATGGTTAGTAGTATTATTAATGATATATATCTTTTTTTATTCATAATTCCCTCTTTTAAAAATTCTTCTACTTACTAAAAATGTACATATATTAAAACATTTTTTCAAGTTTTTATTGCTTTATTGTTGCATTTAATATATTTTTTTGAAATATAAAAAGAACAAAACTCATAGATTTAAAACTACAGAAGAAAATGTAACTATATTTTATGGCGGATCTGTTACCTTTAGGTTATTAATACAATAGAACGATTGTACTTTTGAGCGATATGCACAGTTTGTATTTTTTCACACCCCTAAGGCATAAAAAAACACCCAGGTTAGTTAAACCTGAGTGAATAAAGATATTGCACAGCAGACAACTGAGCTCACCGAATTTGATGAGTCACTGTAACAACCCATGACGTCTATCCCCTACAAATAGCAATTTACATTGCTTTCTGTCATCTAGCTTATCTGTTTTACTGCTATTCCTCGTCATAAAAGTCATCAAGAACATATGTAGTAACCGGAGTTATAAACAACTCATACTTTATAATAAGTCTGATAAGATCATTTCCATCAATCAAAGTAATTGGTGTTCCTTCAGTTGCTGCAACTCTAGCTGCATTTGTAAATCTGCTATTAGTAATAAACACACCATAATCAGCTTTGAACTTATTCAACGCGCCTAAAAATTGGTTGATATCTGGTTCCGTAACAGGTGCAGTATTATATCTCTTACATTGAATTATAACACGAGTAGTTCTGAAATCGTCATCATCAGTATGATAACCATAACCATCGATACCACCATCGTTTGAAATTTTTACACCTTTATCTGTAAACTGCACTCCCATTTTTGTAAGCAATGCTCTGGAAAATTGTTCAAACTTTTTAGGTGTCATATTTGCAATTGCCCTTTGAAGTTTCACCTTTACATCATCAAGAACATCATCTTCATTAGATTTAGCGTCTTCTTCTAGTTCATCTGTAACATTTGCTTTTTTATATTTATTCTTAGCTGCCTTTTCTTCCCAATAAACTGATGCTTTTTCACGCACTTCTGTTTCAACATCAAAGTTGGCCAAATCTATTGCAATACCTTTTGATGTTAAAGTAATAAGAGGTTTATACTTTTCGTATTTTAAAAATCCAACATAACTTAATTCCTTAAGTGCAAAGTTGAATTTAAAATCAAATTTTTTATACTGATTTCCACTCTTGCTCGATGTATAGAGTTTTTGTTCAAATTCAGCAATATGCTCATCTTTTTCGCTAATTCTATCTCTTATTTCTGAACGTTCTAATTGTCCACCAGCCTCTTGTAAAACTTCTATAATAGGTTTTATCAAATAAGAAACCTGCTGTTCCGAATTTAATGTCTCAAAATACATACTACTCCCTCCGTCCTTTTTACATAATTCAACTTGATATCATATCCCAATTTTTCCATCATCTTAACGAAAGTATTATTGATAAGACCGTTTTTTCTTGATGACACGATTCTCATATAAACTTATTGTCTTAATATTTTCTGAAAGCTGAGCTTGCGTAATTTCAAATTCAATACATTTGACGTTTACATCTTATTATTAAGCATAAGTTTTCCTTTACTAACAACAATTATTTCACTATTAATATAATTTATTATACCATCTAAATCAACAAATAACAATTAAGCAACTTCCACATAAAGCAAAAATCTAAAGTAAAAAGTTACATTCCACATGTTGTGATATAACATAGATATCTTAAGGATAAAGAAGAAAAAATACCTATACAATAAAAAGGATAGCAGATTTTATTATCTACTATCCCTTATTTTTTAGAGAATTAAATTCCTAAATGAAATACTCTTTAAAATTGCTCTTTTTTATAATCTTTTTCTCATTTGAAACTTTATTATTGTTTTGTTTTTTATCTTCTAACTTTGCTTTTTAAGTTCATTAAATAATATTTTTAAATCATAGTAAGATAAATCTTCAAGCTCTAAACGTTCATTTAAACTATCTTCAACTAAATGTTTTGCTCTTTTTTTAACTATTTCAGTTTCATTTGCATTTTGAGATAAATCTATATTTATATTTTTATTAACACTTGTTCCTGGTTTTTGAATATAGTTTAAATTAGAATTTTGTATTTCGCTTTCTAATGTATTACCAGTCATATTTTCTTCATGTGTGTCTTTATTTAAAATGTTCACATTTTTCTTTTTTGAAAATAGCGAAAATGGCTTTTTATCATTTTCAGGTACATTAACAAATGAAGAAGAATTTGATATGTTTTCATCTGGTTCTTTAGCAAATATGCTTTTTATTTCTTCTATCATCCTAATAAATATATTTTTCTTTATCGGTTTATCTAATTCATTTTTAACTGTACTATTAACATTTACATTTAAATTTGATTCCATAATTACTATACTTTCCTTAATCTAGATTTTTTTATATTAATTAAATTATCTATTTCTTTAATTAAATCTGTTCTTACATATGTTATATATTTTTTATCTATATTAAATACATAACCTTCTTCTGTTTTTTCCTCTTCGGTTGGATACATATTGTTTTGTCTTGCAATTATTTTTATTAGGGAAATTAAACCTTCAAAAACAACATTTTTGTTATCTGGATTTAATCCTTTTACTTTTGAAAGTATTTGATCTTTGTTTGCATTTAATGTAAAGCTATTTTGATCATATTCTTTTACATTTTTAATTAGCTCTTCATATCCAAGCATAAGCTCATCAATATTACTAATATATTCTAATGCATCATCAAATCTTTTTCTATCATGTTCAAGTCTTGTTATTTCTTCTGTTCCTCTAGTTATTTCTGCATGTTCCGCAACTCTGTGAAGTGCAGTAATATATGGATTTGTTTTAATATGATTTAAAATATCTTGTATTTCTTTAATATTAAGTAACTTTTCTAAATAATTTTTTTCTGGATTATTTTCAAAAGATATTAATTTAGCTGTTACAAGCATTCTTATTATTAATCTTATTCTAGATTTATTATATAGTTCATTTGCAGGAATTAAATCTACTTTAACCTTTTCCACATCTTTTATAATATTGTGTATTAAATCCACATAATATTCTTCATCTTCATTTCTACGTGATACCTGATATTTATTTTCGGTTAATAAATAATCTGCCATAAGAGTTTCAGCTAATTCTTTAAAATTATTTTCTTTTGCAATATTTTTTGCATTTACAGTATTTATTTCATTTTGAAGTTTTAATTTCTCAGCTTCTTCCTCTGCTTTAGGCATTATTTTAATTCCCTCTTTTTGTGCATTGGATGTAAGCTCTAGAGTTTCTTCCTTTTTATCTAATCCATATTCCTTTTCAAGTTCATCGCTTAGTTCTTCTAAGAAGATTAAATTTAATCTATTTATACATATGTTTTTGGTATTATCATTTCCATATTCAATACCATTTAATATCTTATTTATAGCTAAATATGCTGAATCGTTTTCTCCATTTGGTATGCTTAATTTTTTAATCTTTTCACCAAATACTTCTTCACATTTTTCATAAGCATCAATCGACTCTAAAAATGTATTACTAAATATATTTTCTTTTCCAATTTTTTCTTCTAAAAGTTTTACATATTTATCTTTAACTTTTTGTAAAGTTTTTAAATTTGCAAATAAATATATATTATATTTAGCATTAAGCATTTTCTTTATATCATCGAAATACATAATTTCATATGTATTTCTTTTATTTAATTTTTCAATTTGCTTTTCATTTGTACCTTCTGGAAACTTTTTTTGTTTGTTTCTAGTTTCTTCTTCAAATCTTAAAAGCTCTTTATCTCTTTCTATAGCCTCTCTAATTTCTTGTGCATTATGTTTTTTCTTAGATTTTATTATTACTTCATCTATACTTGTTTCCTCAGATATCTCTATTTCTTCTTCACCAGCTCTTTTTTTGTATGCTGATACAGGCTCTAAAAATTCATTTGAAATATTTTTTAATTCATCTTTTAAATCTTTTTTACTAATAATATATTTAATCTTATTTTCTTGAAGTATAGTTCTCATATCTTCTAGATATTTATATTTATTTAAGAAATCTTCAGAATCTTTTATCTCATCATTTTTCTTTAAATATGTAATATAGTTTTTTAAATGTAAATATTTCAAAAATGTATTTTCTATATTTTCATCATCATCTTTTAGCAAATCTTTTCCACAAATATTTCTAATAATTCTGTTTAATAAAAAGCTTTCTAAAGAATAGAAATCATTTTTGTCTTTAATAATATAAAGCATTGAATTATCTGAAAGTGCAGGTATTTTGAAATCTTCACCATATTCTTCAAAAATACCATTTATTACATTTAATAACTTTTCTATATTTGAATCATTTAAATTTGTTTTTTTAAGTATACTTTTAAATACTTCCTTATTCATTATTTTTTCCTTTTCTTTTGTGTATCTATACTTTATTTAATAATATTTTTAATAAATTAGTTTTTCAATAAAAGATAGATATTATTAATCTTATTTAAATATATGATTTAGAAAATATCACATTCTTTTAAAGCATCTACAATATTTTTAACTGGTACAATTTTTATACCATTTTTTTCATCTTGCTTTTTCTTATTTTTCAAATTTTTGTAATTTCCATATGGAATTAGAATCTTATTAAATCCTAATTTTTCAGCTTCATTAATTCTTTTTTCAATCATATTTACAGCTCTTATTTCACCAGTAAGGCCTACTTCGCCTGTTACTGCAATTTTCCCAGATACGCTTTTATTTGAATATGCTGATGCTGTAGATAAAATTATTCCTAAATCTATTGCAGGTTCCGTTATTTTAATTCCGCCTGTAAGATTTATATATACATCTTGACTACTTAAAAGCATACCTGCATATTTTTCAAGTACTGCTACAAGCAATGTAATCCTGTTATAATCTAATCCATTTGTATTTCTTCTAGGCATTCCAAAAAGAGTTCTAGTAGTTAAACATTGTATTTCAACTAGTATACTTCTTGTTCCTTCAACAGCAACAGATACAATTGTTCCAAGTGCATCTTCATCTCTTTCTTGAAGAAGTACTCCTTCAGGATTTTTAAGCTCAACAAGACCTTTTTCATCCATTTCAAACATTCCAATTTCATTAGTTGATCCAAATCTGTTTTTAACTGTTCTTAAGACTCTGTAACTTAAATATCTTTCACCTTCAAGATAAAGAACTGTATCTACCATATGTTCTAAAACTCTAGGCCCTGCAATATTACCTTCCTTTGTAACATGCCCTACAATGATTGTAGTAATTCCATCTTTTTTAGCAATACGCATTACTCTTCCAGTTACTTCTCTTACCTGACTTACACTTCCTGGAGCTGAAGAAATTTCTTCAGAATATATTGTTTGAATAGAATCTAGTAATAAAAAATCTGGTTTTATTTTATCTATTGCATTTTCTATTTCATCTATATCTGTTTTAGATATAAAATAAATGTTTTCGTTTTTTACACCAATTCTATCTGCACGCATTTTTATTTGTTCTTGAGATTCTTCTCCAGATACATAAAGAATTTTTCCGTCAACTTTTATTTTATTACAAATTTGAAGAATTATTGTAGATTTTCCAATACCAGGTTCACCGCCAAGTAATGTAAGTGATCCCCTAACAAATCCTCCACCTAAAACTCTATTTACTTCAGACAATCCCGAATCTATTCTTTTATATTCTTTTTTGTCTATATCTATTAGTTTTTGAACCTTTGTCTCTTCTATAGATTTTTTTACACTGCCACCGGCTGTCTTTTTAACTTTTTCTTCTACCAAACTATTCCAAGCACCACAATAAGTACATCTTCCCATCCATTTACTATATTCATTTCCGCACTCACTGCAATACCATATAGTTTCTTCTTTAGCCATTTAACCATCCTTTTTCAAATAATTTATCTAATACATATATAAATAGTCCGTGCATCCATCCTAGTCCATTTACCCATGCAATATCCATCTTTTCTGGATCGACTTGTTCTCCTAGAAAACCAAGTTTTGATGAGGTGTTTACAACAAAATTAAAATTTTCAAGTGCTTTTTCTTTATTATTTAATTTAATATATTGAAGAGCTACCCATAAATTTCCCATTGGCCATGGATATTTTCCGCCTATATAGTCGTCATTTTCATATCTTAAATATCCACCAGATTCTGTTTTAAGTTTTTCATCAATTTTCTCTAATGTATTTTTCATCTTTTTCTCTCTCGGTGAAAAAACATCAAATATTGATGAAAGTAATATGCTACTAATATCTACCGATTTATCTTTATTTGATCTTGTAAATGTTTCCATTTCTTCATCATAAAATTCTACATATATATGTCTTTTAAGTTTTGGAAGGATATCTTCAATTTTAGCTTTTTTACTTTTAATTTGTTCTAATCTCAATCTATTTTTTAAATATTCATCAATTACTACATTATATATTCTTAACATAGAGTTTAATGCAAAAAATACACTACCTAGTGAATATGTATTTTCACCTTTATGTGTTTCCCATATATCATAGGTTAAAGACTCTTTACCGTCCAAAATACCATTGGTATATTTTATTAAAAATTTAACTGCTTTTTCTAAAACATTAAAATTTTCTTTTAAGAATTCAATATTTTTAGTAACAGAATAATAACACCATGCACCAGAAATAACTGCTGCTGTCTCATCCACTTGATATCCCCATGATGGAGCAAGTGTACCTTCTGTATAAAATCTTTGTTCCCAGAATCCATCTCTGTTTTGCGTCTTTTTTAAAAACTCACTATAATATTTTTCTATTTCTGTATCATAGTTTAAAAGTGAATATCCTAAAAGAGCAAAAAATGTATCTCTAGGCCAAGAAAACGAGTATCTTCCTGAATATTTTTTCTCTTCATCTACTTCTATTGCCGCAGAATATCCTCCACTTATATTATTATATAAAATTCTAAAAAGTAGTAAAGATCTCACATAAATATCTCTTATCTTTGGTGAAAATATAGATAATTTATGTTCACTATGTTTTAATACATATCTTAAATTTTCTTTTTTCACTTTTTCTTTTAAATCTTTAATATTATTTTTCTTTAATCTTATTATTTCAGTATCTAATCTATTAAGTACACTATTTTCTAAATTGTCATTTAAAAGAACAAATATAGGAAAATCTATTTTTGCTTTTTTCTTTAATATAAATGGTTTAAAAGAAATTGCAGACATATTTGAAAGTCCAATATAATCATGATTATCAAATTTATCTGGATCTATCTCTCCATCCATATTATTTACTTTTGTTTTGTCTATATCTGTTTTTGAAAAAATACTCATTGAATAATCTTTAGCATATTGTATTAATGCCTCATTTTTAATATATCCAGATATTTCATAATTCATTGAACTTACTGCGTTTGAATTTACGATAACTATAATTTCTCTATTTTCGTTTTTTAAATTTTCAAATTCTAAATTTCTTATATATACATTTTCATTAATTGGACAAAAATCTGTCATAGTTATTTTTATTTCTTTTTCTTCATTAGTTACAGTTGTAACTAATATATTTGTTTTATTTATATATTCTTGATTATATCTATTTTGTCCATCATTTAAATACAAAATTTGTCCATCTATTTTGATTGCAAAATCTAAATAATTAATAAATTGCTTATGATCAGGATTAGGGTAAAGTATCCTTAATACTTTACCCTTTTTATTAAATGTTACCCTAACTTTATCATTGCCTATAAAGGCTTCATTAATATATTTATCCATTATTTATTTTATCTTCCATTTTAGCTATTTCTTCTTTTATTTTCTTTATATCTTCATCACTTAATTCATCTAGCTTTTCTATTTCTGCTATTTTTTCAAAAATCTTTCCAATAACTAATTCATCATCTGGATCATTATCTAATTTTTGTATTTCATCACTTAATTCTTTAATAACTTTTGAAGCTTCTGTTATTTGTTCTTTATTTTTATTTTCTTCTTTTTCTTTCTCAATTTTTTCTTCTTGATCTATTCTTGTTACTTTTAACTGTTTAAGTTCTTCTTTTTCTTTTTCTAGTTTTTTATTCGCTTCTTCAACTTCTTTCATTAAATCTTCTATTGATTCAATCTCTGCTGACATATTTTTTTCTTTACTTATTTCAAGTTCTAGTTCTTTATCTAGTCTATCTAATTCCTCTTGTTCTTCACTTGTAAGTTTGTCTTCTTTAGCAGTTATTTTTATTTCTTCATTTTGAGCCGGTAAAATACTTATTTGAGATATTTCTTCTTTTTTAGTTTCTTTATTTTCATTTTCGTTTTCGTCTTTTTCTTTTTTAGTTTCTTCTATATTTCTAGCTTTTCTTTTAATCTCTTGTAATTTTAATCTTACAGGATCTTCTTTTGTTCCTTTTATTGTTATTGGTTTTGATTCTATTTCTTTTTTATTACTCTTAATTATAACTTCTTCCGGATTTTTTTCTTCAAGTAAATGTTTCTTTCTTCCAAAATCTGGCACTTTATATGGTTCTTCTTTATCTTCTTCTCTAGTTTTTCTTTCAATTTTATTATCTAATAAAAATTTAACTTCTTGATTAAATGCATTTGAAAGCTTATATAGCTTTTGTAAATGTTCTTCTTCTTTGTTCCAAATATCTGAATCTTCAGTAAACATTTTATCTGCAACTATATAATCTCTTAACTTAGATAATGTATTATTTAGGCTTGCTCCTAAATTATCCATTGTATCTACAAATTTTAATTTTTCATCTCTAATATCTTTTAGAGCTAAGTGTCTTACTTTTCTTGAGCTTCTTACTATTTCTGTTAATTCATAACTTGATCCAAATCTTGGAATATATATTTCTGCATCATATTTTTCTTGAATTTTTTGTTTTAATTCTGTTTGTGATTCTATATCTCCATGAACTAAGAATATTGATTTTGGTTTTTCTGTAAAACCGCCAACAAAATCTAAAAGTCCATTTCTATCTGCATGTCCAGAATAACCTTCAATAAATTCTATTTCAGCATTAACTGCAACTTCTTCACCAAATATTTTAATTCTTTTTGCACCTTCTACAATTCTTCTTCCAAGTGTTCCAGGTGCTTGGTATCCAACAAAAAGTATTGTATTGTTTGAATCCCAAATATTATGTTTTAAATGGTGTTTAATTCTTCCAGCATCACACATTCCTGATGCAGATATAATTATCTTAGGTTCTTTATTTTCATTTAAAGCTTTTGAATCTTCAACACTTTGTGTAAATTGCAATCCTGGAAAATCTAATGGATTGTCTCCTTTTTCAATTTGCTTTTGTATTTCATCATCAAATAAATCTAGATTATTTTTAAATACTTCTGTTGCAAATGTAGCAAGTGGACTATCTATATATACTTTTGCTTTCATTACTTCTTTAAATTCTTCTTGAAATTCTAAATCATCTTTATATTGTTCTTTAAGTCTGTCTAATTCAAAAACAATTTCTTGAGTTCTTCCTACGGCAAAAGACGGTATAACTACTGTTCCACCTCTTTTTAAAGTTTTTGATACTATATCTAAAAATTTCTTTCCTCTATTTTCTGTTTGTGGATGAAGCCTGTTTCCATATGTAGATTCCATTACTAAATAATCTGCTCTTTTTATAATACTTGGATCATCTAAAAGCGCATTATCTCCAGTACCTAAATCTCCTGTAAATACTGTTTTGTTTGTAATACCATGTTCTGTAACCCACAATTCAATAATTGCAGAACCTAGCATGTGGCCTGCATCATTAAATCTTACAGAAACTCCTTCATCTATCTCGAAAATTTTATTATATTCAACTTCTTCAAAAACTTCTAAACATTTTTCTGCATCTTCTTTTGTATATAATGGTTCTATTAGTTTTTTATTTTGTCTTCCTCTTTTTCTGTTCATCCATTCTGTTTCAGTTTCTTGAATATGTCCTGAATCAGGAAGCATTATTTCACAAAGTTCTTTTGTAGCTTTTGTACAATATACTTTACCTCTAAACCCTTCATTGTATAGTTTTGGAATTCTTCCTGAATGATCTATATGTGCATGTGTTAAAAGCACATAATCTATTTCTTTTGGATCATATAAAAATGGGTCTTTATTTTTTTCTTCTTCTGCTTTTTTACCTTGAATTAGGCCACAATCTACAAGTATTTTTTTATTATTTTCTGTTTCTAATAAAAAGTTTGAACCTGTTACCTCTCTTGCAGCACCTAAAAATGTTATATTCATAATTTCTCCCAGTTTTGTTTTAAAAATTATATCATATGCAAAACAATTATTCATTCACTTGCTATTTAAATAGCTTATATTTAACACCTTCTTTTATTAAGATTGGTATATCGTTTTTTAAGCTTATTCCAGTTTCAGCTTGCCAAATATCTTTATCATAAAAGTTAATCGTCATTTTCCCTAAAATTTTATTTACATCAACTTTAATATCTTCTAAATCTATTATTTGTGTTTTTAAAACTTCAATAATTATAGCTCTGTTTAATTCATCATTTGCTGTAATTCTTGTTATTTTATTTATTGCTTGCATTTTAGATAAAATAATATGTATAAATGCATAAATTAAATTAAAACACATTGTATCTTTTATATATTCAAAATTTCCTTTTTCGTCTATATCTACCTTAAATTGCATTAAATATCTTTCTATTTGCATTTCAAAAAACATATAATTATATTCATTAAGTGTTTCAATGAAATTTTTCTTTATATATAATGCAGTTTCTAAAAATTCAAGTACACTGTCTTTTAATATTTTTCTTTTTATATTTTCATCAATGAAAATATGCGGTAAAGCTTTTTTCACATTTATATTTTTATCTTTATCTATTTCTAATATTTGATTTGCTAATTTATATTCAGATACTTTTTCTTCATATTTTAAGTATTTTTCTTCATAGTCTAATATATAATCAGATATATTTGTATTAATAACTTCAATTAAATTTTTTTCTAAAATTTCTAATTCTTGAATTCTAAAATCTACTTCGTTTTTCACATATGTTTTATTTAAAATTAATTTTCTTTCTAGTTCTCCTCTATTTTCGATTAATTTTATTTTATATTTTTCTATATTAATTTTTTCTT
The DNA here is from genome assembly GCA_946998225.1 of uncultured Clostridiaceae bacterium. Classification (GTDB taxonomy): domain Bacteria; phylum Bacillota; class Clostridia; order TANB77; family CAG-508; genus CAMPYH01. The sequence goes on along the minus strand of CAMPYH010000001.1, from coordinate 224,490 downwards.
TACTTTTTTCTAAATATTTTTTAAAAACTTCTTCTAAAACTTTTTTATCTTTTAATACAAAATCTAAGTCATTTATCTTTTTAGTTAGTTCAACAATATTTTTTTGTCTTTTTTCAAAGTCTTGTGGTATTTTTTCTAAAATATCTTTTTCACTTCTAATCTTTTCTAATATATTATTCAATTCATTATTTAAATCTTCTTCTTTTATTTCTATATTATTAAGACTTTCACGACTTTTATTGTTTTTATTCCTTTCGTTCCAAAGTTTTAAATTATATTCACTCATTTTTTTGTATATCATTAATATTTTAGTAAAATTAATATACATATTTAGATATGATTCAAGTCCATATATTTCTTTAAATCTATTACTTAATTCTTCAAACACAATATATTCACTATTAATCTTTGAATACATATATTTTGGTCCTAAAAGCCATAACATAATATATAATATTAAATATTCTAGATTATCTCTTTTTAGCTCATTATGCCATGCAAATGAATTAAAATTATTAAAAATTTCAAATCGTAATTCTTTGTTTCCTAATATAAATATATTATTTATTTCATTTGTAAAATCTTTTAAAATATCATCTTTTATTTCTATTTTTAAATTGTGTGCTTTGCCTAATGCTAAATGAAAAGATTTTTCATTTTTAAAAAAGCATAGTAAAGCTTTTTCTTTTTCAAAATATTCCATTTCATTCGGATTATTTAAAAAAGAAATATTATTCACATATTTATTTAAAACTTCAATCTCATTTAAAATATATTCTGTTTTATCTGGAACAAGCACAACAATTTTTTTGTAATCTTTGTAATTTCCTCTTAGTTTATACATCCAAGAAGAAATAATATTTGCCCCAGTTTCATCAAAATTCTTTGTTTTTAAAACTGATTCAAGTTTTTTTGCTTCTTCATCTTTAAAAAATCTAAACATTTCCCCTCATTATACTTTTTATATATTTTATATATAAAAAAAAGAAAAATCTTGTTTTTTTAAATTTTTCTTAAATATTATTGATTATTGAAATATAAAACTCCTTGTTTAACACAAGAAGTTTATATTTTTATTTTTATATTTTTATTTTTCATTTTTTATTTTTTAATTATTCTTAATTATTTTCTAATTCATACTTAATTATACTTAAAGCTGAAATTGGAGCAGTTTCTGTTCTTAATATATTTTCGCCTAAAGATACTACTTCAACGTTTTTTAATCTCTTAATTTTTTCTAATTCCTCTTCAGTTATTCCACCTTCTGGACCAATTAAAATATATATTTGCATTTCTATGTTTTTGCTTGGATTTTGATTTTTGCTTTTAATTATATTTTCTTTTTTATTACTTATATTTTTTAAAACATTTTTTAAACTATTTTTATCTTCATTTTCATAAAATATTAGTATGTGTTTTTCAATAATTATGTCTTTTTCTAACTCTTTATCTAAGAGATCTATAATTTCATCAACTGTTTTTGGTTTTTCTAAAACTGGAATATCTTTTCTTTTAGATTGTTCCGCTGCACTTTTTAATATACTATTTAATCTTTCAATCTTATTTTCTTTTAAATCTTTTTTTCTTACAATTGATCTTGTCATTTCTAAAGGAATTATTTTATCTATTCCTATTTCAGTTGTTTTTTCACAAACAAGTTCTAATTTCTTAGCTTTAGGTATTCCTTGAAGAAGTATATACTTAAATTTTATTAAATCATCTTCATCAGTTTTTCCTTTTGCTTCTTCTCCAATTATATTTATTGATTCTTTTTTTACTGAATATATTTTACCGTTTATTCTCTTTTTTTCTTTTGTTATTACTGAAATATTATCTTCTTTTTTTATCCTCAATACATTCACTAAATGGTGATAAGTTTCTTTATTTTGTATTTCAATAATATATTTTTCTTGATTTACATCTTCTTTTTTAATTTCATCTTCATCTGTTAAAAATATTTGCATAAATATATTCCCTAAAAATTCTCTTTCATAATATTCCACTCATTTGGAGTTAAATTTAAAACATTTACTCCTTGATCTTTTACAATTATTCCAACATCTTCCATTTGCTTTATTAATTTATCTGCTCTTGAAGGATTTATTTCTAAATATTCAACAATTGCTTCTGATGTAGGTTCGTTTTTACCCATAATTGTGTCTACTGCTACTTTCAAAAGTGGATCCACTTCATTTACTTCTGTAGATTTTTGAGTATTTGCTTGATTTAAAAGCATATTAGTTGCTTCATCTGTTTTTTGGTATTTATTTATTTCTCTTACAATTTTTTCTTCGCCATTTTCATAATATACTTCTTGTGGTTTACTAAATTCTTTTTCATAATCTATTTGTTTTGTATCTTGTACCTCAGGTACTTCTACATTATGACTATCTTCTTGACCTTCTAAAACAAATAAATCTGGCCAATACTCAACTTTCATTCTATCCCATTGACTTGGTGTAACAAGTATTTCTCTTGGTTTTGTGCTAATTTGTGGTCCAATTATTCCAAGTTCTTCAATTCGGTCTATTAATCTTCCTGCTCTTAAATCTCCCATACTAAATTTTCTTCTTAAGAAAGTTTTTGACGCTTGTTTGTATGTAAGTATTGTATCGATTGCTTCAAAAAGATATTCATCTTCATCTACAGAATCAATTTCTTCTTTTTCTTCTGGTTGATTCATCTTTTTAAAGTTTTCTTCTATAAGTTTTCTTGATTCAGGTACTTTATCTGTTGAAACAGCTTCTAATATTTTTGCAATTTCTGTATCACTAATATATGCACCTTGCACTCTATATGGTTGTGTTGCGCCCATTGGATAGTAAAGCATATCTCCTTTACCTAAAAGTTTTTCTGCACCTTGCATATCCAAAATTATTCTTGAATCCATTCCAGATGTTACAGCAAAAGCAATTCTTGAAGGAATATTTGCTTTAATTAATCCTGTAATTACATCTGTTGATGGTCTTTGTGTTGCTATAATTAAATGAATACCTGCAGCTCTTCCCATTTGAGCTATTCTACAAATTGCATCTTCAACTTCTTTTCCTGATGTCATCATTAAATCTGCAAGTTCATCTACTAGTATAACTAGTCTTGGTATTTGCTTTTCAGGACTAGTTTTTTCCATTTTTTTATTATATGAATCTATATCTTTTGCTTTATAATTTGCAAATTCTCCATATCTATCTGTCATTTGCTCTACTGCCCATTTAAGTACAGACGCTGCTTGTTCTGGATCATTTACAACAGCTTGAGATAGATGTGGTATATTATTGTAATTTGAAAGTTCTACTACCTTTGGATCAACCATGATTAATTTAACTTCATGTGGTGATGCATGGTAAATAATACTGTTTATTATTGTATTAATACAAACAGATTTACCAGATCCTGTGGCACCAGCTATAAGTAAATGTCTCATCTTGTCTAGATCTGCAATTACTGGTTTACCATCAATTCCTCTTCCAAGCGCAAATGCTAAAGGTGATTTATTTTCAATAAATTCTGGAGTATCTATAACTTCTCTAAAACATACACTTGCTTGCTTTTCATTCGGAACTTCTATTCCTACTGCTCTTTTTCCAGGTATTGGTGCCTCTATTCTTATTGTAGGTGCTGCTAAGCTTAAAGCTATATCATCTGCTAGATTTTTTATTTTATTTACTTTTACTCCAACTGCTGGTTTTAATTCATATCTTGTAACAGCTGGTCCTACTGTAACATTTTGTACCTTTGCTGAAACTCCAAAACTTAATAATGTTTTTTGAAGACCAAGCGCTGTTTTTTCTATTTGTGACTTACTTGTCTTAGATGTACTTTTTGGTTGATCCAAAATATCTAAGCTAGGGAATTTATATTCAACATCTAAATCTACATATTGTATTGTACTTTTTGTTTCTTCTTGATTATTTTCAATCTTTGGTAAAACTCTTTTTACTACAGCTGGTCTTATTTCGTTTTCATCAAGAGTTTTTGTATAACTTTCACTTTCATTTGGAAGACTTATATTAAGTTCTTTTTCTTCTTCAGCTTCTTGTGTATCATCTTCACCTTCAGCCTTTACAGATTTTGCAAATAATCCAAATAATCCTTTTCTCTCTTCATCAATAGTTTCATCTTTATCGCTTTTTATCTTTTGGATTTCATCTTCATTTTCTTTTATTCTTTCATATCTCTTAGCTCTTGCTTCTGCTTTTCTTAATGTTCTGTTTTGCTTTCTTTCTTCAAGATTTGCATTTATATCTTTGTAATAATCTATTACAGACTTTCCTAAAACTAAAAAGCTTAAAAACAATGATGTAAAAATTAATAATATGGTAGCACCAGTGATACCTAGTAATTTAATTGCTGGTATTGCAATTATTGCTCCAGTAGCACCTCCACCAACACCATTTTTTCCAAGTTCAAAGCACTCTTGTAAAAGTATTTTTGTATCCACATTTATATTAATATTGTGTTTAGATATAGCAGATATACTTAAAAGAGAGCATATTATTGCTAAAAGAATAATAAACATTTTAACTCTATTACTTATTTCTTCTTTTTTTGCTACATCATAAATTGTAAGATAAAATATTCCAATTGGAAGTATATATTTAATAGGGCCAAATATACCGCTTAAAATTGGAGAAAGGGTCTTTGTTAAAGCCCCTGATTTTCCAAATATTATTACAGAAAAAAATATACCTAAAATTAGCCCAAATACAAATTTTAGTTCATCATTTATTCTGTGTTTGTTTTCACTTTTTTTAGTTCTTCTTCTTTTTCTTCCCACTTATATTTAGCTCCTTAAAGCATCTCTATCATTTTTTAAATTATATAATATGCCTTTTATATTATTCTTTTGACCCTCTAATTGATCATCAATGATTCTAACTGCTTCTTCAGCTTTTGCTAAAACAGAATCTGCATATTCTCTTGTTCCATTAGAAATATCTCTGCTTTGCATTTTAGCTTTTTCAATAATTTGCAAGCTTTTTTCTTCTGCTTGTCTTGTTATTTCATGCTCATCAATCATTTCGATAATTCTTTTTTCTGCTTCTCTTAAAACTTCTTCTCTTTCTTTTTGAGCATCTTGAAGTATTCTTGTTCTTTCTTCACTGATCCATTTAGCTTGTTTTATTTCATCTGGAAGTTTTTCTTTTATTTCATCAACAATATCTAAAATTTCATTTTCATCAACAATTTTCTTTTTAGAAAATAACAAAGTCTTGCTATCTGTTATAATCTTTTCAATTGTTTCTAATAGCTCTAGTATTTCCATTTTTAACCTTTCTTTTGAATGAATATTAATGAATTTCTGCCATATTTTCTATGATCAATTATATTTATTTTTTCTCTTATTTCTTCACTAAATTCATTTATGCTATCTAGTTTTTTTTCTGTTTCAACAATAATTATTCCATCTTCTTTTAAGATGTCTTTAGAAATTATATTAAATATAATTTCTTCATATTTTTCTTTTGTAAATATATATGGAGGATCAAGATATATATAATCAGCTTTAATATTTAAATTAATTAATTTATTTAAAAGTTCAATATAATCTAAATTATATGCTTTAATTTCACTTGCATTTAACTTATCTAAATTTTCTGAAATAACTTTAAAATTTTCTTTAGAAATTTCTGAAATATATACTTTAGCACCTCTACTGTATGCCTCTATTCCGATTCCACCAAATCCGCCAAAAAAATCTAGAAAAATTTTATCTTGAATTTCTTGACCGATTATATTAAAAAGATTTTCTTTTATTCGATCTAATGTTGGTCTTACATTTGAATCTGGAATACTTTTTAATTTTAATCCTCTTTTTTTGCCTGATATTACTCTCATTATATCCTTTTCTTCTTATATCTATTTTATATCTTTTACATTAATAGTCAACAATATATGTTAATTTGTTACCTTGTATTTTAATTTTTTATTTATTTGTAAACAAAAAAGTGCAACTTTGTGCACTTTTATTTTTCTCTTCTTTCTCTATATGTGTTTTTATTTGGAATATTTCTATTTTTATTATTTCTTGTATAAAAGTTTTTGCCTTTATTAAATTTTCTTTTATTTCTTTTTGGTCTTTGTTTTAAAACCTTATTTGTAACATTTTTATCTGCATTTTCTTTATTAGATATGTATTCCTCTTTAGTTTGAGTATCAATTATTTTTCTAAAATTTCTTATAATTGCTCTTTTTAAATTTAATGGTACCAATCTTATTTTTTTAAATTGTTCATAAGACACAAGTTCCGGATAATACCCGCCATTTATTTTATAGTCATTATCTTCAAACTCTTCTCCATCACCTGTTCCTATTACTCCATCTTTATATCTACCTATAAAGACATATTGTTTCCTTTTTGATGTACTAAATTCCATAAAAAGCTCTGCTATTTCAATTTCTATACCTAATTCTTCTTTAATTTCTCTTACAGTGGTATCTCTTATTGTTTCAGATTCTTCTTTACCACCTCCTGGTATTGTATAATATATCTTTTTATGTTTTCCATAACCTCTTTCTCTACGCATCAAGATTACTTTATCACCATAAGGAATTAGTGCAGCACCTCTATCTGACCATTGTTCCATTTGTCCTCCTTTGGTTAATCTTTAAGCTCTTCTTTTAGTTTTTTAATTTCTTTTTGTATTCTTTCTGTTTCTTCTTGTATATGAATTGTTTCTTTCCTATATTTATTTGCATTATCTATAGCCCTTTGTGCAATTATTATATCTTTTATTAATTTAATATTAATGCCCAAAAGTATTATCATTGGTAAAAATACCAAAATATTTAAAATGTTTATTCTTCTGTTTACAGTATCTTTAATGTTTTTTAAATAAAATTTTATACTTTCTTTTTTAGTTGTTTCTATTACATTTTTTGAAAACTCTAAAGAATTTTCTTTTATATTATTAATTGCTACATTTGTTTTTTCTTTTAATTCATCTACTTTTTGTTGTCTTACTTTTTCTTGATAGAGCTTATCTATTGTTTTTTGTTCTTTTTGAATTTCAGAATTGATTATCTTTTCAATTTCTTTATTCTTTTTTTCTTTTGCAAGTATATCACCTTTAGTAGTTTTATTAAAGTTTAATAAAGATAAAAATTTATTAGAAATTCTCCTAAATATATTGTTCTTACGTTTATTTTCTTTATTTTCTTTCTTTTGTTCTTCTTTAATTTTTTTATATAAATCTTCTCTATATTTTCTATTAAACTCTTTTGCTTCTTTTTTATTTATTTTCTTTGTTTTTATTATTTTTCTTGTTTTTTGTTCATAACTGCTTTTTTCATCATTTTTTATTACTTCAATACCAAAATCTGAATAAATACTCTCTTTTATATTTGTTTTAACATTTTCTTTAAAAGCTTTTTCCTTTGAATTATTAAAAGAAGCAGAAAATCCCAAATCTTCAAACTTTTTGAAAATTAATGGTGAAGAGTTCTCTGCTTTAATTTCTTTCTTTTCAATTTTTTCTTCTTTTAAATTAATATTTTTCATATTTTCTTTAGTGTACTTTTATTTTTTATCTTGCTTTTGTTTTTTAGTCTCTTTGTTTTCCTTATTTAACTTTTCCTCTTTTTTCTTTTTCTTTTCTTGTAATTCTGTTAGTTCTTTATTTGCATTGTAGTGTTCTACTCTTGCTTTATTATAATCTGGGATAAAATACGATATTGAATCATGCTTTCTTTGTTCCATATTTAATACAAAAGATAAAAATATATTCATTATAGCTAAGAATATCATCATAACAAATATTAAAACCTCAATTCGTTTACTTTTGTTTTGAGTTTGAATCTGATTTTTATTATCTTTTTTATTATTTAAATTTCTATTATTTTTTCTTTTATCTTCTGTATTTTTCATTAATATCCTATTTATTATTTATTAATTTTCTTTTTTTGCATTTAATTCTTTTTCTAATTTATTTATATAATATAGTATTTCATACCAGCTATTAACTCTTGCATAACCTTTAGCCTCTTTATTATATATTGCATCAAAAACAATTATATTTGTCATGCCTTCTAATAAACTAATATTTTCTGCAGAATCTTCAATCATAACATCAATTTTTTTATCTTTTACAATCTGACTTTTATCTGTTCCAGGAAAATATATTCCATCATATGGTATGTTTTGTTTTTTAAGCCATGTTTTAGTTATTTCCTCTATCTCTGGTTTATTAGTTTCAAGTCCATCATTTGTTCTTGCTGTTATTATATAAATATTATGTTTTTCTTTTAAAATATTTAAAACTTCACTTGCAAAAAATCTTGGTCTTTCATGTTCTGCATATTCCGCAAAAAGTTCCTCCCAAAATTTTTGTTCTTCATCATGTTGCCAATTGAAAATTTCAGCTGTTTCATATTTATTTTTTTCTAAATTACTTAAATCTTTTTCTTTTTCATATGAAAATTTAGATCCATATTCAAAAACATAATCTTGTATATTTGTTAAAACACCATCTATATCTACACCTATATTCATGCCTACTCCTTTATCTAATAGATATATTTTTTTATAACATTTAGCACTCCTCCATCATCATTGGTGCTTGTTACATAATCTGCTAGCTTTTTTATATCTTCTGATGCATTTTCCATTGCTACCCCAAGGCCTGCATTTTCTATCATCTCTATATCATTAAAGTTATCTCCAATTGTTATAACTTCTTCTTTTTTTATTCCTAATTTTTTTATTAATGTGTCAATTGCTCTCCATTTATTAATATTCTTTTTAGTTATTTCTGTATAAAAATAATTTATTTCAACATTAAAACTTCCTTGTCTAATTATTTTTCTAGACATATATGAAGTATCTAATATGGTTAAATCTTCATTTTCTCTTAATTTTTTAATTATATTATTAAATATTTTTTCAGATTCATCTGCAATTGTTATCTTTAAAAATTTAGGATCTTTTAAACTTTTTATATATCTATATGTATTATCTACTAGATTTATATCTGTTTTTTTATCTGCAGGTTTATATGTATTTTCTGTATGATAAAAAATTGTATTATATTTTATTTGTCCACAAACAATTTCATCTAGTGTATAAACATTGTAATAAATTGAATTTTCTTCACAAAATTTTGCCACACTATATACTTCTTCTTTATCTAAAAAGCCTTCAAAAAGTAATTCATCGTTTTGTACATCTAATAATATACTTCCATTTCCAGATATAATATAATTATCTATTCCTAATTCTCTTGCAATAGAAAGAGTAGATTTTATAGGCCTTCCCGAAGCAAGGACAATTTCTACTCCTTTCTTTTTAGCTTTTTCTAATGCATCTTTTGTTTCTTTATCAATATTTCCATAAGAATCTAAAAGTGTTCCATCTAGATCTATTGCAATTAATTTATACATATATTTTTATCCTTTGTACTATATTTTATTCTATAATTCCGAAATTTTTTCCGTCTTTTAATTTAAATATAACATTTGTTTTCATATTTCTTGAATTTATAAAAGTTAAAAATACATCTGTTGAATCTTTTAATATAAGTTTTGCATCTTCTGGATCCATTGGTCTCGGATTTATACTTGCAAATTTAATAATTTCATCCTCTGGTGCAAATTCATCTTCAATTATTTCTTCTTCTACTTCAATTTGTTCTTTTCTTCTTGTTTCTTGAATTCCTTTAGCCTTAGTTATTTGTTTTACAAGTATATCTACAGTTTTATCTATAGCTTGATAAAGTTCTTCATCTTCTATTATTGCTCTAAATTTTTGTTTTCCAGATATTACTACCATAGATACACCTTGAGTATCTCCTTGTACTCTAAAGTTAACATCTAATTCTATTTCTTTATCAAAATATTTTTCTAATCTTTCTACTCTTTTTTCAACATAAGCTTTAATAGCGTCTGTTGGTTTTATGTCATTTCCTAAATAATTTATCTTCATTTTATACCTCCGTTTTTTTAAAATATATCAAAATCCTTGTATCTTTTCAATCTGATATATCAATATATTAAATTTATAAATCTACATTTTTATTAAAATATTCTGTTTTTACATAATTTAAAATTTCATCTAATCTTTCATTTTCTTTTATTAAAAATAGATATCCAATTAATGCTTCAAAACCTGTTGCTTTTAAATATTCCTTTACACTGGCGTTTTTTGCAAATGTTTTAGGTTTTGAGTTTCTTCCTTTTCTCACAATATCTTTTTCTTCGTCTGTAAGTATATTTTCAATTTCTTCTAATATATGTGTTTGTGCCTTAGCTGAAACCATCTTTATACTTTCAAAATGTAATTTATTTGGTTTTGCTTTAGATTTATTTAAAAGCTCTATCCTAATAAACAGTTCAAAAACTGCATCACCTACATATGCCCATACTAGTGGTGATTCCATATCTATATCTTTTTTGTTTTTTTCTATATTAAAAATTTTTATCCTCACAATCTAGATGTTCTAATGTTATTCTTCCAATAGTTCCTTTTTGGAATTCATTTATTATTACATCTGCTGTTTTTTCTTCATCAACAGAATTTCCCTTTCTTAGAAATCCTCTTTTTTTACCTATATCGTTAAATACATTATATACATTTACATTATACATAAAATATAAATCTTCTAATTTATATATGAGCTCTTGGTCTGTTTTACCTTTTTCATTACTTTGATTTTTTTCTTGTTTTACTTTTTTAATTTCATTATCTGTTTTTATTGCAAGCTTTAAATTATCTCCATTTTGTTCTTTTAAATTATATCTTTCCTCTAAATATTTAGAATAATTCTTTTCAATAATTTTTTTAATAATAAAACAAGCAACTTCTACTTTATCTACAAGTTCCTTCTTTACACTACCTACACTTGCTAAAAACATTCCTGAATTTCCTTCAAGTTTCGGCCAAAGTAGTCCAGGGGTATCTAGTATATTTATATTATCACTTGTTCTAAACCATTGATTTTTCTTAGTCTCTCCAGGTTTGTTTTTTACTGATTGTGAATTTTTCTTAATCATTTTATTTAATATTGTAGATTTTCCAACATTTGGAATACCAACAATCATAATATTAATTGATGGATTGCTTATTCCTTTTTCTTTTTGTGAATTTATTTTATCTTTTACAGTTTCTAAATTCATTATTTCTTTTTTTATATTTTCTATATCTTTATTTTCAAGTGAATTAACAGAAATAGCTAAAACATTTTCTTTTTCTTTAAAATATTTTATCCATCTTTTATTTTGATTTTCATCTGCTAAATCTGATTTATTTAAAATTATTATTTTTTCTTTGTTTTTAATAATTTCATTTAAATCATTGTTTGAAGAAGACTTTGGAATTCTTGCATCAATAATCTCTAAGATTAAATCTACCATATTCAAAGTAGATTTAATCTCATTTTTAGTTTTAAACATATGTCCTGGATACCAATTTATACTTTGGTTTTCTTCATATTTTTCCATATTACATTATCCTATATCTATTTTTGTCTTGTCTTGGATCATCATTTCTATCATATTCTTTATTTTTATAAAACCAATCCGTTTTCCCATCAGATGCTTTTCCAAGTCTAGTATTGTTGAATATTAAATCTAGTAAATTTAAAAGCGCAAGCAATATTCCTAAAGAGCATATAAATAAATCCATGTCCTTAGCTCCACTTGTGAAATCTTTTACTACAGTTGTTCCATAATATGCTATATATGTTCCAAGTAGTAAAATACCTCCTACATGTTTTCTTTTGAATACTAAATATATAAATAGTACTGATAAGAAAAGTACTGCTATTTCAACTTTATAATTATATGGTGTAATGATAAATGGATTTCCTTTTGTATATTCTAATACTGCATATGCTCTAAATCCAACAAATATTACCATTAAAAAATTTAATAAAAAACTTATTACTCCCATTTCTTCTCCTCTTAAACTATTTTTCTAAATAGCTATATTCATTAATAATAATATAATAAAATTAACATTAATTAAAGTAAAATAAAAAAACAAGCGATGCTTGTTTTATTAATTCAAAACAAAGCTATATAAATATAGCTTGTTTTTAATATTATTTTTTTTAAAATTAATCTTCTACAAAATTAAAGTGATCATTCCATTTTTCTTTGAATATATTAAATATTGCTTCAAGAATTTCTTCATCTATAACACCTGAATATGTTTCAGTTCCTTCTTCATCACCTTCTTCATATTGAAGAATAACAACTTCTGTTTCTTCCTCTTCATCTTCACCTTCTAGAGGCATAAGAACCATGTATTCTTTTTCTTGGTATGGAATTAGATCTAAGAATTCAAATTCAACTTCTTGACCATCTTCATCTGTTAAAATGATTGTTGTTGCTACATCATCCATTTCTTCTTCATTTAACACTTCATCTTTTCCTTCATTTTTTTCCATATTTTCCCCCTTATGATATATGTTTAAAGTATATATTAGCAAATTTAATTATACAATAGTAGTGTAACTGTTTTGTTTTTATTTTTTATGTTTTATTTTTCATTTTTATTTTCTTTTAAAAATGTGTCTAAAATATAATATGCTGCTAAACTATCTTGAAAAGTTTTCGCTTTCTTTTGAGGTATATTCATACTTATTAATGCCTCATCTGCTAAAATACTTGTATATCTTTCATCACATATATGAAATTCAATATATTCTAATCCTGAATATTTAAAATTTCTTTTAATTTTTTTAATAAATTGCTTAGTCTTTTCCGCTCTTTCGCCTTCAGTTCCATCAGCATTATATGGCATACCAATTACAACAACTTCGATTTCTTTTTCTTTTATTATTTCTTTAATTTCGTAAATAGCTACTTTATCACTATTTTTGGTAAAAATTGTTTTATATGGTTGTATTGTTATGCCAAGAGCATCAGTATATGCTGTTCCTATTTTTTGATCACCATAATCTATAGCTAATATTTTTTTTATCATTATATTTCTAAATACTTTCTAATCATATCTTCTAATAATTCATCTCTTTCAATTTCAGAGATAATATTTCTAGCTTCTTTATAGTTAGTAATATATGTAGGATCATCGCTAATTAAAAATCCTACTAATTGATTAACTGGATCATATCCCTTTTCTACTAGAGCTTTATACACTTCTACAACTTTATTGTATCTTTCTTTTTTTAATTCATCATCTGTTTTCTTATCTGGATTAAAAAATACTGTTTTATCTGTAACCATAAATCTTCCTCCTATTTTAATTACATTTAATTATTTCATTTTTTTCTTTTGTGTCGTCTAATGTTTTTTCTAAATTATCTGTAAGAACATGAAGTCTTGTATTTTTTTGATATGTACTCCATGCAATGTTTATTTCTGGTTTTATTTTAAATATGAAATTTTTCTTAATTTCAATATTATTTAGTTCATTTAATATATCTCTTATTTCCAAACTTTGCAATAATTCGTCTTCAGTAAAACTCATATTTATTTTCTTTGTATTTGGTATTACAAATACTATTTTAGGTCCAAAATATCTTACTGCTTTTGAATCATTTTGAATATATTTTTTTAAAACCTTTGAAACTTTTGTTATAGTTTCATTTCCTTTTTCTCTTCCAAATTTTTTATTTATTTCTCTTAAATTATTTATTTTAAGCATAAATACTGAAGATTCATCAAATTTATCCAAAAGATTTTTATATTCTCCGAATAAATATTCTCTTGTTTTAAGTTCTGTAAATTCATCATCTCTTGTTAATATTTCAAATGCTGATTGATATGAAGATATTTTGATTATTTCAATAAGTGTTTCTTTTATAGTGTTTATTACCTTTAAGTCCATATTTGATAATCTATTTATATTTGTATCCTCAATTAGCCAGTATCCAAGTAATGATTTATCTTTTACTATTGGAATAAACATAGCTGACATTATATCTGTTTCTACTTCTTGATATTCCAATTCATTACTTTTATCTTTTTTTAAATTTACTATTTCATCTTTATCTAATGATGATGAAAAAGGCTCTTTATTCCAATATTCTAATAGTTCTTTTTTTCTTTTTTCATCAATATTAGTTGCAAGTATTTCAGTACTTGTTTTTTCTTTTAAAACAATACTAGAATATGCTACTTTAGTTTTATCTAATATGTATTCATTTATTTCCTCAAATTTTGACTTATAGTCTATATTTTTTCCAGCAATATTTAATATATCTCTAGTTACACTTAATTCTTCAACTCTTAAAATTGTGCTTTTTATTTCTTTTGATTTATTTTTAATTTTTATATTATATATAACTAAATATATTATAGCTATTAATTCTAGACCTATTATAACTTGTAACATTATTCTCCTTTTTTTATTTAAAACTTGGTAAATTTTTCTCTCATTTTCTTTAGTGAATCAGCTATTTTTCCTGAAAACTTTTTATCTTCTTCCATATCTTCATTATTTAATCCAGAATATTCAAACATATTTGGATTTTGTTCATAATATTTATAATTGTTTACACGTCTTGGAATAGTTCCTGAATTTTGATTTGGACTATAATTATATTCGATATTATTTGTATTATTCCAATTATATCTTGTTTCAAAATCATATTCATTATTACCAAAATTTGCATCTACTTGGTAATTTTGTCCAGGTTGTCTATGTTTAAATCCGTAAAAACCACCCATGTCCATTGAATTCATATTATTTTTCATAGGATTTTGTATATTATTTTGAATATTAGGATCTATATATTTATTTTCATTAGGTATATTATTTTGTACATTCGAATTCATATTCATATTCAAATTTATATTTTGGTTTGGGTTTGAATTAGGATTAGTATCAAATGAATGAAACTTACCATCTTCCATATTTAAATTATTATCTAATACTTCTGTTCTTTCATTTATTTGATTTCCATTTTTATATCTTGGATATACAAGACCCACTAATATTTTAAGGTTTTCTATGAATTTTTTCGGATATCCAGAAATATCATATTTACAATAAATAATATTCTCAAGATAATTTTGATATACTACTTGATCAAAAGGTATAGCACATGAAATTACCTTATCTCTATCAAATAATTTTGTCATATATGACATTGAAGGATTATTATATGTTGAAATTCCTCCAATTATAATTTTTCTTGAAACACCTTTTAACGGCATTTCTTTATTTATAACTATTTTTATATTGTCATTATTAATTAGATTTTCATCTTTTAATTCTTTTAAAAATCTTGTTAATGTTTGCATAGTTAATATATCTAAACTTTGTACTAAAAAGATTTCATTTGAACCGGCAAAAAATCCAAAATTAGTATTAAAATCTGTATCTACTAAAATTAAATCATGCTCAGTTAAAAGTGTTTTATACATACTTTCTGCATCGGTATATATCTTTCCATTATCTGGTTCTGATGTATATACAGTAAGTGTTTTAGATATGCTTATTCCATCAGCTATGCCTTTTTGAAGTTGTTCAAAACAGTTTGAAGCTTTATTTTTTAATTCTTTATCTGATGCTGTTGCTATATAATAACTATTTCTGTTTGTTGTCATATCAAGTATTGCAACATTAAATCCTACTGATGATAAAAGCATTCCAACTGAATTAACTAAAAACGATGTTCCATTTTTAGAAGTTCCTACAAAACTTACTATTTTTTTATTAGGACCTTTGTATTCTTCAAGTTGTGGAATTTTATATGTTTTATTATCTACTTGATTTATATTTTTTAAATTGTCTATATCTATATTAGATTCTGCTTTTATTTCGACATTATTTTGGTATCCAATCTCTTTTTGTTCTGCTTGTTCTTGTTTTTCTTTTTCTTCTTTTAAATAATCTATATTTCCTATTAAATCATCTGTTTCAGACAAATTAATATTTTCTTCAATCTCTTTAGCTTCTTCAGGTGCTTTTGTTTCTTCAACTTTTTCTTCTTGAATTTCTTTTGGTTCTTCTTGAACTTCTTCTTTTATTTTAGTTTCTTCTTTATCTGATCCTAAGTTAAATGGATTATTATTTAACTCTCCAGCTTCTACACTTGTATTTTCTAATTGTTCTCTAAATTCCGCTAATATATCTTGTGAATTAGAATCTGTATTTTTTCCTACATTTTCTTCTTTTACTTCAGTTTTTTCTACTATTTGTGCTTTTGGCTCTTCTTTTTTTGTTTCAACTTGAGCTTCATCTTTTTTATTAGCATTATTTTCGTTCAAATTCACATTTTCATTTTTATTTTCACTTAAATCTACATTTGTATTTATATTTTCTTGTGGTTTTATATCTTTTGTTTCTTCTGCTTTTTGTTCATTCATTTTTACTTCGTTTGAAATAATTATTTTTGATTCAGTAGATTTTCCTACCATTAAATTTCTATAGTTTTGGTTTTGTTGTTCTAAAACTATTTTTACAGTCATTGGTAATTTTTGAATAATATATTTTAATTGTTCATCATTATATTGAACAACAATTCTATCAAATGTATCTGAATATCTTTCAGGATTATTTGATATACCCCTATAAAATCTTAAAATATTTTTTATTTCTGTTGTACTTACAGGATTATTATCTACTGTTTGTTTTTTAGAATCGTCTTCTATTTTATAGTATTTTAAAGCATCTTCTTTAGTTCTTGGATTTTTTAATAATTCGCATATTTTTGTTATTGTTCTATCATTACCAATTAATGCATCATAAAGTCCAAGATTATAATATTCTTTTAATTGATCTGATCCAAATTCTCTTTTTTCACTAGAAATAAATACTATTGGAGTATTTTGAGCTTGTGGATTTTTTCCTTCGTCTATAATTCTACTTAACTTATTTAATAAAAATTTATCTATTGAAAGTTCATTAGAACTAGAAAAAACTTCTAGATCTTCACTTATTACTATTCTGTCATATGTGCAATTAGTTTGCAGCTCTTTTATTATTGCATTAAAATAATATACATTTTTGTATGTTATTAATTCATTATATTTTTCTTTATATCTTTTTATTATTGCTTCTGAAATATTTTCATTACTAACTGCAAATAATACTTTCATTAATTCCCCCAATTTTTAATAATAACAAAATATGTGTATGGTAACACTTGAGTAATAAGTAATAATATAATTGTAATGATTCTTATTTTTAATCCATGTTTCCAATTTTTCTTTGCTCTTAATCCAAATGCAATTTCATAAATATATGAAAGTATAAAAATTGATATTAAGATTGGAAACGTAATTCTTTGAATCATTTTTATAACAAAAATGTTTTTAGCTATTTTTTGATTATTATATTTTTTTAAAAGCTTATCTTTTTCATTTAAAGTTTGCTTTCTTAATTCTTCAACACTTTTGTTTGGTTTTGGTAAAATATTATTACTATTTTCTCTTTCTGTTATTGTTTTTTCTTTTGTATTTTTATTAATATTTTTATTTTTTTCTGTATTTTGTATATTTCTATTTCTTTCTTCTGTTACGATTGGCACTCTTGTACCAAATAAATCTGGTATGTCTATCTCACCAATATCATAGGCACCATTTTGCGATTCTCTTTGCCTTTTAACATATTGATTACTGCTTTCACTTCTGTATTCAGTGCTTTTTTGTAATTGTCTTTCTTTTTTGAATTTACTAAGCATTGTAGACAAAACTGAAAGTGCAATAATGATTATTATTAAAGCAACGATTATCCTTATAATGGTTACCTTGCTTTTTGAGTTTTTTTCTTCTACCGCCATCACTAATCCTTATTAAAACGTTTTTTTATTTTCTGAAAAAAATTCTCTTTTTTTTCTGCTTTATCTTTTGCTTTTTCTAATTCTTCTTGTTTTTTTTCTTCTCTTTGTTTAACTACTTCCTCAAATTCTTTTTTAAAATTATCTATAGTTATTTCTTCTTGTTTTTGATTCTCTAGTATTTCTTGAAAATAATTTCCACCTGTACCCTTTGCAATTCCCATTTGTTCATTTAATTTAAATTCAACAGGCTTATCTAAAAGATAAGTAATTGCATCTTGTTTTTCTTTTTCATCTTCACACCAAAAATTTAAATTCAAAACATTAAACAAATCTATAGTATATGGTTTAAAGTTTTCGGTATATTTTGGTAAATTATCTTTTATTTCTACTTTATATCCTTTAAGACTCACCTCATTAAAAAAGTCTATCAAATCTCTAGGTATTTTATGTACATAATTTTGATCCATAGTACCAAGAAGATAAAGAATTTCTGAATATGCTATTTTGTCCTCATCAGGAATTATATCATTCATTTTTACCTCATTTTCAAGAATTATTATTTTTAATTATATCTATTTACATATATAATTTCAAGGTAATTGTGGTTTTATAGACTATTGTTTTTTAGTTTTTTGTAGGTTTTCAATAACAATTGCTGCATCTGACATAGCAGTAACTATTTGCCTTACATATTTTTGTCTTACATCACCTATTGCATAGATTCCAAGTTGTGTAGTTTCTAATTCTTGATTTGTATATATTTCATTTTTTCTACAAACTTCTATCTTATCTTTTGCAAACTCGGAATTAGGTAAATTTCCAATTAGAACAAATAATCCATCTAATGTAATTTTTTCTTCTTCATTTGTTTCATTATTTTTAATTAAAATTTCTTCAAGCTTTTCTGTCCCTAGAAGTTTTTCAATTTCTGAATTATATTTTATTTCTATATTTTCCATTTCTTTTATAGTTTTTACATCTTGATCTTCATTATAAAAAGTTTCACCTCTGTTTATAATATAAACTTTCTTAGCTATTTGAGATAAATATATTGCACTTGAAACTGCTGTTTTCCCGCTTCCCACTATTGCTACTGTTTTATCTTTATAAAAGAAACCATCACAAGTTGTACAGTATGAAATACCTTTTCCTGTGAAAAATTCTTCTTTGTCTATTCCAAGTTTTCTAGGAACCACTCCTGTTGCAATTATTATTTTTTTAGTTAAATATTCTTTATTTGATTTTGTAATAACAGAAAAAATTTTTTCTCCGTTTTCTTCTCTTTCCTCTATTTTAGCAGCTTCTTCGTATTCAACTTTTACTCCCAAATCATTTAAATGATCAGCATACTTTAGCGCCAAATCAATTCCAGATATTTTTCCAACTCCGGGATAATTTTCTATCATATCTGCTTTTACAACTTGTCCGCCTACTCCCATTTTATCTATTATCTTGAAATTCATCCATGTTCTTGATGCATATATTGCTGCTGTTAATCCAGCAGGACCTGCTCCAATTATTAATAAATCTAATACTTCTTTCATACTCACCTTTCAATTTTAATTAATTTTAAAAACAATATAAGTAATAACTATTAAATATATTACAGCACATATTGGAATTATTTTTGTGAATCTTTTTTTATTTGTTTTATGATGAAAAAGTAGCATACCTATAGCTGATCCTATGGCTCCTCCAAAAATACTTATTGTTAAAAGTATTTCTTCAGAAACTCTTGATGTTTTATTTACAGACGCTATTTTATCTATCGCAAAAACAATAACGCTTAATATATTTATTATTAAAATTATTTTTAAAAAAATTAACATATTCTTTCCTTTTCTTCTAAATATACTATCTTAAAAATATCTAAAATAAAAGAGGCTAGGCCTCTTTCATAATATTATATTTTTTATTATTCTTTATTTTTTTGATTTTCATTTGAAGTTTTATTTTCTTTTTGATTTTTAACTTTTATTATTTCATCTTGTATTTTTATTTCATCATCATTTCTATTTACTTTAGATTGCTTTGCAAAATCCTGACATCTTTTTTCTCTAATTATAGTTACTTTTATTTGTCCAGGGAATGCAACTTCGTTTTCTACTTTTTCAGCTACATTTCTTGCAAGTACTGTCATTTCTGCATCTTGTGTTTTTTCAGGATCAACAATAAGTCTTAATTCTCTACCCGCTTGAATAGCATAAGCCTTATTTACTCCATCAAAACTTGTTGCAATCTTTTCAAGACTTTCAAGTCTCTTAATATATTGTTCAAAATCATCTCTTCTAGCTCCAGGACGTGAAGCTGAAATAGCATCAGCAGCCTTAACTAATACTGCAATAACACTTTCAGGTTCTACATCACCATGGTGTGCTTCAACAGCATTTAAAACAACATCGTCATGAATGTATTTTTTTAGAAGTTCCATTCCTAAACTTACATGTGTTCCTACTGTATTCGCTTCATGATCTAACGCTTTTCCAATATCATGTAAAAGACCTGCAAGTGCAGCCTTATTTGCATCTACTCCAAGCATATTAGCCATACTTTTTGCAATTATTGATACTTCTATTGAGTGTGTTAAAACATTTTGTCCATAACTAGTTCTATATTTTAATTTTCCTAGATTAACAACTATCTCTTCTGGAAGGTCTTCAACACCTGTTTCTAAAATTGCTCTTTCACCTTCTTCATAAATTGTATCTGTTACCTCTTGTATTGCTTTTTCTACAAATTCCTCTATTTTTGCTGGATGAATTCTTCCATCTTCAATTAATTTTTCAAGTGCAACTCTTGCAACTTCTCTTCTTACAGGGTCAAAAGCTGATATTGTTATAGCTTCTGGTGTGTCATCTATTATAAAGTTAACACCTGTTAGAAGTTCTAGTGTTCTAATATTTCTACCTTCTCTACCGATAATCTTTCCTTTAACTTCATCATTTGGTAAAAATACAACTGTTATCGTTGATTCTGATGTATGATCTGCAGCACATCTTTCAATCGCTGTACTGATTAAGTTTTTAGCTTCTTTATCTACATTCTTTTTAATATCATTTATTTGTTTTTCTATTAACTGTGCTTTTTCAGCAGTTAATTCTTTATCTAATTTTTCTAAAAGCTCTTTTTTAGCTTCTTCTTCATTTAATTTTGAAATTCTTTGTAATTCTTCATATTGTTTTTGTTCAAAAATTTCTATTTCTTGTTCTCTTTTATCTAATACGTCTTCACGCTCATGAACTTTTTCTATTTCTTCTCTTATTCTATCTTCTCTTCTGTCTAATTGTTCTTCTCTTTTAATTATACGTTTTTCTTGTATAACTACTTCTGATCTTCTCTCTTTTATTTCATTCTCTATATCTGTCTTTAATTTTAATGCTTGTTCTTTTAAATTCAACTCATTTTGTGTAATATAGTTTGCTGATTCTCTTTTAGCATCTTCTAAAATATTATTTGCTTTTTCTTTTGCTTCTTTAGTAATTCTTTCAGCTTCTTTTTCAGCTATTCCTCTAAGCTCTTTTTCTTTTTTCTTTCTAATAAAAAAACCTATAGGTATATACACAACAGCAGATAATAAAAATGTTAATAAAATAGAAATTAATATTTTAAAATCCATTTCTACTCCTATCTTTTTTCAATGTACAATTATATATTCATATTTAATACAATCATTACGGTTTTAGTGGTATACACTAATTAAATCTTATACTTTTTACTATTTTATGTCAATTAAAGATTACAAGCAGACTAAATGTAAAGTTTCTTAATTTTAAATAAAAATAATAAAAAGCATTGACAAAAGTCTGCTTAATCTCTATAATATAATTGTTCTTAATTTTAAGAATATTTTTTTGTCAATTAATTGACATTACAAAAATTATATTGTATAGTTTTTGTATATTATGGGCTATTAGCTCAGGTGGTAGAGCACTTGACTTTTAATCAAGTTGTCCCGCGTTCGAGTCGCGGATAGCTCACCAATACAAGCGTAAGCTTGTATTCTGGCCCCTTGGTCAAGCGGTTAAGACATCGCCCTTTCACGGCGGAGACATGGGTTCGATTCCCGTAGGGGTCACCATCGCCACTGTAGCTCAGATGGCAGAGCAACTGACTTGTAATCAGTAGGTCATCAGTTCGATTCTGATCAGTGGCTCCATAATATAACACTACAAACCATTGATATATAAATATTTAAAAGATTTGGTCAGTGGTTGGTCGGTAGTTAAATTAAGTAACAAAAATTGAGGTATCGTTAGAACCTCTTTTTTGTTACTTTTACTTTTTGTTTTATTAATGCTATAATTCACTTGCATAAAAGGGCAACGTCCTGTCCACCTTAGGTTAATTTTGATTAATTCTAAGAGAGCAGTATATATAGCCGATGTATATATGAAGGGGGCGTTTGCCCTGTTTTTTATGTTTTATTTAAACCTTTTCAGAATACCAACAAAGCATTTCCTACCTAGTAACTCCATAATAGTTTATGATATGTAACATCTATTTTCCTTTTTAAATTCAAACTAAATTTACATTTTGTTTTTTATTTACACTTCTATTTAGTTCTCATTCTTTACACTAACAAGTATTAAATTTAATCCAATATTATTCCTTGTTTTCTTGCTTCTTCACGTGCTTCTTCCATTTCATTCATATATTGCTTTAATTCATTAGAAGCATTTTCTTCTATGAATTTATTTAATTCTTCATAGTAATCAAAATCGTCATTAGGGCTCTCCATCATATAATCACAAAAATTTTTTCCTAAAATATATAACTGCTTTTCTAATTCGTTATCTAACATTTTTTATTTCCTTTTTAAAACTTCTAATATTTCGTTTGCTTCTATATTCTTTTTGAATAGAATTAACAAATGATTAATTTATCCCACATCTGTATTTAGGATGTTTTTTAATTAGATCTTCGAAGTACATTTAATTTAATAACTGACACGCCGAATAGTAAATCTTTCCCTTCTCATTAAGACTTTTTTAGCGTTAATGGAAGTAATTTTGTAAGTATTTTATCATATTCATTAAAATAATCAACATATATTTTTTGAATGTAATTATCTTCTTCGAACTAATTTGTAAGAATTTTCTCATCCATTTTTATCATATAACAAACAACACTTTTTATTGACTTATATAATCAATTTAACTATACTTAATTTAGTTGCACCAATAGCTTAGTTGGATAGAGCGTTCGGCTACGAACCGAAAGGTCGGGGGTTCGAATCCCTCTTGGTGCACCAATATTTAAGCCTTATAATCCTTGCGGTTGTAAGGTTTAATTTTTTTGTCAGTGGTTGGTCAGTAGTTAGAAATAAAAAAGAGAGACTAAACTCTCTTTAGAGTTATATGATTTTCAAATTTAATTAATTATCTGTACCAAAAAATTTTCTTTTAGGTGTTTCTTCTTTTCCCGCTTTCATAAAGTTATCTCTTCTTTTAAAGAATCAATTTCTTTTTTTATCTCTTTTATTTCATTTTCTATATTCATATTTTCCTTATATTATTATATCTTTTCTCCATTTAATATATTAGATATTTTTCATGTTTCGGCCATAAAAAAAGACACTATTTAGCATCTTCCGAATCATATATTTCATCATATAATTTTTCTAAAATGAGAAAATCTTCAGTAGGCTCATCATTTTCATCTAAATATTTAGTCATTATTAAATCAATGTTAATCAATAGATTATCTATATCTTCAACTTTATAATTAACTTCATATTTTTTTAACAACTTAATTTGCTTTTCTGTTAATTTCATTTTACCTCTTAGTACGTGGACTAACTTGTATTAGATTCCCCATCTTTATATTTGTTGTCACCATATTGTTTGATATACCGGCTCACGCCTATAAACATGCTTTTCTTTTTTTTAGCTATCTTTTTTGCTATTCCAACTTTTACTGTTCACTTGTCTTTCTTTTCATTCTCTGCAATCTGACTCAATTCAAATTGCATTCTTGTTTTTTCTTCTCTGTTTTCGTTCGCTTTTTTCATTCTTCGATCTAAAAAAGCTCCTAATTTTTTTTAATTAATCAAATCAATTATTGAAATAAAAAGATACTATTTAGTGTCTTTTAAGTAATTATATTTTTTCATTATCTTAATAAGTTTTACATCATATTTTTTTAATTCATTTATATCTTCCGTATATTCGAACTCTTCTGATAAATCGTCTAATTCAAGCAGAAATTTTCTGAATACATTATCTTTTTCATTATAAGGGGCTTGAAGAACTATTTCATCATAAAAATCAACTATTTCATCAATAGTTTTAATTTTTTTTAAAATATATAACATTATCATGTCTAAGTATTCTTTTTTTCCCATAAATTATTTTTCTCCTTTGTTATTGATACATCAGTCTTGTTAAAACTAATAGATATTTGTTCTGTATTCGCTTTATTTGATATAACTCTTATATATAAACCTTTATATTCCCCCGTACCTTACATTTTTCATATTCTTTAATTCAACATAGTTAATTTTAGTGTTTTTTATAAAATCAATTATTTCATTATCACTTAAATTGTTTTTTCAATCCTTTGATTATAATTTAATAAAAATGCTTTGATAATTCAATATCTGATTTTCTAAAAATATAATTTTTTCTTTTCTTGACTTTTACTTTCCATAATAAAAAGAGTAGCACAAAACTACTCTTTCAGGAATAGTGAAATTCCATGAGATATTTATATTATATTTGTCTTAACTTCATTATGTCAAATTTTAATCGTTAGTTTAATAATCTACTAATAAATTTAAATCCATATCTAATTTATCCTTACTTCTTCTTTTAATAATTAAGAAATTTAATATTTTTTTATAGCTTTTATTTTTTTACCATTTTTGAATTAGTGACCAATATTTAAGCCTTATAATCTTTGTGTTATAAAGCTTTTTTTATTTTATTTTTCATTTTATATAAATAATAAAGATGCACTATTTGTGCATCTTTTTAATATATATTTTTTCTTTTATTTGTTTTGTTTATTCTAAATATTTTAAATCCATAATAAATTGAAATAATAGTTAATAATATCATGCCCATGTATACTTTTAAATTAGATTGAAGTCCAGCTTTAGGATTTCCTGTTTCTGGTTTTTTGTATTTTTCTCTTTCACTTTCTCTATTTGGATTATTTATTTCTAAACTATTTGTCTCTTTTCTATTTTCTCTTCCCATTGGTTCATAGAATGTCATTGGCCTTGAATAGCTTTTTTCTCGTTCTCTTCCATATTGTTGATTATTTACATTTGTATTTCTATTTGTATTTCTATTTGTATTTCTATTTATATCTCTATTTTGATTATTATTTTCATTCCTGTTTTCATAGTTGTTTTTATTATAATTATTTTGATTTGGATTAGTGCTATTACCGTTATTTGTTTGATTTTCTCCAGAAATTGTATTTCCTTTGTTGTTATTATTTTCTGAATTGTTTTTATTTAGAATAAATTGATTTATATCTTCTATTTTACTTTCTTCATCTTTTGCATCAAATTTCTTGTATGCATCGTTTATTATATCTTCAATATTCTTGTATTTATCTTCATCTGTCCAAACTGCTTTTAATTCATATTTATTTTTTAATTCTTTTGTATTTGGATATCTTATATTTGTGCTTTTATCTACCCAACAAACAAATGTATATCCTTTTTTACTTGGCACTTTTTGATTTATACTTTGTCCTGTAATTTCAAGCATTTTATCTAA
The DNA here is from genome assembly GCA_946998225.1 of uncultured Clostridiaceae bacterium. Classification (GTDB taxonomy): domain Bacteria; phylum Bacillota; class Clostridia; order TANB77; family CAG-508; genus CAMPYH01. The sequence continues at coordinate 199,073 of CAMPYH010000001.1, read as the reverse complement.
CCAATCACTAAAAGATTCATTTCTTTTTTTACTATATGTAAGTGTTGAGTTTAAAAAGAAATATCCTCCATTTAAATCAAAATCTATTTTTACTTCGTCTTCTAATTCCTCAGTCCATTTTGCAAAAATATTTACATCTTCTGTAATCGCTTTTGAAAAATCATAATCCCAACCAATAAATTCATACTTATCTTTTGTAGGTTCTCCTACTTCTTCAAGGAATTCTTTAGTAACCTTTTCATCTATCTTAATACTTTTTTGTTTATATAATCTTCCTCGATCTGAATAAAAACTAATTAAGGCCTCACCTTTAGGTTCCTTTTTCCACTTAGCTTCAAAAACAGTATATTTATCTAATAAAGGTTCATCTAAGCTAGGCTCCCAACCTAAAAATATATATCCTTCCTTTTTAGGATTTTTTTCAAAATCGTTTAGATATTCACTTGGTTTTTTACCATATGGTATTACTTTAATTAAATCTGATTTAGATTCAATATTATATTTTAAAGTAAAACCTACGTCTTTAGGTAACCATATTGCTTTAAATTCAGTATCTTTTCTTATTGGTTTTGTTATATCTGGTTCCCAATGTGAGAATATATATTCTGATCTACTTGGATCTTTTGGTTTTTGTAATATTGTGCCATCTTCAACATCAAAAGAACCATAGTTTCCAATTCCACCTTGTAAATCGAAACTTACTCTATGTTTAATCTTTTCATCTGGATTTTTGCTCCATAAAGCCTGAAATGTTGTATTACTGTTTATTGGCTTTTTGATATCTGGAAACCATCCTATAAAAGTATATCCTTCTTTTGTTGGATCTTTTATTATTTTTATGATTTCTCCTGCCTTAACTTGAATTGGATTTATATCTCTATTTCCATCAATATTTCCACCTTTTAAGTCAAAACTTACTCTATATTGTATTTGTGTATTATCTTTTTCCCAAATTGCCTTAAAAGTTGTGTTTCTTATTATTTTTTCATTTATATCTGGCGTCCATCCTTTAAATATATATCCTTTTTTTACTGGATCAGATGGTCTTTGTGCTTTTTGGTATTTACCTACCTTTTGTGAAGGAGCATTTCCTATACCTCCATTAAGATCAAAACATACATCAAATTGTTCTGCACTCTCTGCATAAACATTTATTGGTAATTTCTTTTCACGAGATAAATTATCTATTCTTAATTCTGATCCTTCTGTTCCATATAATGATAAGAATCCTTCATTATTTCCATAAACATTATCTGAATTATTTATTCTTAAATATGATGTATCTGGCTTAAATTCTTTTTCCATACTAATTTTAGTTATTTCTGGTCCTGCATTAAGTGGTCTTTTAACATCTACACCGATTAATACACCATTTGATTGTGATGTATATTTAAGTTTTATTGCAAATTTCTCACCGTTTTTTGCAGTTATTTTATTATTTTCAATATCTGATATATCTAAATAACTATATCCATCATTAATTAAACTAAATTTTTTATTAATATAACTTGTATTATCTCTACTTAATGCATCAATTTGCTTTCCTTGAAATCTTAAAACTGGTATAACTGCAACTTCAACATCTACAGGTTCACTCGTATATATTCCTACACCTTTTATTCTTTCAAGTGTATCTTCAGTTTTTTCAAATACCTTTACAAGTTCAACAGATTTTATTTCTGATCCATTTTGTCCAGATATTCCAATTCCAGCATTTGGTCCCCAAGAATAATCTGTGTATGTTTTTTCAGTTGAATTATTTACTCTTCTCATAGACTCAACACCAATTAAGTATGATGATTCAACATTTACACTATCATATGAAACATAATATCTTGTATCATCTCTTTGAAGACCTCTTGGAAGTCCTCCTCTTGTATCTTCAATAATCCAAGCTCCATTATTTTCTGGTGTTTTTTTACTAATTGGATCTCTAAATAATTCTTTAGAAATATTATCATCCCAACCTACAATAGTTACTGCATGATTTACTGTTACAGGATTTTCTGGATGTATAAATAAATGCTTTCCTGTTCCTGAATAAAATTCTTTTCCTGTACGTCCTTCTTTTACAAATATTTTTGTAGCTACTGCACCTTTTGTCATAACATGTTCTTTAATCTTTTTTCTAATATTTCCAATTTCTTTACTGTGCAATTCTCTTACATCTTCATTATTTAAATAGTATCTTATTTTTCCGTTTCTATATTTTTTTGTAATTTTATCAAATACTTTAAAATCTTTTACATTATATGGTGCTTTAGGCAATTTCAAATCATTTAAAGAAAGTTGTTTATTCTCATAATGCATAGGAAAATCTTTTTCATAAACAAGTCCAGATCCATTTACTCCATATGCAATTCCCATTTGAAGCTCGCTTCCATAACCAAGCGGTCTTCCTGTTTTATATAAATTACCTTTTATTGTATTAGAAGATATATAGTCTAAGTATCTTCTTGAAAGAACTTCATTTGAGCTAACTCCTAATTGTTTTTGTGCTGAAGTTTCAATTACATTTATTGATGAAAAAGCCCAGCAAAGTCCTAACTCCTCTTGATATCTTTTATTTATCTTTATTCTATCGTCTTTCCCATATTCATAATTTGAAGGAAGATAGATTTCACTTACAATATCTTGAGTTGAATCTTTGGTTGATTTACTTCTTACAAATTCGGAATCATTATATGTTTTTACATATGCTTCTATGTTATTTAAACTTAGAGTGTTTTTTAAATTTTCTTTTTCATAATTATTATTTTCTGCATATGTAAATAAATTTAATGTTCCAAACAATATATATATGGTAAGAATTAAAGTAGATATAATTCTTTTTCTTTGTTTATTTTTCTTATACATTATTTCCTCTTATACAATATCTCATAATAAATATATAAAAATAGAGATGTTTTTTCATTAAACATCTCATAAACAAATATAATTGTAATAAATTATCTTTCTTTTTAATTATTTATTTAAACTTTTTAATACTTCGTCTTTAAATTGATCTCCTCTGTCTTCAAAATTTTTGTAATGTCCATAACTTCTTGCAGCAGGAGATAATAATATACTTCCTTTTTCATGGATGCTATTTGCCTTTATTACAGCATCTCTTACATTTTCAGCCATTAATATATTAAAGTTTTTATTAAACTTATCTTTTATTCTTTCTCCTGAATCTGGAAGAAGTATAATGTTTTTTAAAGTAGTATTGTCCAAACCATTTATAAAGTCTATTAAAACCTCTGTAGGTAGCATTTTATCATCACCACCTAAAATAATTGTTTCAAGATCAGTTACAGCTTTTATTCCATTTATAGTACTTTCTGGTACAGTTGCAATAGAATCATTTATATATCTTACATTTTCATCTTGATATACAATTTCTAATCTATGTTTTAATCCTTTAAATTTTTCTATTGCATCATCTACATTTTTTTCAGTTATTTTTTCAAAACCTAATTCTCTTAAATTTAATATAATATCTTTAACTAATCTTATATTTACTTTATTGTGATCACCTAATAAATTAGATTCTGGTATATTTATATTTTTTTCTGCTACATTTATATAATCTTCTAAATATTTTGCTTTTTCGAAATTTTCTGTTACTTCCCCAACATATTTATTTATATGTTTTAAATTTGCTTCAATAACTTTTTCATTAGCTGTTTTGTTTTTAATGCTATTATCTATATTTTTAAATATTTTTAATTTTGCATCAATATATTGTTCCAATTCTTTATGGTAATCTATGTGTGCAACAAAAATATTTGTAATTGCTGCAATTGTTGTAGGTGAATCAATAAATTCAAGTGCAAAAGATGAAAGTTCAATAACTGCAAAATCTTTTTCACTTATATCATCTAATTCATTAAAAACAGGGTTTCCGATATTTCCTAATAAATGACTTTTGTATCCACATTCAGTAAGTATAAAGTGAATAAGTGATGATGTTGTACTTTTTCCTTTTGTTCCTGTTACACCAATTGTTATTCCTTTAAAATATTTTAAAAATATTTCTATTTGTGAATATATTTTCTCATTATATTTCTTAACAATTTCATCTTCAATTTTAATTCCAGGAGATTTTAATATTACATCTAGATTTTTAAATGAATATTTAGTATCTAAATTATCTTTCATTATATCTTCATATTCATTTTTATCTATCATATTAAAATTAACTTTTATATTTTCCATTTTAATATTTAAGTCTAATAAAATATCTTCTAAATCATTAACACCTTTGTTTTTATCTAAAACAAATACTTGTATTTTTTCATTTTTAAGATTTTCTAATAAAAATTTTAATGCAGATTTTCCTTCTACACCTAATCCTAAAATTAATATTTGTTTTTCTTCAAAAAATTTTAAAATTTTTTTGATATATTCATTTTCTCTATTCATTTTCACCTTTAAAATCCATTCCCCATCTATCTATATAATATTTTGTACCTCGTATTTTCTCTGGTAAATATTCTTGAGATACCTTACCATTTTTATAATCATGTGGATATAAATATCCAACACCTACACCATTTTTCCTTTCAGCTTCAAAAGTTGCATTTCTTAAATATAATGGTACTTCACCTGTATTTCTAGTTTTAAGATCCTCTATAGCTTTATTAATTGCTAAATATGCCGTATTTGATTTCTTAGAAAGAGCCAAATAAATTGTAGCTTCTGCAAGTGGTATTCTTGCTTCAGGCATGCCAATATTTTTAGTTGCAATTAATGCACTTGTAGCAATATTTAAAGCTTCTGGATTTGCAAGCCCAATATCTTCTGATGCTAAAATAACTAAACGTCTTGCAACAAACATCGGATCTTCACCTGCTTCTAATATTTTTGCTAAATAATGTATTCCTGCATCTGGATCTGAACCTCTTACAGATTTAATAAATGCTGAAATATTATTATAATGTTCCTCACCCGTTTTATCATAATTCTTTTTTAATTGAAAAGCTTCTTTAATTATTTCATCAGTTATATTAATTTCACCTTTTTCATCAGGCATTGATGAAAATACTGTTCTTTCAAGACCGGAAAGTGCAAATCTAACATCTCCATTAGATATTAGTGCAATTTTTTTCAAAATATCTTCAGATATATTTATTTTGAGCTTTTTTAATTCTTCATCTTCGAAAAGGGCTCTTTTTAAAACTTTTAAAATATCTTTTTCATCTATTTTCTTTAATTCAATTACCATTGATCTAGAAATTAATGCTTTATTAATGGCGTAATATGGATTTTCAGTAGTAGCACCAATTAAAATAATTAATCCGCTTTCAACATATGGTAATAAAACGTCTTGTTGTTTTTTATTAAATCTATGAATTTCATCAATAAATATAATGCTTTTACCTTTTGGATTAAACATAATATTTTTTGTTTCTTCAACAATATCTTTAATATCTTGAACCCCACTTGAAACTGCATTTAATCTATGAAATTTATACTGTGTTGTATTTGCTATAACTTCAGCTATTGAAGTTTTTCCAACACCTGGAGGTCCATATAAAATTAAACTAGTAATAGTGTCAGATTTAATTGCTCGTTCTAGTATTTTATTTTCACCTAAAACGTGATCCTGTCCTATTACTTGTTTAATATTTTTTGGTCGCATTCTATATGCTAAAGGTTCTTTCATATTTTTCTTTCTATTTTGCCTTAGTTATTTCAATTTTTTCTATAACAACTGGATTTACTGGTTTGTCTGTTTTTTCGTCTGTTTCTGTAACAGCTATTTTGTCCACAACATCCATTCCTTCATATGCATATCCAAATACTGTATATCCTAAATGAAGACTTGGCATTCCTCCAAATTTAGAATAAACATCTAGTTGTTTTTGTGATAGATTTTTCATTCCTTCTAATTTTTCTTTATTAAAATGTGCTTGTGTTATAAAGAATTGGCTGCCTAAAGATTTTGGAAGTGAAGAAGATGCCATTGAAAGTGTACCTCTTAATGGTAAATACTCCTCTGAAACTTCTTTTTCAAATCCTTCGCCCCAAATGCTTTTTCCACCTGTTCCATTTCCCTTAGGATCTCCACCTTGAATCATAAAATCATTTATAACTCTATGAAATGTAAGTCCATTATAATATCCATTTTTTGCATGTGTTACGAAATTTTCTACTGCTTTTGGTGCAACTTCTGGGAAAAATTTTAATTTAATATCTCCATAGTTTTTAACCTTAATAATAGCAATTTGCTCATCTTTTTTAGGAGCTTTTGTCATTTCTTCGGCTTTTTTCATATAATCTATGTCTAGTGCTTTTTTTGATCTTTGTTCTCTTTCTTTTTTAGGTTCATTTAAAATACCTGTTTTTAATTTTGCATCATTTGCTTTAAGTGAAAGTTTGATAAGCCCAAATACAGATAGTGATACTATAAGTATTGTTACAATTAAAATTATTATTTTATTTTTAAATTCCATATTTTTTCCTTTTTCTTTTGTTTTTTTATTATTTATATTAATTATTTTAATTTAATTTGGTATATAAATCCTATTTTTATTTTTTCCAAATAAGCTTTTTAAACCATTTGCTATTTTTCTAAAAATACTCTCTTTTTTAGGTATAGTTAAAGCTCTTATTTCATTATCTATTCTCTCTTTATGCTTTACCCTATCTCTCATAAATTCATTTTTATTAACACTATAATTTTTTTGTAATTGTTCAAAAGTTCTTTTATCACACCAAGCAGATTTTAAAATAATAGAAAGTATAACAATTGATTCATAACAAAGATTTTGTTCGTGTAAAGGTTTGTTTAAATCAATATGAAAATCATATGTATCATCTTTAAAGTTTTCCATAAACCAGACAAAGTTTTTTGGAACTTTAGCTCTAAGTTTTGGATCAGTATACTCTAAAACAACTGAAACTTCTTTTAAAGCTTTATATAACAAATCTTGTTGTCTTGCCATAACTTTCCCTCCTTATTTATTTTGATAATAGTTTTAATGCATTTTTTATTATATCTTGTGCATTTTTTGAACCAACAGCTGCTTTATTTATAACTTTATCTATATCTCTTGTCATAAATCCTAACACTTTTAATGCAACCTTTGCTTCCATAATGATATCATCACCAATTTTATTATCTTCTTTTATAACTTTTTCAAAATTAATATCTTCTTTAATTAGTTTATCTTGAAGTTCTAATACTATTCTTGCCGCAGTCTTTTTACCAATTCCTGGATATGTAGCTATATGATTTATATCATTATTAATAATTGCCATTGCAAATTCTATTGGATCTGCCTTAGATAAAATTGCTATTGCTGTTTTTGGACCAATTTTACTTACAGATATTAATTTAGTAAACATCTTTTTTTCTTCATAATTTGCAAATCCAAAAAGAGATATATCGTCTTCTCTAACTTGCATATATGTATATATTTTTATATCTTCTTCCTTTTTTTGAGAAATTTTTTCTCTAGTTTCGATTAATGATCTTTCAGACATAAAAATAATATATCCAATTTCATTTTTTTCAATAACTATTCTATCATCTTCTATTATTGTAGGCTTTCCTATAATATACTCAAACATTAATTCTCCATTCAATTTCATTATATATATTTATGCTATGTTTTTCAAGAGTAGTTTTAGCATCCATACTATGATACAAGTTTTTTTAAAAAAATTTTAATCAATAAAATTTCATAATAATTCAGTAAGTTGACATTTTTCAAAATTTAACATATAATTTTTTTGTAAATGCGGGAGTAGCTCAGTTGATAGAGCGACGCCTTGCCAAGGCGTAGGTCGCGAGTTTGAACCTCGTCTCCCGCTCCATTTTTTTATTTAAGGCAACGTAGCCAAGGTGGTTAAGGCAGAAGTCTGCAAAACTTTCATCCCCGGTTCGAGTCCGGGCGTTGCCTCCAATATATACAGTTTGAATGTACTTTGAAAGTATCCTATAAACACCTTAAAAAGGTTATACATAAAACTTTCTTGCTGAAATATATTTTAAAGTACTTTGAAAATATTCTGTAAATACTCTCTAGTTAGAGACCAAATTAGAGACCAAAAACAAAACAGGGATAGCATTTTGCTACCTCTGTTTTTTCATCTAATCTTCTATTTCCTGACTAGAGTTTTTTTAAATTTTTCCATTTTCTTCTAATTTTTTTAATGCTCTTCTAATAAATTCTGCTTTATTTAAATTATATTTTTTTAATAGTAAATTAGCTTTTTCTACTTCTTCTTTTTTTAAATCAGCACTAAATTTTTTATAGTTTGCTTTGTTATATTCCATATTATATTTTATTTTATCATATTTTTCTTTTTCCATTATTTATTCCTTTTTGGCTTTTTCTATTAATTTTTTCTTTATATATTCTTCTTCCTTTTTTAATTTCTTTAATTCTTCATTTATTTCATTTAATCTATTTAATAGTTTTTCTTCTTCCATATTTGCTTTTCCTTTTTATTTTTTATATATAATATTTAAGAACTAGGGGAAATACATTTAGTTAAGTATTTCTTCTAGTTGTTTTCTTTTTATTCTTATTATTATTTTTCTTTTAAAAATCCATATTCTTTCAATAGCTTTATAAATTTTTTATCAAATTCTATAAAATAATCTGGATCTACTTCTGCCATACCCCAATCTATTTCTTCACAAATATCATCTATTTCACAAAATAATTTGCTTGATATTAGATCAACTGCCATTAACGCTATTTGAAAATTATCATAAAAATCATATTTTTCATTTGAATCAAACTCTTTATAACCTTTTGTAAAATAATATGTAAAATAGTTTATATAATCTTCTTCTGTATATTTATCTTGTATTTTCTTTTTTAGTTCGTTATATTTTGTTTTTTTATCCATTTTTTCTATTAATTCTCCAAATAAAGCTTATATTTTCTATTATAATATTATAATAAAAACTATAAATATTACTTTTAATTTAATATTTTTACTAATTCATGTTAATGAAATTATATTTTATATTACCACTGTCCATTATTCTTTTTTCTCTATCATTAGATGTAAATAATATTATTTGTCTTTCATCTGATATGCTTTCAAAATATTTAAGAATATTTTTTAATCTAGTGTTATCATAATTTACAAATGCTTCATCAAGAATTATTGGTAATTTTTCTTTAGATATATTCATAAGAACAGTCAATCTAAAAGCTAAATTAAACTGATCAATAGTTCCTGCACTTAATGATTTTATATTTACTATTTTATTTTTTTCATTATCTTTAGTAAAAATTTCTCCATCATCTAATATGTTTATATTACTGTATTTACCATCAGTAACTTTGATTATTATTTTATTAAATTTATTTATGAAATTAGGATCTATTACATCTTTTAATTCATCATTTGCATCTTTTAATAATTTTAATGCTATAGCTATAGAATCCCTTCTTTCAAGTAATTCTCTTTTTGCAATCTCATTTTTTTCTATTTCTTCATCTATTTCAAGATTTTTATTGTGTTTTTTATTTAATTCATTTTTTTCAGCCTCTATTGTACTTAATGAATACATAGATTTTTCATAAATTTGCTTTAACATTCCCTCTTCTGTATTTAGTTTATCTTCAGACATTGAAAATATGCTTTTTATATATGTTGTATCTACTTTAGTACCATACTCTGCAAGTAGTTTCTTTTCAAAATTTATTTCTTTAATATTTAACTCTTTTTGTCTATTTTCTAAATTTGTTCTATCTAAATTTAAATCCTTATTTAAATATTCTATTTGTGTTTCTAAAAACGCTTTTTCCTCTTCATTAATTTCATTATTTGCTTCAATTTCAAGATCTTTTTCTGTTTTTGATGTCTCATCATATATTTGTATATTATTTGCTTTATTCTTTTCCTTAACATGTTTAACAATATCTATTACTGATGTTATTAAAATTGATACAAGTGCAAATACTAAAATTCCAATATTTGTATATTTTAAATATTTAACTTTTTTTATTTTTTCAAAATATTCTTCATAACTTAGCCCAATAAACTTTTTATATTTTAAAATAACATTGGTAATTACTGCTAATAGTATGAAAAATACAATTATTCCTGAATATTTTAAAATATTTTTCCATATTTTTTTATCGGTATTTTCATCTTTATCTTTAATAGATTGTCCATGTGATTTACTTTTTTCAAATTTTTCTAGAAGAGCCAATCTTTCCTCTTCAATAGTTCTTTTTTTAATACTTTGAATATTTTCTTTGTATAATTCTTCAAGTTCACTTTGTCTTTTATTTTGTTTATCTAATTTTGCATTTAAAGATTTTTTTAAAGAAGCAATTATTTCGTTATCTGTTTTAAGATCTACTCTTAATTCCTTTGCTCTCTTTATTAATTCTAGCTTCTCCCTAGAACTTGAAAATCTTTCTTGAACTGTTTTTCTATCTTTTTCTAACTTATTCTTTTGTTCATCTAGATTATCTAGATCTCTTTTGCTTTTATATAATTCTAAAAGATTACCATCAATTATATTTAAAGGTTTAGCCTTTGTAAGATTTGTTCCAATTTCATCTCTAATTTTATCATTTAATCTTTTGTTTAAAGCTTCAAATGAAACATTCTCATTTCCAGTACTTGTTTGATTTAATATTTTTTGTATTAAAATATTTTTAGCATCATCTTCTAATACCATTAAATTTTGTTTAGAAAGAACAGTGTTTTTAAATATATCTTCATCGATATTTATTTGTTCTTCTAAAATTTCCATACTACTTTTGTTTTTCAAATATAATTTAGATATATCCTTAAAATTTTGATCATAAACCACAGGATTTCTTTTATTAAAATCTCTTTCAATAGTATATTTTGCGTTATTATCTAAAGAATATGTGATACTACCCATAAATACTGTATCATCCCAAGGTCTCCAGATGTCTGCTTCTTTAATTCCATTTCTTTTATATTTATAGAAATCAAAAAAGATGGAAAAAATAAATTGCATTAATGTACTCTTCCCTGATTCATTATCTCCTACAATTAAATTCATTCCACTTTTAAAAGATATCTCTTTATTTTCAAGCTTTCCAAACTTTTTAATATTTATTTTTTCTATCTTCATTAAATGTTATTTATCTCCTCTAATACTAAAACTATTGCTTCTTCAACTTGTTTAATTTTTTTATTAATTTCTTCTATTTCAATTTCATCAAGTACTTTTGCTCTTTTTTCTTGTAAACTTTCTATTAATTTATCCGCATTTTGTAAATATATTCCAATTAAAGAAACTTCTTCTTTCATTTTTTTATAATCAAGTTTTAATTTAGTATCATCCACTATTTGTACTATATTTCCATTATTAATATTATCTAAAATATATTTTTTATTAATATCAAAGTTTTTATCGCCTTCTAAAATAATTCTTACAATCTCATTATTATTAAATTTTAAATTATTAATCTCTAAAATAAGTGATGACACAGATTTTATATTTGAAACATCTAATACATGCTCAATATATTTAGTATTATCAAATTGCATAAGTTCTGTCTTTAATCCATATGGAGTAAATTCTCCATAAATAGCTCCTGCTTTATCATATTTTGCAGATTTAAAATTATATTTTGCAAAACTACCTGAATATAAAACATTTGAGTTTGGATCATAATTTCCCATATGAATATGACCCATAGCTACATAATCAAATCCTTTTTTTGTAAGCTTATATACTTCTTTAAAATATTCATTATCCAATGCATATATATCTGTATGAACTACTAATATATTTTTCTTTCCATTTTTAATTGGGTTAATATTTGAATAATTAACACTTTTCCTAGGGAAAAAGTCTATGTACCCAACACCAAAAACATTTGCGTCTTTTGTTTCAATAACTTCCATTTCTTTAAAAATATGTACATTTTCTGGAAACGCAATTCTGTCATAAACTGAATTTACAACATATGGATCATGATTACCTGGTGTAATAAATATATGTGTATTTGGTATTTTTTTAAATTGTTCAATTACAATTTCTATTGTGGTATCTCTTATATATTTATGCTCATAAAAATCTCCAGCTATAAAAAGATATTTAATGTCTTTACTTTTTATATAATCAATCATTTTAACAAAAGCATTTAATATTTCTTGTCTTCTTTTTTCAGAATCACCACCTGCTGTTTTTGCCTTACCATCTAAATGTAAATCTGCTATATGTATAAAATTCATTTACTACCTTTCTTCTATTTGTCTCTATCGTCAATTTCTCCAAAAAGTTTTTTAAATTTATTCTCTAAAGAACTTTCTATTTCTTTTTGTCTTTCTTCATCTGTTAAAAATCTTTCCTTATTTATATCTTTAAGTCCAGATATTTTTCTATTTGATTTAATTTCTTCTTTTACTGAAGAAGATTCCCATTTATTTGCATCATTATTCTCTACATTTATATTAGTTTTTTTACTTAAATTATCTATATGATCAAGTGGTAATTCATCTTTTTTCTCTTCTTTTTCTTCTTCTCCTAAATTAAAATTTAATTTTGTTTCAGAATTAATCTTATTGTTAACACTTGTATCATTTATTTTTTCAATAGCAGGAGGTATATTAGGAGTTTGTTTTTCCCCTAATTTTCCTTGTATTAATCTATCCATTTCTTTCTTTTGTGCTTCTTTTTTAAATTTATTTAGTGAGAAAGAATTCCAATAACCTCTATCTACTGTATAACTCATATGATCTGTTTCATATTTACTAGGTACTTCAGATTCTTTATGATTAAAATAAAAATATTTATTTGCTCTAATAGGTTTTACACCTGATGAAAAGATTAAGCATTCATCATATGGAAGTCTCCTTATTTCATCTGGAGTCATTAATGCTCTTCCTAGTTTTTGAGATCTAGTTTCGTCATCTTCTCCATCTTTACTTTTTTGTGTTATCTCTATAGTTTTTTCACCTAAAGCTTTTGAAAAATATTCAAGAGTTTTTGCAGATGTTGACCCTAAGAATAGGTGAGTATCACAATTACCAACAATTGTTTCATAGTTATTACCATATATATTTTCTAATTGCTCCAAGCTTTGAAGAATAACATTAAAAGATAATCTTCTACTTCTCGCTGTAGCTATTTTTCTATCAAAGTCTGGAATTTTTCCAATATTTGCAAACTCATCTAAGAAAAACATTACAGGTATTTGTAATGATCCACCATTTTTGTCTGCTTCTGCATAAAGTTTATCTAGCATTTGTGAGAAAAATATTGTAAGTAAAAAGTCAAATGTTGAATTTGTATCTGATGATATAACATATAATGCTGTCTTTTTCTTACCTATTGATGCAAAATCTATTGTATTTGTTGATGTAAGTGCTGCAATATCTGGTGTTTCAAATTTTGCAAGAAGTGATTGAAGTGTACTCGCAATTGATGAAAATGCTTTTTCTGTAGCAAGTGATACTGATTCAAAGTCTTTTCTCGCCATATGGTCTTCAGGTAATATTTGCATTAATTTTAAAAGTATATTTTGTGAATCACCTGAAGCTGTAGCTCTTACTAAATTAGCACAACTTGTTAGGTTTTGCTCTGATTCAGGTCTTGTCTCTTTTAAAAATCTTATTAATGATTTTAAAAGAACTTGAGCATTATCTGTAAAATATGGTTCATCAGAACCTCCACCATCTTGTTGACCTAAAACTATTGTTCTTGCAATTATATCTAAATCTATATCTGATTCTGCATTTAAAACAGGATTGTATCCATCACTGTTTTTAGGATTTTTTAAATTTAAAACTTTTATATCATATCCTTGAGCTTCAAAATATTTTGCTGAATAATCAAAAAGCTCACCTTTAGGATCTGTAAAAACATATGATCCTAAATTTTGCATTACATTTGGTTTAACAAATCCTGCTGATTTACCTGAACCAGTATTACCAATAACAAGGACGTTTTTATTTCCTTTTACCTTTGTATCTATATTTATAGCTATTTTTTCAGCAAGAATAATTCCTTTATTTTGTGTAAATTTAGAATATACTTCTTTTTCATCTGCCCAATCACTTGATCCGTGTTCAATGTCTTTATAATCTTCTTTTTTATCTTCACTGTATTTATATAAGAGAAATAAATAAAAAAGTATCATAATAGCTGCTGTATTTGTAAAATAGCTAAATATATATTTACTTCCAGATATTTCTACCATTCCAGGCCACTTTTGCTCTTCCGGTATTTTAGCTGTATTATATTCAGAAATTTCTTTTAATTTATTAAAAGATTTATGTGTTCCTTCTTTATATAATGCAGGTAAGTCTAAAATTGAATATGACGCATTTATTTTCACCTTAATATTAAAATTTGCAAATATTAAAGGTGGTAAAACAAATATAGCCATAAGTACATAAATAATAGCTATAATCCACCACGTTTTAATAAATTTATCTTTCATATTTTTTAATTTATTTTTCATCTTTTTTCTTTTTATCCTTTGTTACTTTTTCTGCTAATTCTATTAACACATATCCTGCTATAAAACCACCAGCCATTCCTATACACAAAATGATTCCATTTTGTGAACTAAGATTTAAATTATATGTTTTAAATAAATCTAATAAAATTTTAAACATTGAACCTATTATAAATCCTAAAATTCCAAAATATGTTCTTTGTCTTTCTTTTTTTAATAAATTATCCATTAATTTTATTGTAGGAATTGTTCCAATTACTACACCTATTAAACAAAATACTAATTTTAAAATATCAAAATTATTAACTGCTGCAATAAACGCTTTATATTTACCGCACATCATAACAAGAAGCATTCCACTTATTCCAGGTATTACTTGTGCAATTCCAATTAAAACTCCAAGACCTATAAGTATTGAAAAATCTTTTATTGTATTATGAAAAACATCTACATTGCCTGATTTAGATAAAATAGGCTCAAGCATTGAAAGAGCAAATACAAATATTGCAGTTATAAGTAATATTGATATATTAACTATATTATTATTTTTTCTTATCTTTGTATTATCATCTTTCTTTACAGCTGTTTTAAATATTTGTGGTATTGTTCCAAGCATAAGTCCTAAAAATACAGCTACTAATAATCCTTCATTTTTTTCCATTATCTTATGTATTAGTTTTGCTAAAAATACAACACTAAATACTGCACCAACAATAAAAGGAATTAGGAAAAATGCATAATTTTGTATTCCTATTTTAAATACTAATCCAAATCTTTGAAAAAAATTATATTTTGAAACTTTATTTTCTTCATCCTCAATATATTTTTTTACAAATTTTATATCATTATTGAACAGATATTTTAATAATAAAATACATTCATTTAATATTTGTACAAATAAATCATAAATATTTAATGCAACAGCCATACTTCCGCCACTAAATGCTGGAAGTATTCCACCTGCTCCAACTAATATTCCAGATAATATGTAATATATTATTCCATATCTTCTTACATCTAATTCTTTTGCTTCTTTTAATTTCAATTTAATATCCATTTCTACCTTTAATATTTGTTTCAACTTTTGGTTTCTTTATTGTTTTTTTATTTTTTTGTAATTTGTAATTAGTCATATAATTAAATTTATAACTCTTTTTAAACTCTTCATTTTTATTTAATGAAATATGTTTTCTAATATTTTTAATTTTTTCTTTCTTTTCTTTTAAACGTTTTTCTTCTATATACTCATATATTAAACTTTTTAAAACAGCAATAATTGGTGCTGCAATAAATACTATTACTGGGCCAAAATATGCTCCACCTATAAGTATTGCTAAAATTATTATTGGAGGAGTTAAATCTAATTGATCTCCAATAACTTTTGGATTAATGATTTGTGCATCAATTTGTTGTAAAACAATTGATATTACTAAAATGAATAATCCTTGTGGCAGTCCTCCAGTAAATATTGTAATTAAAAATACTAAACAAATAGATATAAATGTACCAATATATGGTATTAAATTTCCCACGCCTACAAGTATTCCTAAAGCTACAGCATATCTTACTTTTAAAATTAAAAATGTTATTGAGAAAATTATTGCAACAATTACTCCGTCTATCATTTGAGCATAAATAAATTTTACAAAAACCTCATCAATTTTCTTTAGATTTCTGTGAAGTCTACTAGCTTTTTTCTTTCCTAGAATTCCATATGTTAATTTTTTAAACTCTTTACTTAATCTTTCGTTATAAAGTACTATATTGAACGAAATAACGAAGACAATAAGTATCTTAACAAGTGCCCCTGCTGCATTAAATATTGTATTTATACTATGTTGTATATTTACTTTTTTTAATTGTTCAAGCATTATTTTAGATAAATCTAATGTCTTAATATTTTTAAATATTTCATGTACATCAATTTTAGCTAAAACTCCTGTATATTGTTTTTCTGTAAATGTCTTTTCTAAATTATTTAAATACTTAGGTGCATTTTCTAATATTTCTATTGCTGAATTATATAATATTGGTAAAACCGAACTAATTAAAAATGACATCGCCCAAAAGAATAGTACATATACCAAAACAGCTATAATAACTTTTATATATTTGTCATATTTAGTCTTTTTACCTCTAGTTATTAATTTTTGAATTTTCTTAACAGGAAATAAGAAAAAATATCCCAAAACAACGCCATAAATAAACGGTTTAATTATATTTAAAAAATGGCTTAATGTCTTAAATGTTTTTTCTAGATTATTAAAAACTACATACATTACTATAATTATAAATGCTGTAAAAATTGTAGTTTTTACCCTATTTCTTTCTAATTCTTTATTTTTTTTCATATTACCTCTACAAATCAATATCTATTTCTACCGGACAATGATCACTTCCAAAAATATCCCGTCTTATTCTAGCATCTTTTAAATTATCTTTTATTCTTTCACTAATAATAAAATAGTCTATTCTCCATCCAGCATTTCTTTCTCTTGCTCTTGTTATATATGACCACCATGTATATTCTATTTTTTCAGGATATAAATATCTATATGTATCAATAAATCCAGCACTTAAAAGATTAGTCATTTCATTTCTTTCTTCATCTGTAAATCCAGCATTTTTTCGATTAGTAGCTGGATTTTTAAGATCAATCTCATTATGTGCAACATTTAAATCTCCACATATTATAACTGGTTTTTTCTTATCCAAATTAATTAAATATTCCCTAAAATCTTTTTCCCATTCGACTCTATATGAAAGTCTAGCAAGTTCTCTTTGTGAATTTGGAGTATATACATTTACTAAAAAGAATTTATCAAATTCTAATGTAATTACTCTTCCTTCTTGATCATGCTCCTCTATTTCAATTCCATATTTAACACTTATTGGCTCTTTCTTTGTCCAAATTGCTGTACCTGAATATCCTTTTTTTACAGCACTATTTAAATACACATGATATCCATCTTTTTCAAGATCCATTTGTCCTTCTTGCATTTTTGTTTCTTGGATGCAAAAAATATCTGCATTTTCTTTCTCAAAATAATCCCAAAAACCTTTATTAGATACTGCTCTTATTCCGTTTACATTCCAGCTTATTAATTTCATATTTTACTCCTAACTAATTTTACCATAATACAATTTAATTTGCTATGAAGTTTCGTATATGTATTATATTTTTCATTTTATTTACGTATTTTTAAAATTCAATTTCAAAAGAATTATTTTAAAAGAATTATATAATAAAAAAAGGCCAATGGCCTTTTTTTATTTCTTTTTAGACATTACAATCTTTGTTTTATCTGAATCATCTGCTAAACTTTTAATTTTGCTAATCTCATATTTTAACTTCTTAGATTTTTCTTTTGCTTCAGATTCTGTTTTTCCTTTTACTTCACAATAGAATTTTAATTTTGGTTCAGTACCTGAAGGTCTTACAGCAAACCATGATCCATCTTCCATTTCATAAAGTATAACATTAGATTTAGGAAGATCTTCTTTTCCTTTTTCATTTGTTAATAAATTTATGTTTTCTGAAGTCTTATAATCTCTTATTATTTTTGTCTTTATTCCATCAATTTCTGTAATAGGTTTTCTTCTTAACGCATTCATTATATCTGAAATTTTTTCTTGTCCCTCTTCACCTGTTAAAATTAATTGTTCATTTATTGAAATATAATATCCAAATTCTTTATATATTTCTTCTAATCTATCTAGTAATGTTTTATTATCCTTTTTGTAATATGCGAACATTTCAGCAGCAAGCATTGTTGCAGAAACTGCATCTTTGTCTCTTGCATTTGTTCCATAAAGATATCCATAACTTTCTTCAAATCCAAATTGGAAATTTAAAGTTTTTTCTTCTTCAAATTGATTTATTAACTCTCCAATATATTTAAATCCAGTAAGTGTAGTTAAATATTTAACATTATATTTATTAGCAATTTCTTTTGTAAGTCTTGTTGAAACAACTGTTGATATAACTACAGAATTATCTTTTAATTCATCTTTTTTTGCTTTTTGAGAAAGTACATAATCTGTAAATAATATTCCCATTTCATTTCCACTAAGCATTACATATTGTCCTGATTTATCTCTAACACTTATTCCAATTCTATCTGTATCTGGGTCTGTAGTAATGGTATAATCTGCATCTATTTTTTTAGCTAAATTTATAGCCATATCATTTGCTCTAATCTCTTCTGGATTTGGCTTTTCTACAGTTGGGAAATATGCATTTGGCATTTCTTGTTCTGGAACTATATATACATTTTTATATCCCATTTTTTCAAAAAGCTTTGGTATGTGTACGATACCTGTTCCATGAATAGGTGAATATACTATTTTTATTTTTTCTTTTTCATCTTTTAATTTTTCATCATTTATCATAAATGCTTGTACATTTCTCATAAATTGATTTGAAAGAGAATCACCCAATTCAATATATAATTTTTCTTCTTTTGCTTTTTCCAGACTTATTGTTTTAATATCTGAAAAACTATTTACATCATTTACAGCTTCTGTTATCTTATCTCCCACTTTTCCTACGATTTGTGATCCTTTTGACCAAAATACTTTATATCCATTGTATTCTGGTGGGTTATGACTTGCTGTTATCATAATTCCTGCTACTGCATCCATTTGTCTAGTTGAAAATGAAAGCATTGGTACAGGTTCTATCGATTTAAATATATATGTTTTTATACCATTTGCATTAAAACATCTTGCTGTAATATCTGCAAATTCTTTCGAAAATCTTCTTACATCATAAGCAATAACTACTGGTTTTTTATCTAATTTATTCTTTATAATGTAGTTTGCAATACCTTGTGTAGCCTTTGCTACAGTATATTTATTCATTCTATTTGTTCCAGCTCCAATTATTCCTCTTAATCCAGCTGTTCCAAATTCTAATTCTTTATAAAATCTATCACGGATTTCATAATCATTTTCTTTAATATTTCTTAACTCTTCTTTAGTAAGATTATCTATTGCTGAATCATTTAACCACTCATCATATCTGTCATATGCTCTTGTTTTTGTTAAATGTTCTAAATATAGTTTTTTTGCTGTTTTAGGACTATCTTGTCCAATTTTGTTTTTTAAAGGAGCAAATTCATCTTCTCTTTGAACTCTTAAGATTTTAATATTATCTGTTTTTTCAAATGCATCAAATATAAATCTTTCAAACTTAAATGCATTAGGTTCTTCAGGATGAATTATTTTTCCATCTTTATTTATATAACTAGCTTTTTTATGTGCTGTATGGTATGGAATAGGTTTTCTAGTTAATTCGTTTAATATATTTATTGAAAAAATATGTAAAAGTGAGTTTGAATCTCCATATACAAGTGATCCATAATCATCTTTTAAATTTGCCATTTTTTCTGAAATTTCTGAATATTCAACAACACCTATTTTACCATTTTTCTTACAGAAAACTCCTACATTTTCTTTAGGATCTATTTTCTCAATTGACTTTACAACTATATCTGCATTTGCATCTTTTGCAAATCCAATAAATAGTGGGTCTGTTGGGTTTGCTAAACAATTGTCTACTCCACTAATAAATATGTATTCAACACCATATTTATTCATTTCATCAATTATTCCACTTTTTTCCATTGCATATAATGTGCCACCATGTCCATCAGCTGCAAATTTAATATGTTCATGCTCATCTAGTAAAATTGCTCCATCTTCACCCATCATAGGTAATTCATCTTGAATGAAAAAGTGTATATAATTTTTTGGATATCCAAAATAATCATTCTCTTCAAAGAAATCAATAGTATCTTTGTTATTTTCTCTACTTGTCATTATATACCAATGTGTATATGAACCAACTTTCCTAAAAGTTTCTTTTAAATTATCACAAAAGATTTCAAAAAGAGATTTATTAACTCCAAAATCATATGTTCCTTTAGGTTTATTATGTCCAAGTCTTGTGCCTTGTCCACCAGCCATTGTAACAGCTGCAAGTTTACCTTCTTTTAAAAGATTTTTACCTTTTGCAATATATTTTTCCTTTTCAGAATAAGTCATTTTTTCTTTATCTGTATATTCAACAGGTTCTATTTCTAATTTTTTATCTGCATCCTCATTTAATAATGCATTATCATAAAGACTTTTCATTAATGGAAAGTCTATTCTATTTATTTCATTTAAAAATTCTTCTGCTTTTTCTTTATCTTCTTTCTTGAATTCATTATATTTTTTTAATAAATATTCTTGATTATATCTTTTTATTAATTCTGTTAATTCTTCAAAATTCATCTTTCCTCCAAATATTTTCATATTAATATATTATAAGTTATACTCTATTAAGTCAAACCAAAACTCCTTACGCACGCTTGTCTTTGCATTTTTTTGAAAAATAAAAAAGCGCTTTTGCGCTTCCTTTTTATCAAATTTTACATAAGTACATTAAATACATTTAATAAATATATAACTAGCATATGCACAGGATAAATACTATATTTTAATACTCTTGATACAGTTTTTTGTTTTTTATCATCTTTTACTTTTTTATTTTTACCTTTTGCCTTTTTTTCCATTTTTATACCTAATAAATATATAAATGGTAAAGATAATATTCCGTAAAGTATATGCATATTCATGATTACTTGTATTTCTTTATTAAGATTTCCATATAAATGGTTTACTACTAAATTTAATGTATTTATTAAAACCATCATAAAAAACAAATATGGTAATTTCTTAATATAGTAAAACATAACGACTAATGCCACTCCATATAGACCATAGTCTACATTTAAAAGAACACTTACTATTAAAAAGATTAACAAAAAGATTACTCTATTTAAAATATTGTCTTTATTTTTCTCCATCATCTTAATTGTTAATACTCCAAGTGTAAGAGTAAATCCTATATTTAGTTTTTGTGTAAAAAACATAATTAAATACATTATCTTATCTGAAAATTTAATAATATTTTTTGTATTTGGACTACCAAATATCATAAGAATCATTGGTATTTGTGATACAAATGAAAATATCATTAATCTTAATAAGTATTTATCTTTATTTTTTGTACATTTAAGAGATCTTGCTGTTATATATGCAAATATTGGAAATGAAAGAGTTCCTATAATAGGGTTAATATTCTCAAATCCTTTTATTTGCAAAAATTTACAGATATGATCAATAAACATAAAAATATATGCTAAAAATTGTAACATTTTTTTCCTTTATTAATATTTTTATTAAATATATACTTTTAAAAGCAAAATCTACATTGTTTTAATTATTCTTTAATTAAATCTTTATATTTATATTTTTTATAGAATACATCATCCGAATTTTCATCTATAAATTTTAACTTTACTACTTCAGATAAAATATCTACATAAACAACTTCGCCTTCACCTTCTTTGGTTCTAAATATTTCACCTTCTTTAGGTAATATTTCTCTTTTTTCTGTATATACATCATTTTCATATTGAAGACAGCACATAAGTTTTCCACATTTTCCAGATAATTTGTCTATAATTATAGATAGATCTTGGTTTTTAGCCATTTTAATACTTGTACTTAATGGTTTTGCAAGAAAACTAACACAACAAAGTTGTCTTCCACATTTTCCAAAACCACCTTCACGCATTATTTCTTCTGCTTCTGAAATTTGTACCATTTCTATTCTGGTTTTAAATTTTTTAGCCAAATCTTTTACACATTCTCTGAAATCTACTCTATCGTCAGATGTATAAAATATTTTTAATTTATTATTTAGATAATTACTTTCTAAATCAACAAGTTTTAAATCAAGTTTATGTTTTTTTATTACTTCTAATATTTCTTTAAAATTTTTACTTAATTTAAGTTGATTCTTAAGATAATTATCTAATTGTTTTTTATCTAATTTTTGTATACATTCTGCCTTTTTTTCTTGCTTATTTTTTTGATGTTTTTCTTTATTATTGTCTTTTTCATTTTGATTAAAATCTTTTAACTTAAAATTATTATTAACATCTTCTTTAGGTAAATCTTTATATGTTTTTTCTACTACTGCAACATATTTATCTTCACCATCATCATAAATTACAAAATCTTTTACATGTAAATTTAAATTAGTCCAAACTTTTTGTTTTTCTCTTTTTTGAAATATATATATTTGTATTCTATCCATTATTTTTCTCCTAGATAGTTGTTATATGTACCTTCAAAAACTTTTACACCATCATCTGTTATTTCAATTACTTTATTTGCAACAGTTTGAGCAAGTTCATGGTCATGTGTTGAAAAAAGTAAAACACCTTTAAAATTCTTTAAAGCTTCATTAAGAGCTGTAATTGACTCCATGTCTAGATGGTTAGTCGGTTCATCAAGTATTAAAAGATTTGCTCCAGAAAGCATAGCTTTTGAAAACATACATCTTACTTTTTCCCCACCAGATAAAACATTTGCTTCTTTTAAAGCTTCTTCTCCTGAAAAAAGCATTCTTCCCAAGAAACTCCTAATATATGTTTCATCTTTTTCTTTAGAATATTGTCTAAGCCAATTTACTAAATTTTCATTTGTATTGAAAAATTGTGCATTATCTTTCGGAACATATTCTGAAGTAATTGTTTGTCCATATTTAAATTCGCCATTATATTTTTCAACTTTTCCTGCTAGTATATCAAAAAGAAGAGTAATTTTTGTTTCATCTTTTGCTTTAACAACAACTTTATCTCCATTTTCAAGTTTGAAATTTATATTTTTTAATTCATTATTTTCTGAAGATAGTTTTTTTACCTCTAATATTTGCGCTCCTGCTTCTCTTTCTGGTTTAAAATCTATATATGGATATCTTCTATTTGAAGGTTTTATTTCTTCAAGTTCAATTTTTTCAAGTGATTTTTTTCTTGATGTTGCTTGTCTTGATTTAGAAAGGTTTGCACTAAATCTTTGAATAAAAGCTTGAAGTTCTTTTATTTTATCTTCTTTTTTCTTGTTTTGTTCTTTTGCTTGTTTTAAAAGAAGTTGTGATGATTGATACCAGAAATCATAATTTCCTGGGAAAAGTTTGATCTTTCCATAATCTATATCAAGTATATGTGTACAAACTTTATTTAAAAAATATCTATCATGTGATACTACAACTACTGTATTTTCATAATCTATTAAAAAATCTTGAAGCCAATGAATAGTTTCTTGATCTAGATCGTTTGTAGGCTCATCAAGAAGTAATAAATCTGGATTTCCAAAAAGTGCATTTGCAAGAAGTACTTTTACTTTTTCTTGTGATTCCATATTTTTCATTAAAACATCTTTTTTGTCATTTGAAATATTAAGATCACTTAAAAGTTTAAGTGCATCAGTTTCTGCATTCCATCCATCAAGTTCCGCAAATCTTTCTTCAAGTTTTGCTGCTTTCATTCCATCTTTTTCATCAAAATCTGGTTTTGAATAAATAGCATCCTTTTCTTTCATTATTTTATATAATTCACTATTACCCATTATAACTGTTTCTAGAACTGTATAATTATCATATGCAAAGTGATCTTGTTTTAATATAGACATTCTTTTTTTAGGAGCAAGTGAAACATCTCCTTTACTTGGTTCTATTTCTCCAGAAATTATTTTTAAAAATGTAGATTTTCCAGCACCATTTGCACCAATTACTCCATAGCAATTACCTTTATCTAGTTTTAAATTCACATCTTCAAATAATACTCTAGATCCAAATCTTAAAGTTACATTATTTACTGTAAGCATATTATTCCTTTCATTTGTTATTATATTGTTTTGTTCTTAAATTTCTTTCCTATTATATTATATATATGGTTTTTTTTACAATTTTTAATTTTTTGAAATTATCCACATTCTTTTACAAGGTATAAATATTTGGTCAAAATCATATTCTTTATCTGTTCTTTCTCTAGATGCAGGATCAAGTACTAAATATTTTTCTTTTCCATCTTTTATAATTTCTTTTACAAGAAGTATATAATGTCCTGCAGTTGTCCAATAATTATCTAATTTATTGTTTTGTGAAAGAATAACCAAATTACCATTTTAAATCGCTTCTTTTAATATTTTTTCATCTGGTAAAAGCTCTTGAACTTTAATTCCATAAGGTTCTCCTACTTCTTTAAAATATTCCCACTCTGTTCCTTCATCTGTATAATATTTTCCTTCACCTTTTTTAAAAAGCTCTACTAATTCTACATTTTTTTCTGTAAAAATATCTAAAACCATTTTCAAAACAAATGGACCACATGCATTGTTTTCCGGTTTTTGGCCTGCATAAGAATATTTTGCCACTTTTCATCTTTTTGATTTACATATTTATATCCGTGTTTTAATTCTATTTCTTCCATCTTTCTACTCTTCAACTATTTCTAAATTTGCATATTTAAGCATTAGTTTTTTAATTCCTATATTTTCAAACTCAATTGTTATTATATTATCATTTGCCTCAGGTTCAATTGATACAATTTTACCTATTCCAAATTTTTTGTGCATTACTTTTGTTCCAATTTTATATTTACTAATATCTACTTCTTTATTCTTAACATCAATTGATCTCATAAAATCTTTTATATCTAAATCTTTTGGTTTCTTTTGTGTTTGAATTTCATCAATATTAAATACTGTTTGTCTTTTAGGTTTTTTGTATAAGAATTCCCCTTCATTATTTCCATAAATATTTCCAAATATATTTCCAAACACATTATCATCTTCTGTTTTTTCTAAAAGCTTATCTGAAGCATTTTCAACAAATCTTGATGGCATACTTTGTTGTGTTCTATTATATAATTTCCTTGAAACAACACTTGTTAAGAAAAGTTTTTCCTTTGCTCTTGTCATTCCAACATAACAAAGCCTTTGTTCTTCATCCAGGTTTCCTTCTTTTATTGCTGTATCACTTGGAAATGTTCCTTCTTCCATTCCAATCATAAATACAACGGGATATTCAAGTCCTTTTGAACTATGAAGTGTCATAAGTGTAACTTTTCCATCTTCCTCATCTAATTTATCTGTATCTGTTGCAAGAGAAACAGATTCTAGATAGTTTCTAAGACTTACATCTGCCTCTTCTGTTTCATATTCAATAATTGAATCCATTAACTCTTCTAAGTTTTTTACTCTACTTAATGACTTATCTGATTTATCTTCTTCTAATTTTTGAAGGTATCCAGATTGCTCAAGAACCATTTGAAGTATTTCTGAAATTTTAACATTTTCATCTTCTTTTAATTTTTCAGCATTTGTCATTACAGGGAAAAATCCGCCTATTGCTGCTTTTGCATAATGTTTTTCAAGGCCATATTGTGTTGCATTTTTTAGAACTTCATACATTGAAAGGCCAACTTGATCAGATACATTTTTTATATCATCTAAAGCTTTTTGTCCCATTCCTCTTGCAGGCTTATTTATTATTCTTCTAAATGCAACATCATCTTTTGGATTATCTATAACTTTTAAATATGCAAGAGCATCTTTAATTTCTTCTCTTTCAAAGAATTTTTGTCCTCCAATTACTTGTGAAGGTATTCTATCTCTTGTAAGAGTAGACTCTATAACTCTAGATAATGCATTTATTCTATATAATATTGCAAAGTCTGAATTTGAATAACCATTACTAATTTTTAGTTCCCTAATAGTCTTAGATATAAAGTTTGCTTCATCATAACCTGTTTGAACAGTTCTATGTTTTGGGATATCTCCTACGGTATTATCTGTCCAAAGATTTTTTTCAAATTTAGATTTTGCTCCAAATTTTTCAGAATTTATTATCTCATTTGCAAGATTTAAAATATTTTTTGTTGATCTATAATTTTGTTCCAAATACACAACTTGTGCATCTTTATAGTCTTTTTCAAAATCTAAGATATTTGAAATATCTGCACCTCTAAATGAATATATTCCTTGATCATTATCTCCTACCACAGTTACATTTCTATGTTTTTCTGTAATCATTTTTATTAATAAAAATTGCGCTTTATTTGTATCTTGGTACTCATCTACAAAAACATATTTAAATTTTTCTTGGTAATATCCCAGTATATCTGGATTTTCTTTAAAAAGTTTTATTGTAAGATTAATAATATCGTCAAAATCTAAAGCATTGTTTCTTTTTAATCTTAATTGATAATTTTTATATACATTTGCATATATTTCTTCTCTCTTACCTTCAGCTTTTTCTACTGCCATTTCTGGTGTAATTAAATTATTTTTATTATTTGAAATTGCTGATGCAAAAGCTCTTTTATCAAATTCCTTAGGGCTTATTTCAAGTTCATTCATAACTTCTTCAACAACTGATCTTTGATCTGTTGTGTCATAAATTACAAAATTACTATCATAACCAACATATGAAATATTTTTTCTTAAAATTCGCATACAGATCTTATGAAATGTTCCTATCCAGATATCATTGGCATTTACCCCAACAAGCTCTTCTACTCTTTCTTTCATTTCATTTGCTGCTTTATTTGTAAATGTTATTGCAAGTATTTCCCATGGCATGCAATAACCTTCTTCTAATATATATGCGATTTTGCTAGTTAAAACTTTAGTTTTCCCTGATCCAGCACCTGCTATTATTAAAACAGGGCCATTAACTTTTAATAAGGCTTCTTTTTGTTTTTCGTTTAATTCTTTTAATAAATCCATGTGTTTTTTACCCCTTTTTAATCCTTTTTAGCATATCATTTAAAAGAAATTTATTCAAAACAAAAAAGATTCCATAATTTTAATTTATATATGAAATCTTTTTATGTAATCTATTATTCTTTTAAATGTTCAGCTCTATCAAATGCTGCAATTTTATCTATTAATTCTTCTATGTCTCCATTTAAGAATGCATCAAATTTATACACGTTTTCGCCAATTCTATGATCTGTGATTCTTCCTTGTGGATAATTATATGTTCTTATCTTTTCACTTCTATCACCTGTACCAATTTGAGATTTTCTTTCTGCAGCAAGTTCTTTTTGCTTTTTCTCTTGCTCCATATTATATATTTTTGCTTTAAGCATTCCAAGTGCTGTTTCTCTATTTTTTAACTGTGATCTTTCGTTTTGACACTCAACTACAATTCCAGTTGGTATATGTGTCATTCTTACTGCTGATGAAGTCTTGTTTACGTGTTGTCCACCTGCACCTGATGATCTATATACATCTGTTCTAATATCGTCCATATTAAGATCAATTTCTACATCTTCTACTTCAGGTAAAACTGCAACAGTTGCTGTTGATGTGTGAATTCTACCTCCACTTTCAGTTTCTGGAACTCTTTGTACTCTATGTGTCCCACTTTCATATTTTAGTTTTCCATAAACACCTTTACCTTTAACAGCAAATGTAATATCTTTATATCCACCAAGTCCTGTTTCATTTTCGTTTAAAACTTCAATTTTCCAATGTTTTGCATCTGCAAACATTGAATACATTCTAAATAAAGTTCCTGCAAAAAGTGCAGCTTCTTCTCCACCTGCACCTGCTCTTATTTCAACAATAACATTTCTTGTATCATTTGGATCTTTTGGAATTAAAAGCTCTTTTAATGAATTTTCAATATTATTTAATTCCTCTATGCTTTCTTCAAATTCCATATGTGCAAGTTCTTTCATTTCACCAGATGTAGTTTTTAAAAGTTCTTCTGCTTCTTCTTTATTTTTTAAAACTGATTTATATTTTTTATATTCAACTACAATATCCTCAATCTCACTTAGTTCTTTACTAAGCTCAATCATTTTCTTTGGATTTTCTGCAACTTCCTTAGACATCAGCTTTTCATTTATTTCATTATATTTTTTTTCTATTTCTTCTAGTTTATCAAACATTATATCCTCTTTCTTAATACATAATTATTTTACCTTAAAATTTGAAATCTATCAATTTTAAAAATGTTTTTACCTTGCTTTACACCAAAATTTATAATACAATTATTTTAAATTAAATGGGGGAAATATGCAAAAAAAAGTAAAATTTAAAGATATTAATTTAATACTTAATATAAAAAATGTTCTTAAAAACATTTTGTTTTACTCACTTTATTTTATAATTTCTTTAATTTTTTACAAAAAAACACCATTTGGTGCAATTGCACTATTTACTTATGCATACTCAGCTGGATTTATTTTAACACCTAGTATATTAATTTCATTAGCTGCTATTTTAATATCTGGAAACGCCCCATATTTATTAGTATATATTTTTTATATACCAATTTTTATATCACTAACAATACTTTTAAAACCACTTGTAGCTGTACATGAAATTTATGAAAAATTGAAAGTAGAAAAATACTTACTTTTTGTATGTTTTTATTTAAACTTATTTATATTTGGTTTTTGGGAAAGCATATATATATCTCTTTTATGTTTTGTACTTTATAAGTTTATTGTTAATGTTTTGCCTATGATTAAAAATAAAGATAAAAAAAGAGTTTTTTCAAACACTGAAATTGTATCATATTATATGTTTATAATTTTAACAGTTTTAGTAAGCATGCTTTTAATAAATAAATATTTTGGATTAGATATCTATATATGTTTTGTAATTACTTACTTTATATCTGCAATTTGTTTACTTAAAAATATGTATAATGTAGATTTAAAGAGTACATTTATATTAATTATTCTTACAACACTGATTAATATAATTGCATTTAAAGTATATTTTAATAATTTAGTGCTAGTTTTAAATTTAGCATTTATTTGGCTTTCTTTAAAATTAAATAAAAAAGAATCTATAATATATACATCAATTTTTATAGTATCAACATCTATTATATTTATTTTATTGAAAGATTATTTTGATTTAGCTTTAACCATATCTTTAAACTTAATATCCATAATATATGTTTTAGGTAAAGAAAATTTAAAAATATTCAATATTTTCAACTTTAATAAATATATTTCAAGTTTTGGAGAACATAATTTTTCTTACACAAGTGATCCAATGTTTATTTACAGAAAAGTTTATGATAAAGATAAAAAGACTACTTTTGAAACTCTTTTAATAAATAGTGAAAATTTAGAAAATAATGATTTGTTTAATGAAATTAAACATATTGATGATATACAAAAATGGATTTTCTATAGTATTAATAATTTTAATTCACTGGAAATTTCTAAATTTTACAATATCTTAGAAATCAATAATATACTTATTCCAAAAAATGAGATATTTAATACATATATAAAAGAGATTGAAGATGAAAGCATAAATATTTTTAATGCAATTTCAAACTCTGAAAATATTAATATATTAAACAAAGATTAGCTTTTGCTTTTCTTTGTTTTTTAATTAGTATATACTCATACTATGGATGATAATAATAAAATTAAAAAGCAAGTAATTATTATATTTATTACTATAGTTACTTTAACTTTTTTATTTATATTTTTTTCTTTTAAATCAATAAATTTTTTAGAAAAAGAAAATACCAAGCTTGTAATTTCAGATTTAATGAAAAAATTAAATTATAAAAGTATTAATTTTTCTAATGCAGAAGATTTAAATAAAAAAGATATTTTAAAAATTGTTAAACTTAATACTGAAAAAGATAATTTTGATGTTTACTTATATAACAAAAAAGACATATATAGTATTGTAAATAGCACTAATAATAAAGAAATATATACTAACAAGAAAAATTTTCTTAAAAATGAAAATAATGAAGATGTTATTATTTTAGTTCAAGGTATTTTTGGAGCATATGGTAAAATAAATGTTTTAGACAGTGGTGCTAAACTAAAATATTACTTGCCACAAGGTAAGTATAAATTTAGAAAATTAGATATTAAAAATCTAAATTCTAATTTGAATCCTTCAATATATTTACAACAGACTTATGAAGAAAAAGGAATCGTTAAAGAAAAAAATCTAGAAGAAATTGTTTTTGAAAACAATCTTTTCAAAGAAATACAAATAAAGAAAGATACTTATATTGATTTATCACCTAATTCAATATTTGAAGTTCAAAAAATTAATTAAAGGAGAAGTAAATGGAAAGAAATCCAAGAAGACATAGGATGAGTCAAAGAAATAGAAGTACTCAAAATACAAGTAGTAAAATTAAAATTTCAAAAGAAAGCTCAAACCCTAGAAAAGAAAATAATAATTATTCTGGTAATGATGATACTAATAAATTAAATTTTACTAAAGTTTTAATGTTTGTTCTTCTTCCTATCTTGCTTGCTCTTTGTATAATAGGTTTTAAAAACTTAAAAACAGCTCTAACTTCATACAAAATTGTAAGAAAAAATCCAATTAGATATTATACTACTTTTGTAGACAATAACTGGGGTGTTATTGATTCAAATGGTAATGAGGTAATTCCAAATGAATATAAAGAAATGATAATTATTCCTAATAATGAAAAGGATGTTTTCATTATTACATATGATATATCATCAAAAGATAAATTTTCTACAAGAGCAGTAAATAAAAACAATAATTCAGTTATTAAAAAAAGAGATATTGTTCCAATACAATATGATTTAAATGAAATTTCATATGATAAAAATATTTTAGCTTTTAAACAAGAGAATAAATATGGATTTATTGATTATGAAGGAAATGTAAAAGCAGAAGCAAAATATGATTCTTTTAAAGTATTTCCTGGAATAAAAAACAGAATATTAATAGAAGAAAATGGAAAAAAAGGGGTTTTAAATACAACTAACTTTAATGTTGTTGTAGCACCTGTATATAAAGAAATTATTCCTGTAAATTCAAATGAAAACACAGCATATATTGTTGTTTTTGATAATTTAAAAGGTGTTACATCTTGTAAAAACCAAACTATACTATCTGCTGAATTTAATGAAATTTATCTTACTAATTCTAATAAATATTTTGTTGCTAAAAAAGGTAATGATAAATCTATATATAATGAAAAAGGTGAAGCTGTATCTAAAGATATTAAAAATGATCCTGTAGATATAATGGATAATATTGTAATATCTAAAAATGATAAAAATAAATTTGGAGCTACTGACTTTGAGAAGAACATCATAATACCTTTTGAATATGATGATATAAAGTTTGCAGGTCTTAATACATATATTGTTAAAAAAGATGGAAAATATAATATTTCTCAATACTTTACTGCAAAAAAAGATATTGTAAAACAAGAAAAAGATAGAAAAAATATTCTAAAAAAACCATATGATAGTATTGAATACATAAGTGAAGGTAACTTCTACTTAGCACATGAAAATAAAAATGATAATAATTTAGATGTTTATGATAATAAATTTGATCTAAAAATATCTGGAATTATTGAAAATATTAATTATGCAAAATCATTTATAAAAGTTAAAAACGGAAAAACATATAAATACTATATGTTTAACTTCCAAGAAAAATCTGAAAAAGACGTTTACCCAGAAAATAATCTATATATGTTTGAAGAAAATGGAAAAATTGGTTTTGTAAATGACAAAAATAATGTAATTGTTCCAGCTATATATGATGAAGCTATGGTGCAAAATCCTTATGGCTTTATACCTGTTTCAAGAAATAATAAATGGGGAGTTCTTGATCACATGGGAAATGTTATAATTGAACCAAGTTTAGACCTTAGCCAAAATACAAAAATAGATTTTATTAAAAATTATTATTTAGATAAGAATGTAGAACTAAATACATATAAAAAAGGAAATTAATTAAATAAATAATCAAGTATACACTAAAGAAAAAAGGAAATTTTATGAAATTACCAATTAAATATCATTACTCATATTTTATATTACCATTTATCATAAATAAGGATAATTATGATAAATACATTTATAATATTTTAAATAAACCATTTTTTGATTACGTATCTTTTTCAAAAACAAAAGATGCAAGTATATATACTACTTTTTCACCAGACTTAACAAATAGCTTACTAGATACAAAAAAATATTCAAGATTAAGTAATAAAGATAAAGCACATAAAATGCGTGATAGAAATTTATTAGTTTTTGAATATAATGACAAAAGTCAATTGCTCGGAAGTCTAGATATAGATAAGGATGAAAACAAAATATATTTTAATCTGCAAGATATAAAACTATATATATTCAAAAATGGAGTATGTTTTCTTACTTTTAAAACAAGTATAGATAGTTATAATTTTGAAGATGTTCTAGATTTTAATTATAGATTTAAAGAACTTCTTTCAGATTTAAATAATATACAAAAATTTCAATCAATTATGCTTTCAGATTCAAAGCATAATTCATTAGGAGATTTTAAAAATTTTGTATATTCATTGATAGATGTAAATTTAGAAGATATAAGTAAATATACAAATATGGAAAACTTTTACACATTTTCATACACATGTGTGGAAAACAGTGTTTGGAATGAAGAAACTGAACCAGATGTTCTGATAAATATTTTGCAAAAATATATGAAAGTTTATTCATCATCATATAATGCAGATGTTACAAAATTAGGTGCAGATATTAATACAGAATATGAGTATAGAAAAATTGGTGTTACTAAAATTTCATCTAATTTACTTTGCTCTGGTGTAGATCCATATAATTTTGGTTATTTACCTGTAGAATACGAAACAACATATTTATTTGCATATATTATTGCTTTATTCTATAGAATTTCTCTTATCTTTTTTAACAAAAGAATTAATAATTTAAGTAATAACAAAAGCGATTTTAACCAATTAGTAAAGGATATTAATTTATTTAATAAAAATTATTGGAGTGTAGATATTACTAATTCACAAAGAATGACTAAATACTTTAATAGTTTAATAGATATCTTAAAATTAAATACATTATATTTGTCTATAATATCTAAAACTAATATGATATATAAAGAAGAACGAATTGAGGAAAATATTGTTCTAAAAAAGAATACAATATTTATTATAATTGTACTTATTATAATTATTTTATTCTTTAAATTTTATGGATGGTGATTATGAATATATATATAGGAAACGATATATTAAAAATTTCTCGTATAAAAGAAAAAGATATACTTTCTAAAACCTTTTTAAGTTCTGCCTTTTCTGAAGCAGAACTTAATTATGTTAAAGAGAAAGAAAATACAAAATATGAAAGTTTAGCTGGTATGTTTTCTGCAAAAGAATCACTTATAAAAGTTTTTTCAAAAATATATGAAGGCACACTAGGTATAAGAGATTTTGAAATATTACACGATGGAAAAATTCCATATGTAAATATTTTAAATAAAGATTTAAAAGAATATGAAAATAATGTAGATATTAGTATTTCACACGATGGAGACTATACATCTACAACAGCAATTCTTTTAACCTAATAAAATATGAAAGGATTAATATGTTATTTGATACACATGCACACATATATAAAGAATATTATGAAAATATAGATGAAGTAATTGAAGATGCAAATAATTCAGGAGTTGGGTATATTTCTATACCTGGAACATCTATAGAAGATTCAAAAGAAGCAATAAAAACTGCAGAAAAATACGAAAATGTTTATGCCCTTATTGGTATTCATCCAGAAAATGCAGATAAATATTTAAATGATGAAAATATAGATAAAGACTTAAAGGAAATAGAAAAACTTGCTGAAAATAAAAAAGTTATTGGTATTGGGGAAATTGGACTTGATTACTACTGGACAAAAGAATATATAGATATTCAAAAAAAGCTTTTAGTAAAACAAATAGAGCTTGCAAATAAATTAAAACTTCCAGTAATTTTACATATACGCGAAGCTACAAATGATATATTAGAAATATTACAAAAAAATCCTCCTAAATATTCAGGAATTTTCCATAGTACATCTTTTAATGAACATTTAATTAAAGAAGGACTTAAATTAGGATTTTATATATCTTTTAGTGGTACTGTTACTTTTAAAAATGCAAAACCAAATTCATCTGTACTCCTTGTTCCAGATGATAAACTTTTAATTGAAACAGATTCACCTTATCTTACTCCACATCCTTTTAGAGGTAAAACAAACTTTCCTAAATATGTAAAATTAACAGCTGAAAAAATTGCAGAAATAAAAGAAAAAGATTTTACGTATATAGAAAAAATAACAACAGAGAATGCCAAAAAACTTTTTAAATTATAGATATTGACATTTTTCTCTTTTTGCAATATACTTTTTTATATTTGCAATGCGAATATGGCGGAATTGGTAGACGCACAGGACTTAAAATCCTGCGGGGATCAAACCCCGTCCCGGTTCGACCCCGGGTATTCGCACCAAATTAAGGGTTTTTCAATAATTTGAATAGACTCAAAAAACAAAAGAAACGTTGTTATATAAACGTTTCTTTTTTTATGTCCTTAACCCTACTTATTAAAATATAGAATAATTTTTTCAAAATTGGGGTATAATTGGGGTATAATACTTAATTAATATTTTCTATTTAAAATTAATTTCTTTTAATTTAGTATTTCTAATTCTTTTATTCTACTTTGAAAAAATGCCCTGTTTGGTTCACAGAATATAGTAGGCTCTTCATCTTCTAAAATTGGTTCCATGTATTCTGTGCATAATCCTGTATATGGTTTTCCTGTAACAAAAGCAATATGCACCATCTTGCCAGAGCATTTTTTCTAAAAATTCTTCTGTTATATTTGTTGTTTTTATAATTTTTTTCCTTATAAATTTTATATCTAAGATGGACCAATATTATTTAATCAATACAATTGTATCAAGTTTTATTACATAAAAAAAAGAGAGCTGAACTCTCTTAAATTGGCGAGAACGCAAGGGCTCGAACCTCGTTTTACGGTTTTGGAGACCGTTGTTTTACCTGTTAAACTAAATTCTCATGTAAGAGGGTGATCGCCCTATACAGGCAAAGCCTCTTACTTATAATATTATACGTTGGAAAAGTTATTTAATCAAAGTTTTATATTTTATCATTTTATAAATTTGTTATTTCTTTCTATCACAATATGTGTATGCCCCATAATCTCCATCTTTTGCAAATATATTTTAATTAATTAGCTGAATATTTATCTCTAATATGTTTAATAGCTGCATATTCATGTACACAATTATCTTGATCATCACATGTACAAGACATTTTTGTAATTTTACTTCCATTTCTTTTAAACTTAACTTTATATTCTTCATTAAAGCTTAAGCCTTGAACATATACAATACATTTATCGCCTACTTGTAAACTGCTATTTACCATGTTTAAATCTACATATTTTTGACCTTCACGTATAATGTATGGATTAAAAAGTAAATTTAAATCTGCTTCAAATATATCGAATCTATCTTTTTCATGAATAAAAATTACATTTTCATCCTCAATATTTTCTACTTCTTCATTTGTATTATCTGTAATTATATTTATTCTTCGCTTAAAATTAGTAAAAATTTCTGTCTCTTCTAATTCTTCTAGTACAACTTGTATACTTTCAGGTAAATCTTTAAATCTTTTATTCTCCTTAAACATCCAGTTTTCTATAGCTGATAAAGCTAAATTTCTTTGTGGAATATATCTACATTTTAAACCATCAACAACAAGTTTATCTATTATTAAATTATATTCATTTTGCATAATTAGAAGTTCGCTTAAAACCTCTAATCTTTCTTCCTCAATTATTTCTCGAGCAGGATCACCATAATATTCTGAAAAATCACTACAATAAATCATTTCTAATGCTTTATTATGATATTCATCATCTTTTAGTAATAATTCAATTGCTGATCTAAACATTACATTATTATTCTCTTTTAATTTTTTATATATGATTTTATTAAATATATTATTATCTGAAATAATAAGTATTTCACATATATTTGCCATTTTTTGAAAATATTCATCTTCACACTTATATTTATTATTTAAAATATTAAATATAAATCTTAGTACTCTCTCTGAAAGAAAATATTTATGAATTTTTTCTCTTAAATCCTCATATGTATTTTCTTTTGATAAATACTTAAAAATATGTACTAGTCCTAAATTATATTTTATTGAATCATAAAATCTCCTATTAAGACTGAAATATGCATTAAATATTTCCTTTTTATTTTTTAATCCAGGTGCTGGATTCTCATCCGGATCTAGTAATCCTTTTAGAATATCCGATATCCCTTCTATTAGATCGAATGACATATCTTCAGATTTTAGTACCTCTAATAAATCTATTTTTTCCGCAATTGGAATTGCAGGTATAGGATATCTTGAAACTCCTTCAGTTCCGTTAACAATAAGCCATTTTTTTATTTCTTCATTTTCTGGTTCGATATATCCTACTAAAACCATTTTTGATACATCTTCTGCTTTTTTAGCAAGTTTAAATCTTATATCATTTGAATTTTCTAGATGTTCTATTGCAAAATTTGCAATCATAACTAACTCTTCACATAAAGCACATTTGCCAATAATGTCTAATAAATCATTAGTAACTTCTTCTGAAAATATTGTTATTAAACCTATTCCTAAACTTACAGCTTCTGTATTTTTCGTCATAACTAATAAATATATAGTTAAATTATAAACATTTTCTATATCTATTATATCTTCATCAAGATCATCCGCTAATTCATCAATTATATCATCTATATGTTCAGCTATAGGGAAATATTTATTTTCATAAAAAAACTTATCGATTAAATCACCTATTAGTTCAACATTAGATTGATTTAGTTTTACTATCATTCTTTTAAAAAATTCAATAAATTTTTTAGACGCTTTTTCTCTATATAATTCCAGTTCTTCTATGCTTGCAAACAGTTCATCATAATATGGTTTATATTCATATATATTAAATTTTTTTGAAAGTCTTCCATTTGGTAATATATTACTATCTAAATTAGATACTAAACTTGGTTTATTTTCATATTTTTTATATAAAGAATCCTCTAAATCTATATATGTACTATTATCTCCATATATTTTCTTCATTTCTAAATTTTTATCAAAAATCTTTAAAATTTTTTTAGTTTTTTCTACTGGATAAGGTGCATTAAATATATCATATTCATATATCTTAACAGCTTTTCCTTTAACTTGTTCTCCAACTCTATCTACAACTACAATATTTCCTAATTTAACATCTAAACCATCATCAATATAATAGTATGTTTTTGCACCTTTTCCATCATCTTCATAATGAACAGAAACATATCTATATTTTCTATCACATGCATCATCATCTAGTATGTCTATTGACTTAATTTCACTTTGTTTTGCCTCAATCTGAAACATTTCACCATCTGGTGCAATAGTTATACTATACTCATCATCTTCCTCTAATTTTCTACACTCTGTTATTTCGCCAATAAATACATTTTTGTTATTCAATGTTACTTTAACACACCTCTTATTTTTTGCATTTTTTAATTCTTCAAAACTTACCATTTTTTCCCTTTTATATCTAATTTATCTTTAATATCATTGTACTTTAAGTTAATGAAATCTTCAATCTTTTAAAGCTTTTGTCAACTCCAAAACTAAACTATTAAATTAAATTTCCTTCTATATTAATTTTCTTATGCCATTAAAAAAGAGAGCCTAAACTCTCTTAAATTTTATTTATATAATTTTTCATTTTCTTTTTTAAGCCATTCAATGAATTCATCTTCTGTCATATCTTTGATTATTTGATATCTTTCTTCCATTATGTCTCCATAACTTTTTTTAAGTGGTAATTCTTCTTTTCTTACCCACATTTTACTTAGTTTATTTACATTAGCATATCTTGGTGAAACACAAACCCCAGTTCCCATTCTAAATTTAATTCTTGCATATTCTTCGTATTCTTTATCTGTTTTTTTATTATTAGGTATATCAAATATATCAATGTCTCTATTCATTTATTAACTCCTAAACCTTTTTGATTATAATTAATGTATAACATTTTTATAAAATATATTAATTCTCTTGTATTTTGGTGTTCCTGTCCATTTTAATCGTTTTAAATTCCTTGATATATCACCATTCATATCTTTTTGGTCAGTAATTGGACAGTAGTTAGAAATAAAAAAAGAGGTAGACTTAACTACATCTAATTTTAATTTATCTTAATCTTCTGTTTACTTCAGCTTGAACAGCTTCATAATTTGCACCTAGTTTTTGTCTACGTTCAGCTCCGTTTCCGTATTCACCACGTATAACAGCGTCAGCAAGTGCATTTATATCTACTGTTCCAGATAAAATTTTATTGACTTCAGCTTGTACAATATTATAATTGTCGCCTAATTTTTTCTTTCTTTCCTCACCATTACCAAATTCGCCTGCAATAACTTTTTTTGCTAATTCATCAATACTTACATTGTTTTTAGTTTCTTCTACATTTATGTTTTTTTGATTTTTTGGTCTTAAGAAATATATAGGTCCCATATAAGTATAGTTGTGTTTTTCCACAGTTAACGCTTGTGGACTCCAGTTTTGGTCGATTGATGTAAAATAATTTACGTCTCCATCACCTAAACATATTGCAACGTGTCCATATCTACCACCAGTCCATACAGCTACATCGCCTTTGCTTGGTATAAATTCTGGATAGTTTTTTATCATTTCAAAATGCTTAATATTATTTATTGTATTTATAATATCTTTTGCACGTCTCGCACCTGTTCCAGATACTTCAAGCACTTTTTGACAGTAATAATTATATAAGTCCATACATTGCTTTCCATAGTAACCATCAACGTCTACTCCACCTTTTAATTTTACATCTTTTATAAAATCTTCAAAATTCATATTTAATCCCCCTTTTTTATCTATATAAACATATCAATAAAAAAATAAAGTCGCTCAAAACGCCTGTTTTTAAAGGCTTTTTTGCTCGTTTTCTTCATTTTTTCTTATGTTATTTTTTTCATATTGAGTACCAAAATAAAATGAAATAACAACTGTATAAATTGTTAAAAAATCATTATTTATTTTATTGGTACAAGATAAATATATAAAAGCAATTGTAAGCAATATTGTTACTATGCTTTTTACATCTATTAATTTTTTTATATTCTCCATTTTTTTCTCCTATTTTAAACCTAATTTAGTTAAAGCTAAAGTTACACCGCTTAATACAATTACGTTTAGCACATTGAATATCATTTGCGTTTTTCTAGTTTTAATAGCTTTATATTCTTCAGCAGTTTTTTCTACACTTTTAATTTCCATGGTTTCAATTTTAGCATTTAGCTTATCTACAGATTGTGCTAATCTTTCTACTTGGCTTGCAAGTACAGATAAAACTGCCATATTTGCTTCAAGTGCTTGTATTTTAGCTTTAACTTCGCTCAATTCTTTTTCATTGTATCTTTGTCTTTCTTCAAGTTTAGCAATTGTTTGTTCCATAAGTTTGTCTCCTTTCTTTAGTATCCTATAACTCTGCGTAGTACAAAAGTACCGCTTTCACCTACAGTATTTTCTGCATTTCCTACAATTTTATCGTTATATACATAAAAATATTTATCTCCAACATTAGTCCTGCCGACTTGTTCAATAACGCCTTTTCCTGAAAATAAGTCCACGAAAGACTTATGTATATATGTTAAGATAAAATCGTATTCTCTTGGAGAGCCATCTTTGTATCTACTCCAGATTAATATTATTCCATTTGGATATGAAGTAATTCCTTTTTTTATCTCCACTACATCATTTTCACCCATGAAAATATTAGGACTTGCTATTACTTCATATCTAATATCATCTTCAGTTAACACTCTTTTTTCGTTGTTATACAATTTATTATCTGCTGTGGATATCCTGAATATTGCTTGTCCACGTGCCAGCTCTATTGCGTCTGCTGTAACAGTGGTATATTTATCCTTAATTGTTACATATATTGTTTTTTTCTCTGTTTTAGGGAAACTTCTCCAGATTGTAGGAATCTTAAAAGTACCGTCTTTATTTACATTTATATTTGTTATTGTTGCTTTATTTTTGTCTCCATCTATCCAATACTTAATATATTCAATACTATTTAATTCTTTTTTATCAATTATTAATGATTGAATTTTTCCATTAATATCAATGCTTGTTTCATCTTCATAATTATTTTTTCTTTTTGCATTTAAAAATACTGTAGGCCTATTATATTTATATATGTACATATCTATAATAAGCTTTTTAGATGTAAAGCCCCTATAATCTACAGCTGTAAGCTCACCCCTTACTTTTCCAGATGTTTTTAAAAAACCTACCTTGAAAGTAAGATTGTCGGGACTGTTTATAATTGTTTTGTTTTCAATTTTTAAATTTAAGCTTTTTATTTTTGTACCAGTTTTTGCTGCTACTTTCCCAGATAAAGTTATATTTATATTATTTTTTAAATTAAAAACGTTATTATTTGGTAAAGTTTTGTCCAAATTAATATAGGATAAACTACCAGTAAGCGTTGGAGCAGACGTTTTTGTTAGCTTGAAATTTTTTCTACTCCAATCATAAAATTCTTTTTCACCAATCGTAGTTTTAAGAACATATGTAACTTGATTTTCTTTTTTATCTCCAATATATTTTCTAAAAATTTCTTTATATTCTTCTATAAATTTAAAAGCTCTTTTGTATCCAGTTTTATTTAAATCAATCCATGGAAGATGTGATTCTTCAATTCCAGTTAAATGTATTGTAAACTCTAATTTACTTACATAGTTACCAGCTGGATTTGAATACTCAAAAACTATCTCTGAGCTATCTTCAGTTAGGTCTATAGTATTCGTGAATACCGCTTTTCTAGGAATACTAGCAAGTGTCATTGATTGTTCACCAGTAGATATATTTTGTACAATTTTCCCATCAAGTCTTGCTGTACAAGTAGCCTCACCTACATCATTGTGATAAATACGTTTTATTCCCTCGCTGTGTTCACCTGCTCTATAAGTTCCACTGCCTCTACTCCAGACTTGCTCTCCATTTATTACTAGTTTTGCCCAAGCTGTTGAGCTTATTTGGTATGCTTGTCCTCCACGTAAGTCTACGCTCCAAAATACATCTGAATAGTTGCCTTCAATGCTTTGATTAGTTACCCACATATTGACTTCATAATATAGCGAGTATCCACCAGCGTATGATTTATTTGATATTAATTGCATTTTTCCTCCTTTAATTCTTTACGAACGACCAGCCCGCTCTTTCTCCGCTTGTAACAGGAACAACTTTAATAGGCGGCATGGTTATTTCCTTTTCTGCTTGAAATTTGTCTGACCAAGTTAAGTCTTTCGATGTACCAAATGATCTATTTCCATTGTAATATCCAGCAAGTCCTCTACCATCTATTTTGATGCTACCAGGATAATTAGATGTTTTAACATTTAGTCCAGCGCTATCCATAATTGCTGCTGCTGATACAGCCTCACTTGTATGTGTATTCCAAGGAATACAAGTTTCACCTAAATTTAGCATAATATCAGTGAAATCTACGCTTCCACCTTTATCATTTATATAAATTGATACTACCAATTGATTGCTAATTGGCTTAATTTTTTCAATTTTATATAAGTCGAAATTTGTTTCAATTCCAGGACTAAGTGTGTAACGTCTATATACATGTGCCTTATTCATCTCTTCGCCCCAAGCCACTTTATCTAAAACAGCAACCGTAACATAAGCGTCTATTGATTTCTTCACTCTTATTGAGAAAGAATAATATTCATCTGTAGAAACTGTTACGGCTTGTTGTAACATAAACCAGCCATTTACATTAGATATTGTCCTGCCAGATATACAGCCATAGCTTAAACTTTCTATGTTATCCACGCCCATTGGTTGTTTGCCTAGCATAAGATGCCAGCCTACAGGTATTTTATCTATTAATTCATTATTAAATAAAACAGAGTTTTTAAGTAAGTTACTACCACCAGAACTTCTTACTTCTGCTTTAAATTTATCTATATCTTGTTCCAAA
Source organism: uncultured Clostridiaceae bacterium (assembly GCA_946998225.1). Taxonomy (GTDB): domain Bacteria; phylum Bacillota; class Clostridia; order TANB77; family CAG-508; genus CAMPYH01. Next base: position 156,857 of record CAMPYH010000001.1, on the reverse strand, counting down.
TTAGTTTGTTTTTCTTCAATAACTTTATTTTTCTCTTCTACTTGTGAAACTTGTGTTCTAATGCCATTTATATCTTGCTCAGTTCTGCTTGAAATTTTCATTGTGTCATTTATTTTTTCTGCTTGTGTCTTAATAGTCTGATTGATATGGTTAACTTCAAGCCCAACTTTTTTTAAATCTTCTTTTACACTTCCAGCTATTTTATAATTTGCACTTGTATATTCTATTTTTTCAGCATAAATTTCGCCACGTAGACTTCCATCTGTTTTAATTCCTAATATGGTTAACTCGTGTTTATTTCCTTGATTATCATTTAAAATAAAAACATCGTTTATATCAAAAAATTCAGCTCCAATTAATCCTTTTATGCTAAATGCTCTTGCTTGCTTACCGTGAATATTATTATATATATCTTCAATAACTACATCTCTTACTAATTCAGCATATGGATTATTTTCAATTCTAAAAGTTTGTTCTCCATCTATATTTTCACCTTTGATATAATCATCGTCGTAATTTTTAAAGCCTAAAGACACTTGTCCAATTGCTTTATCTGGATTTTCCAAGCTGTACTCAGTGCGGTGTTCTCCATTAATTATAATGTCAATTTTATTAGTTTTTCTAAATTCTAATTTGCCTTGACGATTAATTATTGCATGCTCTCCACCAAGCTCTGCAAGCCTTGCAATCATCTCTCTTTCAGATGTTTCACTGTTGTAATTAATTTGTGGAAATTCAAATTCAGCAAATGAAAAAGTACCATTTAATTTTACTTTTCTTTTTTCTAAAATTTCATTTAAAACATCTATTCCTTTTAAAGGAAAATTTAAATTACTTTCATATTTTTGATTAAATAAAATTGCCTTATCATAAGCTGTGCATTTAATACTTAATGCACTTTTATCAGATACAATTTCTGAAATAATAAAATTTCCAAATTTATACCAGATATTATTTCCATTAATCCTAATTAATTTTTCAATTTCAATTTCTTTATTTAATACATCTAGTTTATTTTCTCTGTCATTTAATTCAAAATTGCATTGAGACATGATAAAGTCTCCAAACATCTTATTGGTAGACTTTGTTAAACTTGGATAAACTTTAAATATATTGCTGTCAAATTGCTCACCATTAATTTTTATTCTCCAGTCAGTTTGAATAAAATTATTCTTTAATACATTATTTAAAGCTTCAATGTTTGCCATTATACATCGTCCTTTCCAAGCTGAGTGAAGCTTACTTCAATTTTTCCATCTCCATATTCTTTGCCAGATAAAAATATGGTAGGAATTTTTTCACATTTAACACTTACTTGCATTGTTCGCCTTACGCCCTCATTTGGATTGTAGATATTAATATTGACAATTGGCTTTTTTGATAAAACTCTTAAAATTCTTAAATTTTCGCCCTCTGGATAATTAATTGCACAATCAAATCTATTTATCCCACCTAAAATTTCACGAAACATTATTAAATTTTCACCCCTACCACTTGCCTTGCTATCTTGTATTGCAAATATAGGTGATATTTCATCTACATTAAGTATGCCTATTCCATCAATTTGTATTTTCCAATTTTCCATATTTTCCTTTCTTCAAGAAAAAAAGAGAGCCTAAACTCTCTTTCTCTTGATTTTATACATATAAAAGCACTTCACCTGCACGAAGTTGCTCTTCATTTATTTTTTTGATGATTCTTCTTCCATCTTCATATTCTACTTTTAAATTTAAACTAATTTCTGAAGTTGTTTTCATTTCTGCCATTGCTAGTTTAACCATTTCTTTTAGTTTACTTTCAGGTGCTACAATCTCGCCTTCACGTTTATTATCACCAATAATTGCAAGTTGTGGATTATTCGCCTTAACATATCCACCTTGTGCAAGCATAGGTATTTTAGGAATATTAAATCCTTTTCCACCTACAGCTGGAACCCAGTCTGGTATTTTAATTGCATTAAGTCCACTAATAAAAGCATTTATTCCATTTATAATTAAATTTAATGGTGCTTTAGCAAGTCCGACTAATGCGTCCCAAATTCCAGCAAAAATGCCTTTTACTCCGTCCCACGCTTTTGTCCAATTTCCTGTAAATACTCCGACTATAAAGTCGACTACTCCGCTTAATGATTTCATGATTCCTTGTAGCACTTCACCTACTGTTTTCATTAATACGTTGAATTTTCCACCAATAAATGAAAGTGCGCCAACTATAAATGGCTTGAATATATCCATAAATAATTTAACTACAGGTACTACAAATTTATTAGCTATTTCTAATGCTCCAGCAATTAATTTTCCAATAAAGTCGTGTACTGCCCTAATTGTAGGCTGTAATGTTTCTCTCCAGATAGTTTTAAATTGTTCTAAAAACGGCTTGATAACTGGCTCTAGGATATCAGTCCATAGCTTTTCGAAAATTTCAGCTACACCTTGCATAAATTCGCCAATCCCTTGAGAAATTTCTTCTCCATATAAAGTCCATGTAGTACTTAATGAGCTTGTAAAATCAGTCCATATTCCACCAACAATGCTTGAAATTTCGCTAAATGTATTTACAAAAGAGTCCTTAATACTTGTTAAAGAACCCATTATTTCTGGCATATGGTCTGCAATTCCTGTGCTTAAGTCAATAAGCATATTAGTACTTGTCTCTCCAAGGTTACTAAAGCATTGATTAATATCTTCGGTCAATTTTACAAAAGATTCGCTTAAATCAGAAATGTATTCTCCAATAAATTCTGTAATTGGAAGAAAAATATTAAATAAAGACTCCATTAGTTCTGGAGCTCGTCCATCTATCACGTCTGCTACTCCAGAAATAAATCCATTAAAAGGTTCGACGAACCATAATATTGCTACATTTATTGCATCTTTTATTCCAGTAAATAATTTAGCAAAAGCGTTGTCTATCTCTGGTCCTTTTGCATTAATTTGTTTAGCAAATTCTGTTCCTAAAGATGAAAAAATTGTTTTGTACGAACCAAAAATTTCTTTTCCTTTTTGTAAAACTGTCTTAAATGTATCTACACCAATGCTTTTAAATGCTTTCCAGCTTTTTGTTTCAGATAAAACACTCCAGATATCTTGTATTTGTTTTTTAAATTTAACTGCCCATTCGCTCAATTGGTCGCCTACATCTTCATTAAGTCCAAAATTCATTTGCCCCATATCTGGACTACCACTAGTGTCAGCACCACCACCTGCTCCACCACCAGCACTTGCTGATGTATCATCTGGAATATTTACAATATTTAAATCGTCTACAGAAGCAAACGCTCTCTTAATTTCTTTTGCAGTCTTTCCAGCTTGTTTTCCGACTCCGCCCATTTTTTTAGCAGCATCTCCAGCACTAGCACCTAAGCTTTTCATAGCTCCAGCTCCGCCTTTTTCAATTACTTTAGGAAATTTTATATTAAACACAGCCAAAAGTTGTGATATATAATTAAAAAACTTAGTTATCATATTCATCGCCGCCGTCAATGCAGGAATAAAAGCACTTACAATCGGTGATATTACACTACCTACAGCAATTTTTAGATTCATAAACGCCGTTGATAATTGTGCTACCTTACCTGCATAAGTTTCTGTATAAGCTTTTGCATCACCAACTTGGAATGCTGTTTCAGCTAATATCCCATTTACTTCAGCCTGCCTTTTTTGTGCAAGTGTTAAATTACTTGCTGTAGTTCCTATGCTTCTAGCATACTCGTCCCACATTTTAGCAACATTTTTAGTAACACCAACATTATCCACAACCACAGAGTTTTCATTTTTTAAACCTTCAGTAGCTGTTTGTATAGCTTCACCCATTGAGTAGCTCGCTTGTCTAGAGAATGCAGCACTATCCTTGAAACGTTCCATAATCATTTCAATTTGTTTTGTATCATATCCCCTTAAAGCTAAGTTTTTGTATGCACCTACAGCGTTTGTTAAAGGTACTAAACCATCGCTTATGTAGTTATTAATAAATCCTTCAGCTTCTTTAAAACTTCTACCTTGGCCTTTTATGATTGAATTAAGTCCAGTCCAAGCACTCTGCGACATTGATGCAGCATTTAAAGATGCCTTACTAAATGCAATGATAGATCCTACGGCAAATGCTTTTGCTACAAATCCACCAATAGCACCCATAGCACTACCCATTGACTTTTGTGATGACATAGCTGTGTTATTAATTGCTTTTTTGAAATTATTTTGTCCGTTTAATTCCAAGCTCATAAACACCTTGCCTACATTTGTTCCGCCCATTTTCGCTCCTTTCTATCCGAAAAAGCTTTGTAGTATATTTGTAGCTTTTTCCAGATTATTTTCTTTTTCTATTTTTGTCATTTTCTTATACTTGAATGCGTCCCAGTCGCTTCTTATTTTTTTCTCATACTTTCCAAAATGTTTAAGGATATCTTGGTCTGTTTCAGCCCTTATGCTTACTACTCTACCAAGTGCCGTTTTAGAATTTATTCCAATTAATAATTGGTTAAATTCTTCAAGACTAATTGTTTCATACTCTACAGAAAGCCTGATTCCATATTGTTCTAAAAAGCTAGAGACTATTAAATCCCAGTCATATTCTTCATCATAAAATACGTCTGGGCTTACATGTTTTTTTCCGCATTTTCCATTAATTTTTCTGGACTCTCGTTTGTGACAGCTCCAAGAACGCAGAAAGTTAAATATTTATATTCGGCTACAGTCATTTCAATGTTTAATATTTCTTTTGCTTGTTTTTCTCCTAAAAATATCTCCATTATTTTTTCTTCTTTTTCATCTTCTGAAATTGTATTGTCTGCTTGTATTTTCATAAATTTGTCATATGTTTTTTTTCTATTGTCAACTTTATATAATTTATCTCCAATTTTTAATTGTGGTCTTTCACTTGATAAATTAATTTTTGTATCTATTATATTCATTTTTTCTCCTTAATTTGTTTTTTAATAAAATAAAAAAGGGCGTGATTAATTTCACACCCCCCTTAAACTACTTTTTTTATGCTGTTGCTTTTTTATAATCTGGTTTTCCGTCTGAAGTAAAGTCTGCTGCAAGTGGTGCAACGTTTGTACTATCTCCACCTAAAAAGTCTGTAACTGATATAACACAATCCATTGTGAATATATCTCCATTTGGTAATGTCATTTTTAGGCTTGAATTAGCGTCTTGACCATTTTTAAGTAATGCTTCTGCTATGAAGTCATTTCCTTTGTCTCCAATGTTTCTTTTACCACCCATTGAAACTACTGCAGATTTAGCTGTAGCTAAAGCTCTTTGCCAGCCTTCAAGTTCCATTGGTGTCCAAGTTTCAACGCCTGTATCTACTGATACACTGCAGTTTTCCATATCTGCAACAGTAGCATATTCCCATGCTTCTCCTGTTTTTTTAATTCCTATTTCCACTATAATTTGATTTACTGGAAACACTCCGCTTGTTATTTTTGCCATAATATCCTCCTATTTTTTATTTTCTATAAAATTTATTTCAAATGAATATTCATACACATTGTTTTCGTCTGTGCCTAAACTAATAGGTTCTGCATATAAAACATCTGCATATATTTGATATTCATCCATCAAAAAAGACCTCTTGTCATAGAAGTCTTGTATTTTTTCAGCCATTTCTTCGGCTTTTCTTTGATTTTTTCCGTACCTTAATAAAATTGTTACTGGCTTGATATAAGTGTTTTTTATATCTTTAAAGCCACTGTTTAATTTATTTCTTTTTGAATTATAAAATGTAACCATTATCTCTTTATTATTATCAATTTTCCCAATTGAAATTGCTTCTTTCCACGGAAAGTTTAATTTAAAATCATCTTTATATTTAGCTAATATCATCTTAATTTTCCTTTCAGCATTTTTATAAAAATTCTTTTTGGAATTTCTTTTTTATCTCCATCAATATAAGTGTTAAACCATAAGCCCCCAGCATATGGATTCTTATCAGTTTTAAAATTATATTCTGGATGAAAATATAAACGCCTTGCATAAAGTGTATCTGATACAATTGATACTTTCTTTAATCTTCTTTTTTTAGGATTAATAAAAGTGCTATCATTTTGCAACACGCCCGTATCAAAAGGCATAGTTTTACTAAGCTGTAAATCACTTTTAACAGCGTCTGCTGTATCTACTAAAGCTTCTTCTGCTTTATCTATAATGCCTTGTATGTTTTTATAATTTAGCTTAACGTCTACTTTCATTACATTAGCTCCAATTTAGTATGATTGACTGTACCGTCTGGATTAAAGATTCTATATCCTGCATGTATGTTTAAGTCTTTTCCGTTCACCTTACATGTACCACTTGCAATAGTAGGTAAATCTGGTGCAATATCGCCTTTAATTAATATCCATCCATTTAAAGTTATTTGTTTACCTTCAGGATCTATTATCCTTTTTACCTTTTCAGTATAAATACCTTTGCCTGATACTTTTAAAGCTTCTATTGGTTCACCTTCTTCAGAAATGCCTTCGCCATCTATTGATACGCTGTAAGGTGTTATAGCTAAGAAATCTAAAAACTTTAATTTTTTAATTCTACTTGCCATCTAAAAACCTCTTCGCATTAATCCAGTTTGCTTTAAACAGTTATATGCGTCATTAGGTACTCCATAAAGTTTTAAAGCATCATTTGAGCTACTTTCACTACCAAGTGATACACTGATATCACCCACACTATAACCAGAGATATTTACGCCGTTTTCAAGCATTTCTGGATTATCTTGGTAAAATTGAATTAAATAATTAAGACTCTTTATAATTACGTTTTTTTGAAATTCAGATAAGTTATTAAAGCCCTTATCTTCAATTCTATTGAAGGTTAAATCGTTTATTTTATCTTTTGCTTTTTCAAATATTAAAGGCGATATATCTTTTATACCGCCTTTCTCTTTGTATATATCAATAGTAAGGTCAGTCATATTTACCACCCCCTATTTCTTTTTTATTTCTTTTGTTTCTTTAGTTTCTTTCACTTTTTTTTCTTTTGTTTCTTTTTTTGGAATATATCCTATTGTTATCATATTTTACCCCCCTTTAATTAAGCTTTGTGTGATACGTAAACTCCAGCTGTTTTATTTTCATAAACGTCAGCTAATCCATATTTTCTGTAACCAAATTTCCATGCATCTGCTACTTGGTTAAGTTCTGGACTAATAACTTTAGGAACAATATGTTTGTTATATTGTATTACTGCTGATTTTTCTACGATTAAGAAGTTTATATCTTTGGCTTCTGCATTTTTCTTGTATCCACCTTTTTTCTCTCCATCTTTACCTGAAAGCATATCTATAGCAGTATAGAATCTTGTTTGTGGTACTTCTATAACTCCAGCAAATTTATTTAAAACTTCTCTTGATTTAGTAGTATCTAGATCATCTATCATACCTTTTAATGTTGGTGTTATAAATAAATATCTGTTTTCACTTGATACTTCGTCTTCGTCCATTTTTGTTGCTGCTTCTCTTAAAGCTTTAACTAAAGCTTCACCATCAGCTATTGCTTCTGCTTTTTTAGTTCCTGCTTCTTCTGAATATTTTGCAAATCTGAAAGCATCACCTTCTGGTCCTACGTGTACTCTTATGAATTCGCTTGCAAGTTTGCCAAATGCAAGTCCTGCTGTTTCTTCGTCATCCATAGAATCAATTGTGAACATTCTACCTCTTTCATAGTTGAATTTTACAGTTTCATTTGTCATAGTAACGTCACCGTTAGTATATCCTTCGTTTCTATCATAATTACCTAATCCATCCATTGATAGTTTTGGCATTATTAATTCGTTTGCGTTTGCTCCTTCTTTAACTAGTGAAGAATCACTATCTAGCACTGCTGTAAGTGCTACTTTTTTATATACCTCATCTAATAAAGGTACATATTTTTTAAATTTTTCTATTGAGTTTGCCATTTTTTCCCCCTTTTATAAACCCATTATTTTTTTCATTTTTGACATTTCGTCTTCTTTTTTGTCTTCTTTTCCGTCCGAACCTAAAATAAAACCTGCATTTTTATTTGAATTTGAATTAAGTTCTGGAAAGTCTTTAAATAAGTTTTCTATTTCTTCGTTTAGTTTGTCTTCATCTATTTCACCGCTATCATTTAAGATATTTGCTTTATCTATTAATCTTTTCGCTCTGGTTGCTTTAGATGAATTTACGCCTTTAAGAAGTAAAGCATTCTCGACTTTTAAATCCATTGCTTGGATTGTCGCTTTATTTGCTTTTTCTTCTAATTCAGAAATATCCTTATTTTCTTCTTTTGTTTTTTCAGCTTTTGCAGTATTTAGAATTTCTTTTGCTTTCTCTACATCTTCAATTCCTAATTCTTTCATGAATTTTTTAACTGCTTTATCGCTATTTTTAAGAGAAATTGCATTCACTTCTTCGTCTGTATAAGTTTTTACAGATTCTTTAGCTTCTTGCTTTTTCTCTTCTATTGGAGTTTCTTCTACTTTCTCCACTTCTTTTGTTTCTTCTTGTGTATTATCTACACCGTCAGTTACTACCATTTTTCTCTCCTTTTTTCGGATAAGGTCATCCGCCTCTTGTTTGTAGATTACAAGCAACTTTTTATGCATTAAAAAAGGAAGCCTAAGCTTCCCATGTTTTATATGCACTGTTAAAGTTAAAAAGCGTATATCAGTGCCTAATCCGCTCCTGATTCCCTTTTAGCACGTGTGCCTATTGCTACCCATTATTAGCGATAGATTAGATATCCTAATACATGAATTTAGCAATAATTGCCAATCTTTTTAACCTTAACACTACATATAGTAGTGCATTAAAAAAGAGAGCCTAAACTCTCTTAAATTTTATTTATATAATTTTTCATTTTCTTTTTTAAGCCATTCAATGAATTCATCTTCTGTCATATCTTTAGTTATTTCTGCTCTTTCTATCATGATTTTCCCATAACTTTTTTTAAGTGGCAAATCTTCTTTTCTTACCCATATTTTACTTAGCTTATCTATTCCTGCATATCTTGGTAGAATACGCGCTCCAACGCCCTTTCTAAACTTAATCCTTGCATATTCTTCATATTCTTCATCTGTTTTTTTATTATTTGGAATATTCAATAGTTCAATATATCTACTCATTTATTACCTCTAATAGCATATAATTATCATTCTTTCTATCTATCACTATATACTTTAAATTTTTAGAAAGCAATATTTCGCCTTCGTCATGAATTTTGTTATTTTCTCCGATGTATATACATTTTGTATTTTTTGGTACTCTTATTTCTAGTAGCATTCCATCATCACCAGTCATATCTTGTCCTGCATTTGCAAAATATTTGGCGATTTCTTTTTTATATGAAGTAGAATAATAAACTTTTTCTCTAAAATCTGATCCAATTGGTCTATTTATATAATGCTTTTTTTCTGTGCCTCTATATAAAACTATATCGTCATCTAATTTAAATTTATCCATTAATTTATCTATATTTTCTGAAATTGCATTTAATGTTGCATTATCTTCTAATTCTTCGCTTTTAAGCATTTCATTTATATCTGCAAAACCATCACCTATATAGCTATTTATTGCTTCTTCAATTTCTTTATTTTTTCTGATTTCATTAAATAATTCTTTACTTTGCTTTTGATATTTTTCTAATAAATCACCCTCTAATGGCTTGTACTTTTCTTCTTGTTCTTTACTTTCCTTTAATATTTTATCTATTTCATCTACTAAACTTAAATTAGAATCTCTTTTTTTACCATCATCTATAAAATACATTATATCTGGATTATTCCACAATGCAAAACGTCTCTCTCTTTGTCTATACTGACTTATTGCATCTCTTAAGCTTTCCTCTTCTTCTTGTAAGCTCTTCTCTCTCGCAATATCATCATAGACATCGTCAAGCTCTGGATAATAAGTGGGTAGTCCATGTCTACAGTTTGGATGCATCAATCCCGCTTTCATCGCTTGTGATACAAGTTTATGCTTTCCGTCTGGTATACCTCCACTATACACATCATCTATTAGCACTTTATTTTCCCAAGGCTGACACATTTTACAAGCTGTATTGTGCTTTGTAACCATTACAAGACTTTTGCCTCTTTCTTTCCTAAAATCTCCCTCTGCATAAAGCGTAGCCCTTTGGCTTGCTGTCCTTACCGCCATCCTTGTGTAATCTGCAATATTTACTCTTCTGCCGTCTGCATATTGAATGCAATTTATCCCAGACTTAATGAAATCTCTCAGTGCCATATCAACAGCACCGTCTATTGTAGTCGCTCCATTTTCAAGAAAAAAATTAGCTTTTAAAATAGTACTTCTATATTTGTCGTTCATCATACGAAACATTGCACTATCTGCATCTCTTACAGTTCCATTTATCTCATCAATAAGCATATTTACTTTTTGATTGTCGATATAAAAAAAGGACTGGTTCATTTTGTCTCCATGTCCTTCTTTTGTTTTAGCAAATAGCTTTTGTGCTGATATCCTACCTTGCTTATACTCTCTATTAATAATCCTACTTACATCTCTTGGAATAGTAGATGTATGCTTTTTGATGATTTCTAAATTTTCTTCTTTAACTCTTTGTAGCTCTTTTAATTTTAAAGCTTGCCACGCTGGATAGTCTACGCCTATATTTTTTTCTTCTTTTAGGTGTCTTTTCAGATTTCTTTTTAAGCTAGAAATTAATTCTAATTCCATCTCTTGATACATTTTTGCAATATCATATTCGTTCATTATTCACCTTTAGAATGCTCTTTTTCTATTTGTCTTAATTCTTCTTCTTTTAAATTAATATTATCTTTATTAATCGCTGGAGCTAGCATATCATCTAAGCCACGCTCTTTTTTAATTCTTGCAGTCTCTTCTTTTTTCCAATCAATATCTTTATCGTCGCCCCATAGTTGCTCAACTTGTGTCTCCACGCTCATTATTTGTGAAGTGTTAGCTTTTCCTATAGTTTCTACTTGTGCTTCAAATGATGGATTAGCATATGATGTAAATATAACTTGTGTATTTGTATCTTCAACTGTACCGCCGTACACACTATCTTTAACTTTAAAGGTAATATCTACTACGTCTGCTATTACATCTTTTAATACATCTGTTATTTGGTTAACTTTATATAAAGTAGTTTTTTCTTTTTCTCTCTGAGCTTCTGCATTATCTAGTTTCTTTGTATCAATTCCTAGCGTAGATGGACTAATTAAGCCAGTTAAACATTGATCTAAAGCAGTAATATATGTATTAATAAATGCATCATATTGTATATTACCTTGTGTAGTTTGTACTTTGTTATCATGCCCTTCGGATAAGTCTGTTTCAAGTGATATAAAATCATTTTCAAAATCGTTGCCTCTTAATATAGCGCCTGTTGATCCATCTCTTGGAAGTAAGTTTTCAGGAATATATGTTTTTATTTGTCCTTTTCTAATAGCAAGCATCCACTGACTCCATACTTCGTCAAATGCGTCAAAGTTATCTAGTTTTCCAGATAAAACAGATTTTCCTCTGCCCTCATATTTGTAGCTAGGGCGTAGCATAAATCTTCTCGCCATAATAAAGTTGCCTTTATTAATTACTTCTTTATATCTTTCTCCATCTTCTAATATATCTAAATTTACTTCTTTTCCATCTTTATCAAATAATCTAAAATAAATTTTTTCTTTAGAATATATTTCGTTTAAAGTATATACATCGTTATTTATTATCTTTTTAGTTTTAAATATTATTTCTTTTATGCGTCCACGGTCGACATTGTATTCAACTCTATCAGCTGGATAGAATTCTATAATAGGCTCATCACTTAAATTGGCATCGAAAGACACCTTAAAAGCTCCATCTCCTCCCCATAGTACTTCGATCACTGCTTTTTTAACTACTTCTTTAAAGTTGTTTTCTTCAGCTATTTTATTCCACTCTTCTTGTCTTCTTTCAACTTTAATTGTGTTTAAATTATCTACTACAATATCAGCTAAAGTATCTATAATCATTGCAGGTAGTCCTGTGTGTATCTTTCTTATTCTTGCGTTTTTATTCCCCCAGAATTTAATATTGCCACTTATGTCTGATACTTGATTATATAATTGCTCAAGCTCATATCCACTACCTCTGTACCAGATTTTATTAATAAAAGTTTCTGTATCGTGTCCAGCCTGTGCTTCTATTTTAATATTATCTATTCCATTATTTTCATCTATTTCTAAAAAGTTTCTTAACATTTTTTTAAACCAATTCATTTTATCCTTCCTTTTTAATTCCGATTATATTTCTATAAGGTATCCAAGCATATTGTCTAGCATTGATTGTATGATCGTTTCTATCCTCAGGCTCGTTATCTTTGTCTTCTTTCCAGCTGTATAAATTCATCTCTCTTATACTTTCTTTGCATGTATCCACAATAAAAAATGAATTAGTGTGTAACCAATTCATTTCTAAGTTTATTCTATCTATTATTTTTACTTTCTTATATGCATTATTGAATACATACAGATTTGGATTATTTCTTTTATTTTTCTTTAGTTCAGTTATAGTTGCTTGGTCTGCTGAGTCTATAAATACATTTCTAGCAAGCCCCCATTCTTCTCTGTTTCTTTCCAGAAAGTCTAAAAAGTTCTTAACAGTATCACTCGGTGCAAGCTCTATATTTAAATCTCTATTGTTATACACCTTCTCGTCTAGCTGAATCATTATGCCGTCTTCAGTAATTCCAATAAACACCATTGCAATTGTATCAGGTGATTTTGTAGAATATGCCGTATCAAGCCCAGCTATAAATTGTTTAAATTTATATTTCTTTGCTTCTTCTTTAGTTATTACATGTTTCTTTTCATCAAAATTATTAAACACTAGTCCCGTTGCTTTTCCACGAAGCCCAAGTATTTTATTCTTATATATTTTAGAGCCTATTGGCACGTTTGCTATTAATTGCTTTTTCTTTTCTTCATTTAAAGCTTCATTGTCATCAAAAGAAAAATACCACCACGTCCAACCCTCTTTTTTAGGCTCATCTAGCATATTAAGTATCTCTCTTGGTGCATCATCTTTATATTCTTCAAGTGGTCTACTGTGATTTATATATTCTTTGTATACTGGTAAATTAGGATCATCTGGATTAAGTGTTGCCATCATATAATCACATCTCATAGAAGCTTCTCGTACATAGTCCATGTCGGCTGTGTTTATCTCATCTATATACAAGCAACCATATTGTCCGCCTAGTGCCTTTTTCCACCTTGCTTTGTTATCATATCCTAATATATATATTATCTTTTCTTCTTTTGTTTTTAGTATTATATGTGGTAACGAATGCTGTCCTTTACCTTTAGGATTGTATTCAACCAATTCACCAAATATATCTACTATTCCTAAATCTTTATTTATGATATTCTTCTCAATAGTACCTAGGTCTAATCCACTTAATATATGTAGTTTCTTTTTTGATTTTGCTACCTTTAACATAAATTTTAAAACGCCTACAGTAGTTTTTCCTGCAAACGTAGTACCTTCTAGAAATTCAACAGATGCATTGTATTTAATAAATCTTTTATACTTCTTACTTAGTATTAAATCCATTAATTCAAGTCCATTACTTCTTTCATTTTTTTAATGTCTAAATCTTCTTCTTTTTCTTTGTTCCATTTCATTTTTTCTATTTCTATCGCTTCTTTTACTTTTTTATTAAATTCATGCCTATATTCAGCATCTTCTAATATTTCATCAAATGTTGGATACTCTTCTTTTTCTTCCATATTTCCTCCATAAAAAAACAAGCCTTTAGCTTGCTTAATTAGTTTTTGTATATTTTATATCCACATATATATATTATATGCACAAGCAGATATAGATGCACCATCTCTATAATTATTTTCTATATCCTCTTCAAACTCTTCTAACTTTATATATTTTTCTAATCTTTCCATCGTTTCTTTGTTTTTTATCATTTTTTTTGCTTCTTCTATAACTGCTTCTTTATATTTTTTTATTTCCATTTTTAACCTCTCTATTTCGTTGCTCTTCAGCTTCTCCATAATCTTTCGCACAAGGAACCCTTTTTTTAAAATCTTCTAGACTTTCATAGTTTTTAGATTTGTTTCCAGTATATTTAAAAAATAATATATCTTCTTTATCATCTCTTCCTTTTTTCCAATCGCTCGGAGCATATTTTTCATCAAATTTAACCCAGCTCACAGGTTCAAATCCACATTTTCTATAAAATCCATAATTACCATCGTATGTATCTAATTTAGTGCCACCTTGTTTAACCGCTTCTGCTAATAGTTCTTTTCCTTTTACACTGTCACCTGGATTTTTGCATACGCTTACGATATCACCATCTTTTTTTACTGCAAATACAGAGCCTCCTTTTGAAGAAAATAATTTCATTTTATCATAATCTTCTTCAGAGTAATCGTCTGTAACTCTCCACGCAATTTCTGGCTTTTCTTTCGCCATATTGCTTTTAGCTTCTAGAAATTTCTTTTTATATTCTTTTCCAGTTTTAACTCTTTCGATGCCATTATTTTTTAGTTTATCACCTGCACCACTTCTCGCCTTGCTATTCTTCTTATTTATCATTATACGCCTTCCGTCGCGTAATGTCACCCAAATTCCACCTTTTTTACTCATCTTTTTCCTCTAATTGATCTAAAATTTTATCTAATTTACTATTTTCTCTATCATCAGTTAACCGAATTGAATCCTTAGGCTTTTCCCCCACAGTATCCCTTATTATTTCAAATGCTCGCATATCACCTTTAACAGCCTTTTTAAAAGTCGTAACCGCTAATAAAGTTTTATTTGTTATTTCTTCATTTACGCCTAAATCTTCAATGTATTTTAATAATTTTTTATCCTTTACATCTAACTCTAAAATGCTGTTAAACATCTCTTTAAAAGCTTTTTTCTTTCTTCTAGATTTTCCAGATGCAATGCCGCCTTTACGTCCTAGCTTCTTTGCTTCATCTCTGCTTAATGTCTTATTCGGCTTTAAATTTTCATATTTTTTATTCTTTTTTTCGCTCATTTTTTATATCTTTCATTTATGATTTTTGGTGCTACATAGTCCCACATCACGTTATGGTGTAGCCTTTTATTTTTCCAGCCCATGCTTCTAACTTTTACATTTGACGGACTAGCTATAACAGTATAAAAACTCTTTACGTAAGTTCCTTGCTCTAGATATATATCAGTAAGCCCCCCCTTGTTTTGCTGTGTTAACTGCTGTGTTAAGCTTATACCTGTATACGTCATTATTAATTTGCCTCTGCTGCCTTCAAGTACATACATCGTAACATCTTCATTTGTACTGCCTTTGAATTCTAATCGTCTATCAGTTCTACAAAAAAAACTGTTCATCGCTTTTCGTAAAATTCTTTTTTTTATCTGTGTTCCATCTTTACCACCTATAAAGTCGCCACTCTGTGCCAATGCTACCACGTCTGCATTTGTTTTAATTAAGAAATCTAGCATATATATAAAAACTTCATCTAGATTTTTTATATGATATGATTTTAATTTATCATCTTTATTGTATCTGCAGTTAAACTCTACATAGTCATCATCTAATACTAAGAAATATTTTAGTCCTAATTCTTCAGCTATATCCCACGTTTTGTTTCTTGCATATACAACTATATTCATTTTTTTAAAATTATCTATAGTGTCAGTTTTTTCTGCCGCCTTTTCTTTATCAAAAACAATAACTTTTATTCTTTCATTTTCTATTTTTTTATATTCATCAATTTGTTTATCTGTATCGTCTATTATTATATATATTTTTCCAGTGTAATTTTGTTTGTTTAAAGCATCTAAAGTAATTAAGTTGTCTGCTCTACCATGTGACAATATAAATACCGCAAAATCGTCTTTATAGTTCAACTTCTGCCTCCAATAGCTCCCTTGTTTTGTTTTCTAGTTCTACATATCCATGCCTAATTGCGTTATCTATATCTACCAATACAAGTGCATTTTTCTCCATTAATTCCTGCATTTCTTTTGACGCATTCGCATAATACTCAGCTATTTTGCTGTAGTTAAATCTTAAGTGTCTTGCTGTTGCTTTTTTTAAAAAATCTTTCTCTTCTTCAGAAACTCCAGAGCTTTCTATTTCAGCTATAAGCTCTTCTGCTTTATCTGTTTCTACTAATTCATTTGTTTCATATTTAATGCCTTGAATATCATATTGTGGAATATCTACCTTGGTTGTATATAAATTTTCTTCAGGTTCGTCTAGTATATCTTCTGCTGTAAATCCAAAATCACTCATATCTATTTCTAATATTTCTTTTAGTTCTTCATCTAATAATAGCTCGTCCCAGTCTGCAATTTCAGAAACTTTATTGTCAGCAATTCTAAACGCCTTAACTTGTTCTTCAGTTAAATCGTCCACCTTGATTGTTGGTACTTTTTCAAGCTTCAACTCTTTCGCCGCCTTTAATCGAGTATGTCCAGCAATGATAGTGTTATCTTTATCAATTAAAATAGGATTTTTAAATCCAAATTCTTTGATAGAATTTTTTACATACTTAACCGCTTCATCATTTAGCCTTGGATTTTTCGCATATGGTCTTAATTCATTTATATTTATATATTTAATTTCCATTAATTATCCTTGTTTTCTTTTTCAGCTTCATTTGTTTTTTTATCTTCTGCTATTTCTTTTGTATCTTCATTTGTATCTTTAATTTCTTCTGAATTATTTTCAGTTTCTTTTTTTCTTTCAGGTTCCATATTCAAAACTTCAATATTTAACTTATATAAATTAAATTCATCTAATTCTTGAAACACTTCTCTAGTTTTTTTCGCATAAGAAATTGACCTGTAATCCATAGCCTCGAAACAATTAAATGCTATCTCCAATGATTCACCTGGTGCATTTTTTACAAAAATTTCGCTCCCGTCAGCTTGCTCTTTTCCTAATATATATCTTATTTCTTTCATTTAATCCTCCAGCTTTTCCTCTATTTTTTTCTTCATCTCTTCACGTTCTACACGTTCCTTAATCGCCTTGTAAATTGACATACATAATATAACCAGAGTAAACACTCCAATCACAGTCAGTATCGTATACCATATTATTGCATTAATTAATTTAATAAAAAATAAATAAGCTATTGAATTCATTTTATTCTCCATTTCTATAAAAAAAGAGAGCCTTCGCTCTCTTTATCGGTGTATTATGCGGTAGAGTACTCGTACATACTACTACCTATACACATTATAACACACTTTTATATCAAATACTGCCAATTTTTGACAATTTACTGCCAATTTTATTTTATTTGTTAAAATTCAGCTTCTTTTTCTTCTTCATCTGTAGCCCATCTGCTTTCACTTCTTAAATATATTGCATAAAATGGTCCATCTAGATTTTCATTTGTCCACGCATCACCAGCTATTACTTCATATGTTTTACCATTTATTTTTACATTATTTATTGTGATATTAAATGCATCTATTTTTTCTATCATTTCTTCGTCAGTTTCTACATTATAATAATCTTTTAATTCTTCTATTTCTTCTTCTGTTATTTCTTTTCCTAATTTTTCAAATATTTCTTTATTCATAATTACACCTCTTTTTTTATTTTTATAATTATATTATACATCAAGTGTTTTATTACATTTTCTTATATTATTTTAAATAATCTTCTACACTTTTTTTGAAAAAGTCAGTTTTGCTTAATCCATCTTTTTCTAATTTTTTATTAAATTTCTCTACTAGCTCACTATCCAAAAATACACTAATACTTTTTCTTGTTTTTCTATATCTTTCTACACGTTTATATCCTGCTTGTTTTAACTTTTCTAATTTTTCTTCTGCTATCATATTAGTAAATCCTCCTAACTTCTTGACTAATTAAAGTTTCCATATTATCATCGTCGAATTCTTCTTGGTCTTCAGAAACGTATGCAATCAATCTTACTAGTTTAACTCTTTTAGGTGCTCCATTTCTTAATTCAACTTCCGCACCATGTAATGCTTTCGCATATTTTTTTATAATTTCTTCAAAATCTCCACTCATGTATTCACTACAAATATCATTGCCACCGATTTCTTCAGTTTCTACTTCAAAATATGTATATCCTCTTTCTGCTATTCTTTTTTTCATTTCTTCTAATCTTTTTTCAGCTAAATTTTCTTTGAAGTATTTAATCATTTCATCTTCATATTTTTCTTTTAATTCGTTAAAATAGATGAAATCGCCTTCAAGATGTTGTGCTTTTAGATTTTCTTTTTCAGCCTCTTCTACCATTTCTTCCAAGTCTTCATTTTCATTATTAAATACATATTTGAATTGTTCTTCTATTTTTATTTCATCTCCGTATTTTTCTATTGTTTCTAGCATTTCCTTTATCTTTTTCATATTACACCTCTTTCTCTTATCTTTATACTTATATAATACACCATATCAAGATACATGTCAAGCAATTTATTAAAATTTCTTTAACTTTTTTACATTTAAAAAGCCCTTAATTATAGGCTTTTTCAGTATTTACATTAATTCTTCATTTAAAATACATAAAATTTCATTTTTTAATCTATATACGGTTCGTTCAGAAATGCCCTCCGACTCTAGTGCATATGCCTTTCTATTTTTTATTATTATTTCAGAATAAACTCTATCTTGCCTATAGTCTAGGCGTAGTAGCATTCTATCTACTGCATTTATTTGATTCTCTAATTTTATTTTTTCCAGATTATTTTCAAATTTATAAATCATTTCCGCTGTGTTGCCCTTGCCTTTAGCGTTCGAACTCACCTGCGAATAGTCAATTGCATTTAAAGCATATGTTTCTTTTCTTATCTCTTCAATTCTTTTTTTATTCCTATCGTAGTTTTTAATTATCTTAAATAAATATTTTTTATTCATCTTTTTCCTCTTTTGTTAAATTTCATTTATATCTTTTCCATACTTTTTTTGAAACAGCTTTTTTTTCAACTTATACACATCAGTTTTTATACCTTTTACGTCTTCAATAACCGTTTTGCCCGTCGCATTATCTAAATACTCAAAATCTGCAATGTATTTAATATCTCTTATAGTTTTACCGTTTAGCTTAAATTTATCTTGAAGTATATATATTGGTTGCAATTTAAGTTCGCTTATTTCGCCTGTTTTTAATAGCATTTTTAATTCTAAATACCTTTTTGCCTCTTTCTGACTGTCGAAAACAATACCATCTACCTTAGTTTTTTTATTTTTAAATTTATTGTATCTAAACATTTTTTCCCGCCTTTAATTTCTTTATTTCCATTTGCAACTTTTTTATATTAAACTTTAATAACTTAACTTCATCTTCAGCGAGTGTTTTTTCTTTTTCTAGAATTTTAATTTTTGAATTTAACCTATATACTTCTTTATGTTTTTTCTGCATTTTTTCTCTTGTCTCGTCCAATTTATTTTTTTGTGTAGCCTTTAATTTTTTTATTGTATCTTTATATTTTTTTTCATTTTCTTTTGTTTTATATTTCTTTTTTAGTCTATCTTCGTACGATGTAATCATTTCATATATAGCATTTATGCCTTTTTCTACATCTTCTGCATTCCTAAAAATATACTCTCGAATTATATTTTTCTTTTCAATTTCTGTTAACTCCATTTTATTCATATTTATTTTCCTTTTCTTTAGTAATTTTTAAAAAAATAAGCAGGCTAAATAAGCCCACTTATTTAATTAAAGTCAATCTCGCCTATGCTATCAATATTAAAAGCTGAATTGATTAAGTCTATTCCAGCATTTTCTTTTTCTACATCTTTTTTACCATCTGCAAAATATACTTCGTTTGCTATTACTTTTGTGTATGTCTTTGTTTCTCCGTTTTTGTCTTGATATTTATCTATTGCAAGTCTTCCAGTTAGGCCAATACGATCGCCTTTGTGCATGTATTGTGCCATAAATTTAGCTGTATTTTCCCATGCTTCACAGTTTATAAAGTCTGCATTTTGGTTTTCTTTTCCATATTTTCTCTCTACAGCAAGTGTGAAACTTGCTTTTGTTTTTCCAGTTTGTGTTGTAGCTAATTCTACATTTTTTGTTAATCTTCCGATTAAATTTATATTATTCATTTTCTTCTCCATTCTTTTTTGTGATATTTCCCATTCTATTTGTTTTAACATCTATTTCGTGTGGGAAAAATTCTAATATCACTTTGTCTCCTTCTACTGGATCCATTTCTATTTCAAAATTATCTAGTCTATCTATTGAGTATTTATCGTCTAGAAGTATATCTGTTCCAACTCCACCTGTTCCTGTCACTGTTATTTTTTTACCTATTTTAATTTCTTCTGATTCTTTCTTTTCTTGTATCTCTTTTTCTGTTACTGTTTGTATTCCTTCAGCTGTTTGTGTTGTTATACTTATAGTTTTCCCTTTTTTATTTTCTTCTTTTATTTCTTCAAGTAATTTAATTATTTTCTTTGTATCTGATTCTTCTATTCTTATTATTCCTTTATTTTTCATTTTTCTTTCTTCTTGTATAATTTGACTTTTTATATTTTTGTATACACTTTGTTCAAAATTTGTTCTGTTGTTGCCTCTATAATCTTTCATAATTTTTTCTGCTAATTCTTCTGTAACTTCTATTGTAAACACTTCCACACTGTTTTTTTCAAAAGTAAATAATATTTCCCCTTCTACGTTAATTGCCATATAACATTGTAAATTTTGCATTTTCCACATATAGTATTTCATTATATATCCTGACATCTTTCATTCCTTTTCTTTTTTAGTTTCTCTTTAAATAATTTTTTAATCTTTCTTTTCCAATTCTGTCGATACATTCTTCCTTGAAATTTTTGTCTAAGCAATATGTTGCTCCCTCTTGTTTGTTTGAAAAATTGACAATATTAATGTTTCTATGGATGTTGTTGTAATTTAAGGAATATTTTTCTTGATCTTCATTATCCCAATCTATTTCTTTACCTTTATTTAATTCTTTAGCTATATTTTTAATTTCTGCTTTTACCTTTAAATCTTCTAGATATTCTTCTGCTTCTTTTTTTGTTTTGAAATAATTTCCAATTTCTTTTCTAAATCTATCTAGTAGATAACTATCGTTTGTATCCTTTATTACGTCTCCCCCGTCGTCTATTGTCCAATATACTTTATTATTATCTTCTTCTAGTTTTGCATTTACTTTTTCTAAAATCTCTTCAAGTTCTTTTTTAAATTCTTTTAATTCTTCCATTTTAATCTTCCTTTCTATTACTTTCTTTTTAAATAATTTTCTAATCTTTGTTTACCTATTTTTTCAATAGCTACATGTACAAAATCTCTACATAAGCAGTATATAACCCCTCCAGATTGGTGTGTGTATTCAGTACCGAATAGTGTATATTTAAAATCATGATTATAGTATAAATAAATTTTATCTTGAAGCTTATTATTCCAATCAATTTTTCTTCCATTATTTAATTCTTCAGCAATTTCTTTTAACTCTTGTTCAACTTTTAAATTTTCAATATATTGTTCAGCCATTTCAATTGTCTCAAAATAATTACCTATTTCTTGTCTCCCTTTATCTACAAGTCTGTTTTTATCTTTATTTTCTATTATATTTAGGTTTGATATTGTGTAGTAAATGTTCTCATTCTTAATTTCTTTTTTTAGTTCATTTAAAATTTTTTCTAATTCATTTATTTTTTCTTCCATTTTTATTTCCTTTCTTTATTTAGTTTCTCTTTAAATAATTTTCTAATCTTTCTAGTCCTATTCTTTTTACACATTCATTCGCAAATTTTTTATCTAAACAGTATATCGTTCCTTCTGATTTCCAAGTATATTCATGATGATATTCAAATTCTGAATAGCCATAATTGTATATCAAAAAATATTTTTGTTGAGCGTCATCGTCCCAATCTATTTTTTCATCTCCGTTTAACTCTTCAGCTATTTTTTTAATTTCTACTTTTACCTTTAAATCTTCTAGATATTCTTCTGCCTCTTGTTTTGTTTTAAAATAATTACCTATTTCTTTGTTAAATATATCAAGTCTATGATCATCGTCTGTGAATTGCATAACTTCTCCATTATGGAATAGCCAATATTTTTTATCATCTTCCTCTAGTTTTGCATTTACTTTTTCTAACATTTCTTCAAGTTCTTTTTTAAATTCTTTTAATTCTTCCATTTTAATCTTCCTTTCTTTTTATAAAAAACTTTTTCCAAATAATTCTATAAATTTCTTTCTACTATTCTTTTTTTCAAATTCTTTTTGTGCCACTTGCTGTAGCTGTAACATCGCCTTGCTGTTGCTATGTACATATTGGTGGTGTACTGCACACAGATACACGGTTAACCGCTCATCATCTGCATTTTTTCTATATCCATATCCTGGAAAGATATGGTGTAAATGTAGTCCGTGTGTATTTCCACATATATAGCACTCTTTATTTTTCTGTATTAAACTCTTCATTACTTACTATCCCGCCGACTCCAAAAGCTATATCAATTAATAAGTCAAAATATTTTTGGCACTCTTTTTTCAATTTTTTTGATAGATTTTCATGCCTTTTGAATAAGTTATATAATGCTTCTTCATAATTAGATATTTTTTCATCATTATTATTTTCTATTGCTTTTTTATATCTTTCTAATATTATTTTAAATTCATTCATATTTGCTTGTCTCCAATCCTAATTCCTTTGCTTCATATATTACGCCGTCTATTAATTTATTAAATTCTTTTGTATCCATCTCCGAGCTACCTTTGTAGACTGCATATATATTTTTTTCTATTTCATCTGCATACCTTTCATTTATCTCTCCACCTAGTACTTCATACACGCCTTTTAACGTTCCATAGTCTCTTAACATTTGTATATGTACTTCTGTGTCTGATACATCAATTAATCTAGCTATTTTATTTACAAGCTCCCAGTACAGTCTGTTTTGGTTAAGCGTTCTCTTGCTCTTAAACTCATCTATTTTAATAACTACCACTTCTTTTTTGTCTACCAGCTCCTGCAACTCATCAGACACTTCTTTGAAGTTGTTAAACGGTATAACTAACTCTGGATATATCCCGTTTATTCTTAACTCAATTTTTTTAAATATTTTCATAATTAAATTCCTAATTTTTCTTTCGCTTCATACATCTCTATTAAAGTATTTAAATCATCTGTAAATGTAGAGTATATAGTAACTCTATCCATTAGCTCATTATGTGTTTTTTTATCTTTTGCTTGTACAGCTTGTTTTCGTAATTCTCTTTCCACATCGTTATATTTTTGTATAACTCTTTCTATTACTAAATCGAACCTCATATGCCACCTACACCATCTGCAAGCTTTCGCCTTGCTCAAAATTTACTCCATCTATAATTTCGCCAGTTTCTTTATAATGTTTTAGCAATTCTTTTTTATTAATATTTTCAATAGTTTTAATTTCTATGAATTCCTTTGGAATTTTTGTCTCATCTAAAATATTTACCTTTAATGGATTTTTTCTAATTTGGAAATATCCTAAATTTGTTTCAATTTTCTTTTCCTCTAATATGTTCATACTTTCTTTAATTAAGTCTTTTAGTCTATCTATTTTATTTTCTTCTGATTTTCTTAGCTCATATAATCTTTTTTCTTCTTGCTTTTTTGCTTCAATCCTTGATTCTGTTTCTTTAATGTATTTATATATTGCTTCTGCATTAGTTCCAAAGTCTTCCAGTACTATTTTTTTTAATATTTCTAGATTATCTTTATTTTGTTCCTCTGTTTCTGGATTATCTAAAAAATAATCAATTAGTTTTATTTGCTCATTTATTACATAAAGATTATTCATATTACACCTCTTTTTGTTTTTTTTGTTTTTCTATTTCTTTTTTTATATATTCTTCTAGTTTTGTAAATTCTTCTACACTTAAATTTCCTAATTTTTCATCACTTATATTATTCTTTTTTAGTATTTCTTTTATAAAAGTTTTTTCAGCCTCACTTTTATCTTGTTCTAATTTCTTTTTTCTCATCAAAATCATTACCTTTAATTTTTCATTTTCCATTTTAATTTTTTCTTGCTCTTTTTGTGCATTTGCAACTTCTTCCGCTGATGCAATACTGCCATCAATTCCAATTCCTAGAAATCCTAAAGCTCTTCCTACTGCACTTGTTTCACAGTTTTCAACGTATGATGTTTTATTTATAAAAGATGAATTTTCTCTTTCGTAAGCTAATCCCGTAGCTAGTATTTTTTCATTTTCATCTCTTACCATAGCTTTTATTAAGACTGTTCCATCAACCACACTTATTAGATTAGTTTCAATTGTTCCATTTGGATAAAGTTCCCTAAAGGCTAATACTCTTTTATTTACCTCTACATAGTCTTTACCTTTTATATCTATTGTTTTTAAATTTTTATTAATTTCTTTTAATTTTTCAAAATCCATAATTTACACCTTTCTTGATTTCTTATATAAAATCGTATATAATAATATTTAGTTTCTTGAAGATGATTTTTGGTAAATCATCTCCATTTTTTTATTTTCAAATTCTTGAATTTTTTGCTTTATTTCAATCTCTTTTTTTACTTTTGTTATATTAATTAATCCATCTTTAACTCGTCCCATATATCGCCCCTTTCATCTAATTTTTGGATAAAATTATTTAAGAATATAATTTCATCTTTTATATTTTCCATTCTATTTTTTAGATTCTCCATTACTTTTTTTGTCTCTTTTATTGAAATATTATTTTCGTCAATGTTTTTCTCTAATTCATCTATAATTTCAAAAAATATCCTCGCCATACCTTTTGTCGCCGTAAATTCAAATAGTAATTCATTTTTATTTTTTATTCTATTTTCCATATTTTCACCGCCTTTAATAATTGTCTGCCCTTTCATAGTATTCTCCGAGCATTTTTTCAATCTCTAAAATATACATATCAAGTTCGTCGCAAGCTTTATTTATATCTTCAATATTTTCATAATCTAGTTCACTTATAATATCGCCTAGTTTTTCACTAATTTTTTTGCATATATCTTTTCGCATTGCTCGTAAGTACATATCTTTTTTATATTTATCCCAGTCCATTTATTCCTCCGTCCATCTACTCTCTGCAAATTTATAATTCGCTGAGTAAAGTTTTCTAAATTCTTTTTCTAATTCTCGTCTTTCTTTTTCCACATCTTTTTCAGCTTGCATAAGCATATCTCCACTTTCTCTATCTTCAGCTTGAATTTTTCTTCTCGCTCTAGAAACAGTTTCAAAATTAGCAATATTATTTTTTTTAGGTTCTAGAAATATATTTATAAAATCAATTTTATTTACATCTTTTGTAATCTCTTTAATATATTCAAAATATAACCAATGGTCGCTGTTTCTTGTTTTTGGCTTGTTTTTTAAAATTTCTTTAACTACATCTTTTGTTTTCATTTTTTCATCTCCATTTTTTCTAAATTAAAACTGTTATAATTGCCATTAATATTAATGCTATATATTGCAGTTTCGTTGTTTCTTTTTCTAGTTTCTCTATCTCTTTTTCAGCTTTTATTGCTCTTACTTTTTCTGTATTTTTAATTTTAATTATTTTATTTTTAAGCTTATTTTTTTCTTCTCTCTCTTTTCTTTTTTCGTTTGCATAGTCTGTATCTATGCCCATGATTGGTTCTAATTTCATTTTTCACCTCCATTTGTTTTTTTAAATAATTCAAATAGCTTAATCGAGTTTGCTATTCTTTTTTCTTTTCCATCATCATCGTAGTAATCTTCAGCATTTACCACATATCTTTGTATCCTTGTATCGCCCCACTTTGCACATTTAGGATGTATCCACTCTGCAGTTATATATCCATTTTCGCCTTTTAAACTATTAGGAAATGTTCCTGGTTTAATTCCTGGATACCGTTTATACATATCTGGAATATTAGCGTCTGTAGATATATCGTTATTATTTTTTAATTCGTTTACGTAGTCTCTCCAGTCTTTTTTTTCAACAACATTTTGTTGCTTCAATAATTTAAGTCTATATTGTTCAGCTTGCTCCATCGTTCTATCCCATCCTTTCTCGCCCAATTCTGAATAGTTGCATAATGTGACTTATATCGCTTACCTGTACTTGCTATATATCCACTGAGTCGCTCAATATAATCAATTGCTTTTTTATCTCCATAGTCAATAAATAAATTCTTATGTTCTTGTTCAGTTAACAATACATTTTTAAATAATCCAAAATGCAATTTTTTGGGTGTGGGCTTTTTTTCTTTCACATTTTCTTTTTTTATTAATACTTCATCTTCTATTTCTTTTTCTTCTTCTACTTCTTCTCTTTCTTCTTCAAGAAGGGCATTGGTTTTTTTTTGTGAAACGACTGGTTTTTCTTCAGAAACGACTGGTTTTTTTTCTGAAAACGACTCGTTTTTTCTTTCAACCACAACGTTTTCTTCAGTTTCTTCTTTTTCTTCTTCTACTTTTTTAGCATTATTATTTCCTGCTCTTTTTTTAGATACATCAATTCCATTTTTCATTCCTAAAAATGTAGTTTTAATTAATACATTTTCGAACTCTGGTTCGATGTCGTAAAAAGCATAATCAATTAATGCGTCTAATAGTTCTTTTGTTTGATCCGCATCTAAGCTTTTAAAAATTTCTGCATATGTTCTAAAAAATGCTATTTGGTTTAATCCGTTCTCCATTTTACTTGCCCTTTCTATTCTAAGTTTTTTTGTAGATATTCAAGAATATCTTTGCCATAAGCTAGGTATGGCCTTTTTAGTTTGTACCTTGGTACACTTTGCATGATTCTTGAAGCATGGTTGTTATTTATATTTAGTACTTTTTCTAAGTCTTTTTGGCTGTACAAAGTGTCCTTTTTTATTTCAATCATATACACCTCCTGTTTATTTTTACTCAACAATTTTTGTAAAAAAATATTGATTAATCTCAAATGGTAATATTCCTAAGTTTTCGATAATTAAGTCTAATTCTTCATTTGTGAAAGGCCTAATGTTATTTAATTTATAAGAAAATGTTGTTTCTGAAACATTTAACATATCTGCCATATCTTTATTTGTTTTATTTAATTCTCGCATTCTGCCTCTTAATTTTGAAAAATTATATTGTCTTTTTTCTTTCATTTTAACCTCCATTTTTATTTAGTTGTTTATTTTAACTCAACTATATCTTTATATTATATTGTCAAAAATTAAATGTCAACACGCATTGTGAAAAAAACTCAACTTTTTTGAATTTATTTTATACAAATAGTTGAATTTTTATAAACTTTATGGTAAATTGATATGCAACGGAGGTTAAAGTATATGAAAAATTATAAGAATGATACTTTTGCAAATAGATTGAAAAAAGCTCTACAAATTAGAGACATGAAACAAATAGAACTTGCTGAAAAATTAGGCCTTGATAGGTCAATGATTACAAAATATATAAATGGAGAAAATGGCACTACTAATAATAGACTAGACGACATTGCAAATATCCTTAACGTTAACCCATCATGGCTAATGGGCTACGACGTTCCAATGAATTTATCCAAATCAAATGTAGAAAAAGTTACATATAAAGAAAACGACTTAATTAAGATGCCTGTAATTGGAACTATTCCAGCGGGTACACCAATTGAAGCAATACAATATATTGATGATAACGACTATTTATATGTACCTAAAGAGCGTTTAAAAGGTGAAATAAGCAATTATTTCCTATTAAGGATTAGTGGTAATAGTATGAATCCAAAATATTTAAATGGAGATGTTATTTTATTTAATATTAATCCATCTCC
The DNA here is from genome assembly GCA_946998225.1 of uncultured Clostridiaceae bacterium. GTDB lineage: Bacteria > Bacillota > Clostridia > TANB77 > CAG-508 > CAMPYH01. Next base: position 129,172 of record CAMPYH010000001.1, on the reverse strand, counting down.
AGACAGTGGCTCTGAAGTAGCAATAATGGTAAATGGAGACGATGCAACATTTAAGCAAATTTATATTGAAGAAAGTGGAATTAGAATTCATCCGTATAATTCAATGTATCCAGATGCTACTTACACTGCTGAAGAAGTTCGTGAATTACCAATAAGAGTTTTAGGCGTAGCTCAAAGCCTAGAATATAGAGACTTAAGGAGATAAATATGAATATATTAATGATAATGTTACTTATACTTTTTTCTCCACTTATTATGCTTATTTTATTTATTAGATGCATGATCTACATTTTTTTATTTATTTATCAGTATTTTTATTTCAAGAGTGAAGATTTTTTAGAAATAAAAAAAGATATATCTAAATATACAGATGATTGTAATGAATTAAATGAGCATATTAACGAATTAAAAAAAGATAGTGGAGTATATAAAGCCAATCAACACGGCGAAGCTAAAGCGTTTGACGGTGGAGTATTTAATACAAATAGGAAAGAAGCTAAAAAAAGTGAAAATGTATATTATTGTTCTTTACCTGTATTAAGGAACGCAGAAAATAATCCATTTGAATATTTATGTAAATATTTTAATATAGATAAAAATGAAGAAAATTTAAATAAGTTCGAAGAAATGCTTAATAATTTCAATGCCATTGAAGAAGGTAAAAAATTATTAATTAATAAAAAAGAAGAAATATTAAAAGGTTATAAATTTCCATTTATTATAAGAACCTTTTGCAAAAATAAATTAGATGAAAAATTAGGATTCACACCAGTAGACTTAAATACAATATACTTTCCTACATATTCATTTATGTATTTATCAGGTGGTGGATATGTAGAAAGAATGGTAAACATTACTTTGGATCTGAAGAATCTAGAAGATTTTGTTAAATATCTTTCAGAACATATTAAATGGAGAAAAAGCGTTGCGGGACAAAGAGCATTAATGACGCAGAGTCTACGCACAGAAATAAAAGAAAGAGATGAATATACTTGTCAATCTTGCCATAATTCAATAAATAAAGAGCCTAATTTATTATTAGAAATTGATCATATAGTACCACTTTCTAAAGGTGGAATGTCTACAAAAGACAATCTTCAGACACTTTGCTGGAGATGCAATAGGTCTAAAGGTTCTAAACTAATTGGAGAAAAAATACAAAACTAAAGAAAAATAAAAATAAAAAGTCCTATTTCTAGGACTTCAATATATTATAAGGTCAAAAGTTTCTATGATTATTATCTTTTGACTGTTTTAATATATATTATGTTTTTAAAAAAATCAATAGATATAAAAAAATAGTTAACATTTGTAATAAATAAAACAATTTAGAAAGTAGGGAATATGGCGAAAAGAAGAATGAATAATGAAGGTTCTGTATTTTTTAGAAAAAATAGAAATGTGTGGGTGTATGAAGTTCCTCCACATCTTCAAATTTATGCAAAAGCTAAAAGTATTTCAGCAAAAACGCAACGCGAACTTAAAATAAAAATAGATGAATTAAATAAACAAAAAACAGAAAAAGATATTGAGTTAAGCAGTATCACCATTGTAGATATTTTAAATGATTTTGAAAAAGAAAAATACAGAAAAAATATAATTAGTAACCAGACATATGGTAGAAATAAATACATTATATCTATTATAGAAAAATCTAATATTGGAAAAATACCAATCCAAAATATTACTATAAACGACTTAAATGAATTTTCATATTCAGTAATTAATTATAGTCAGTCTACCATATCCAAGATATTTATAATGTTAAAAAAAGCGTTTGAAATTGCAGAATATAAAGAAATAATAATTAAAAATATAATAAAATTTTATGAAAAGCCTATTTCAAATAAAAAGACAAAAAAAGTTAGTGCTTTCACAATCGACGAGCAAAAAGAATTTATTAAATTAATACCTAATTCAATTTATTTTATGCAGTATATGATTGCTCTAAATACTGGAATGCGTATGGGCGAGATAAATGCCCTTAAAGTCGAAGATATTAATTTTGATAAAAAAACAATCAATATAAATAAAACAGTTGCACGAGATGCTGTTTTTAACGATTTTATTAATGATACAACGAAAACAAAGAATGGAATAAGGTTTGTGCCTATCAACGATATATTAATGCCTTATTTAATCCAATTTTGCAAGAATAAGCACGGTTATTTATTCAGTGATAAAAGAATAATTGCCACAAGCATGGTTAACTCCGAAATGAAAAGATTATGCTCTAAAAGTGAAATAATTAAAGGTCCTGTAAACACACATATGCTACGCCATACATTTGCAACAAGATGCATTGAAAGTGGTATGCCAGCAGTTGTGCTAGCTAAAATATTAGGACACGCAGATATATCTACAACATTAAACACTTATACTGATGTTTTTAATAAATTTAAAAAAGAGCACTTCGAAATTGCCACAGAATATTTTAAAAAATTATATTGCTTTGGACAGTAGTTTGGACAGTAGTTACGAAAGATTAATATAATAATAATAAAAGACAGTTAAGATTCAATTAGCTAAAATCCTTTAAATTAAGCGTATTATAAGTATTTTAGTAATCTCTTAACAGTCTTTTATTATATTAAATTTTGGTGTTCCTGAGAGGAATTGAACCTCCGACTTCCCCTTTAGGAGAGGGGTACTCTATCCAACTGAGTTACAGGAACATTTCTTTTTTGACTTTTTTATATAAAATAATATATAATAACTTAGAAATTAAGACAAGGAGGCAATAAATGAAGAAAACATATAATCCAAAGAAAAGACAAAATAAAAAAGTTCACGGCTTTAGAAAAAGAATGTCTACAAAAGGTGGAATTACAGTTTTAAAAAGAAGAAGAGCTAAAGGAAGAAAAAAACTTTCAGCATAGGTGAATAATGAAAAAAGATTTATCTATAAAAAGAAATTATCAATTTAGATATATATTTAAGAATGCAAAACCAATTAGAAAATATTATACAACTACTTATGTAGTTAAAAACAGGTATAAAAAAAATAGATTAGGTATAACATTAAATAAAGAAATTAAAGGTGCTGTTAATAGAAACAGGGCTAAAAGAATAGTAAGAGAATCTGTGAATTTACTTAATAAAGAAATTAAACACGGATATGATATTGTTATAAATCTTAATATATTTTCTAAAGGGCTTAAATCTACAGAAATATATAATGAGTTAAAAAATGTTTTTAGATCAATGGATTTAATAAATGAAGAAAATATTAATTAAAATAATAAAATTTTACCAAAATAACCTTTCACACTCTATATTTAGAAAAAGTCAATGTAGGTTCTATCCTAGCTGTTCAAGCTATATGATTGATGCAATTGAAAAATATGGATGTCTGAAAGGTTTTTTAAAAGGTATTTATAGAATATTAAGATGCAATCCCTTTTCAAAGGGTGGATATGATCCAGCATAATAGGAGTTTAAATGGGAAGTTTAATTGAATTAGTTTCAATGTTTTTTGGAACAGTTATACATTTTATTTATAATATTGTAAATGATTATGGAGCTTCTATAATTATTTTCACCATTCTAGTAAAGTGTCTAACATTCTTTATGTCATTAAGCCAAAGAAGAGATAGCTTAAAGATGAATAAAGTACAAAAAGAGACTGAAGAAATAAAGAAAAAATATAAAGACGATATAGTTGTACAAAACAGAAAAATAGCTGAAATTTATCAAAGAGAAAAAATTTCTCCTTTTTCAACATGCTTATTTTTCATTGTTCAAATCGTTATACTATTTGCCATGCTTGGTGTTGTTTCTTATCCTTTAAAATATGTTAAAAAGACACCAGCAGATAAAATAGAAAAATATTCACAAATACTTTATCAAGAAAGTCTAGATAAAAAAGTTGAAAAAGAAAATGAAACAGAGCTTAAAGAAAAAAATGATGCAAATAAAAATGAAACAAAACAAGTAAATGAAGAAAAGAAATCAGATAATATTAAAGAAAACAAATTAGAAAAAGTTAAAAAGACATCTAGACAAAGCGAACTAGATATAATAAGAAGATTCGGAAATGAAGACAAAGATGTTCATTTTAATATGAACTTTTTAGGTATCAATTTAACTAGAGCTCCTAAAGATGAAATAAATGCTATAAAGGAAAATAAAAATCATAAAATTGACTATAAACTATTTATATTACCAGCATTATATATAATTGTATCAATAGTTGGATCTCAAATTTCACTTAAAGATATGGAAAAACTGCAAAATTCAAGATCTACTGAAGATGATTCTAAAGAAAACGGAACATTTGAATCTACTATGATGCAAACAAATAAAAATATGATGTACATGACACCACTTTTAATAGGTATGGTTACAATCATGTCTCCACTTGCACTTGCTCTTTACTGGATAACAAGCGCTATACTTTCTATAGCTGAGACTAAGCTAATACAAAGTATTTTAGATAAAGAAAAAAGCGTTAATTCATCAAGATTAAATGAAGGCAATGTAATTGTCGTAGAAAAAGACGAAACTGATGAAAATATAAATAAAAAAAATAATAAAAAGGATAAAAATAAGAGGAAATAATGGATAATATTTTTTATGGTGCAACGAAAGAACAAGCCATATTAAATGCTGAAAAAAAATTAAATATTAGTAGAAAATATTTTATTATTGAAATTCTAGAAGAACCTAATAATAAGACAATCTTCAATATATTAGATCAAAAAAATGTTAAAATTGCTGTTACTATTGATCAAGAAAAAATGGAACTTATTAAAAAACTTACTAGAATTAAAGATAAAAAGAAAAATAATCTAAATAACCAAGATTTAGAAAAGAATAGAAAAGTTATTGAAGAATTTTTCAAACACTTTTCTTCTTTTAAAATTTCAGTAAAAATTAATTATGAAATCAAAGAAGAAGACAAAGATTTTTATATAGATCTTAAAACAAATAATGATTCAATAATAATTGGAAATAAAGGATCAACAATAAATGCTATACAAACATATCTTCAACAATTACTAATACACAAATGTAGAAATGCTGTAAACGTTTTTGTTGATGCAGCAAATTATAGAGAAAAAAGAAGTGAAATCATTTTAACACAAGCTGAAGAAGCAGCTTATAAAGTTAGAAAAGATGGAATAAGCATTCCTTTAGAACCAATGAGTTCTTTCGAAAGAAAACAAGTTCATGATATTATGCTAAAATATCCTGATCTTACAACAAAATCTGAAGGATCAGAACCAAATAGACATATAGTAATTTCAAAAGCAGAAATAGAATAGAAAGGATTTTTATGGATACTATAGCTTCTATATCTACAGCTCCAGGGCAAGGCGGAATAGGTATTATTCGTATTAGTGGTCCCTTAGCTTTTGATATAGCTCTTAAAATATTTAAAAGTAAAAAAATTAAAGAAAAAAAAGACATAATTTCTAATACAATTAATTATGGACATCTTTATGATGAAGATAATTTAATTGATGAAGTTATGTGTTCATTTTTCAAGGCTCCTCATACATATACTAGAGAAGATGTAGTTGAACTTAATGTACATGGTGGAATTGTTGTTAGTAAAAAAATACTTGAAGTTGTTTTAAAAAATGGAGCAAGAGCAGCAGAGCCTGGTGAATTTACAAAAAGAGCTTTTTTAAATGGAAGAATAGATCTAAGTCAGGTTGAAGGTATTGCTAGTCTTCTTTCAGCTAAATCTGAAGCTGAAGCAGAAATATCTAATAATCTTTTAGCCGGAAAACTTTTAGATATTATTAATAGCTCTAAAAAAGAGTTTTTAAATATATTAATGCATTTAGAAGTAAATATTGATTATCCAGAATACGATAATCCTACTCTTACTAAAAAAACTATTTATGAAAAATTAAATAAAGAATATATTAATTTTTTAAATTTCGAAAAGAACTTTGATATAGGAAATAAAATAAAAAATGGATTTTCTTTAGCACTTATTGGAAAACCAAACGCTGGTAAATCTTCTCTATTAAATCTACTTCTTGATTCAGATAGAGCAATAGTTACAGACATAGCTGGCACAACAAGAGACACAATTGAAGAACATATAACAATTGACGGAATACCAGTAAGAATAATTGATACAGCTGGAATTAGAACATCTGATGATACGGTTGAAAAAATAGGAATTGAAAAATCTATTAAAGCTGCAAATAATGCAGATATCATTATAGCTTTATTTGATTTATCTAAAGATCTAGATGAAGAAGATAAAAATATTATTAATTTATGTAAGGAAAATTTATCTAGTAAAGAAAATAATAAAGATATAATTTTTGTTTTAAATAAATCAGATCTTGAAAATAAATTTAATGAAAAGGATTTTGAAGAATATATAAAACTAAATGCGAATTTAGATAAACTAAATATTTTTAAGATATCTACAATAACAAAAGATGGAATAAATAATCTTCTTTCAAATTTAAGATCATATTTAAATGAAAATTTTTATACAAAAGATTCAGAATATATAATAATACACGAAAGACAAAAAAATATAATAAAAGATACAATAGAACTTATTGAAAAAACAATAAAAGATATAGATTCTGTCCCAGAAGATATTCTTTCACTGAATATACAATCAATAGTAAATAAATTAAACGAATTAACAGGAGAAAATGTTAGGGAAGAAATATTAAATGAAATCTTTTCTAATTTTTGTTTAGGAAAATAATTATGAATAATTTCGATGTAATAGTAATAGGTGGTGGACATGCTGGAATTGAAGCATCTCTTGCAACAGCAAGACTAGGTTTTAAAACAGTTATGTTTTCCATGAGTTTAGATCAAATAGCAAATCTACCATGTAATCCAAGTATTGGAGGTTCTTCAAAAGGACATTTAGTACGCGAAATTGACGCTCTTGGTGGAGAAATGGGAAAAGCTGCAGATAAAAATGCAGTTCAAATTAAAATGCTTAATGTAAGCAAAGGCCCAGCAGTACACTCATTAAGAGCACAGATAGATAAAAAGCATTATATGACACATATGAAATATGTTTTAGAAAACCAAGATAATTTATATATTAAACAAGCTGAAGTAACTGAAATTATAGTTGAAGATAGTACTGTTAAAGGAATTAAAACAAAAACAGGTGAAATATATTCTTCAAAAATAGTTATATTAGCAACTGGAACATATCTTGATGCAAAAATATTTATAGGAGATGCTGTATATCAATCAGGACCTGATCAATCACTTCCTGCTGTTTCACTTGCAAAAAATATAAGAAGTTTAGGTTTTGCAGTACAAAAATTTAAAACAGGTACACCTGCTAGAATAAACAAAAGATCAATAGATTTTTCAAAAATGGAAGTTCAAAAAGGTGATTCAAATATTGAACCATTTTCATTTGAAACTAAAAATTCTATAAATAATATATTAGATTGTTATTTAACACACACAAACAAAGATACTAAAAAAATAATAGAAGCAAATTTACAAAAATCTGCTATGTTTTCTGGACACGTATCAGGAATAGGTGCGAGATATTGTCCTTCTATTGAAGATAAAATTTATAGATTTAATGAAAAAGAATCACATCAAGTTTTTATGGAACCTATGGGATTAGATACTAATGAAATATATGCACAAGGACTTAGTTCATCACTTCCTGTAGATATACAAGAAGAATTATATAGAACTATTCCGGGTCTTGAAAAATGTGAATTTATGAAACCAGCTTATGCTATAGAATATGATTGTTTTGAACCAAATGAATTACATCCAAGTTTAGAGCTAAAAAAGGTCTCAGGACTATTTTCAGCAGGACAAATTAACGGAACATCAGGATATGAAGAAGCCGCAGCACAAGGTCTTATGGCTGGAATAAATGCTGCTAGAAAATTGCAAGGAAAAAATCCTGTAATTCTTGGTAGAGACGAAGCATATATTGGTGTTTTAATAGATGATATATGTACAAAAAATACACATGAACCATATAGAATGCTAACATCAAGAGCAGAATATAGACTTCTTTTAAGACAAGATAATGCAGATGAAAGACTTACTCCAATAGGACATGAAATTGGTTTAATTTCTGAAGAAAGATTTAAGAGATTTTCAGAAAAATATAATTTAATTGAAAATGAGATTAAAAGATTGGAAAATATAAATATTTCACCAAAATCTAATGTAAATAATATATTAAAATCTTTTAATTCTACACCTATTACACATGGTGAAAAATTAATAAATTTAATAAAACGTTCAGAATTAAATTACAATATTTTAAAAGATATAGATCCAGAAAGACCTGAGTTACCACAAGATGTAATAAAAGAAGTTGAAATTAAAATAAAATACGAAGGATATATTAATCTTCAAAAAGAAGAAGTATTAAAATTTAAAAAATTAGAAAATAAAAAGATACCAGAAGATTTTGATTATTCAAATATAAAAGGAATTAGAATTGAAGCAATTGAAAAATTACAAAAATTTAGACCTCTTTCTATAGGACAAGCTTCAAGAATATCTGGAATTTCACCTTCAGATATATCTGTACTTTTAATATATTTGGAAACATATGGAAAAACTAATAGAAAGGAAACTTTTTAATGGATTTAGATAACTTTAAAAAGTATTTACTAGATAAAATAGAGTCAAACAAAATTAAAATAGAATTAACAGATGATGAAATAAAGAAACTTTATTCATATATGAAATATATTTTAGAAAAAAATAAACAAATTAATTTAACTGCAATAACTGATGAAAAAGATTTTATTTTAAAGCATATTGTTGATTCAATTTATATACAAAAATATATAGATATATTTAAAGAAGAATATAAATTTGATGTAGAAGAATCTATAGAATCAGAAGGTTTAAATGCTATAGAAAAAGAAAAGCTACTAAATGAAAAATTAAAATATATAGATATCGGTACAGGCGGTGGTTTTCCACTAAGTGTTGTAAGTATTTTAAATGAAGATATTGAATCATATGGATTAGATAGTGTTAACAAAAAATTAAAAGTTATTGAAGAGTCAAATATTAATGTTAAAACAATTCATGCAAGAGCTGAAATGTTAGCACATGATAAAAATTTTAGAGAGAAATTTTATATTTGTACATCTAGAGCAGTTGCTAATTTAAATAGTATAATTCAATTAATGGCAGGATTTGTATCTCCATCTGGTTATCTAATCTGTATGAAAGGTGATCTTGAAGAGTATGATGAAAAAATTTTTGAAAAATTTTCTTTAGAGTTAGAACATATTGAAGAATATACTATAGATAACCTTACTAGAACAATATATATTTTTAAAAAAATTGATGAATTAAATTCAAATTTACCTTCAAAAAATGCAAAAAAATATTAAAAAATGGTTTGCTTATGTAAATAAGCAGACTTTTTTTACATTGATATACTACTTTTTTTATGATATATTTTTTTAAAGGAGGTTCAAGTGGGAAAAACAATAGTTATTGCTAATCAAAAAGGTGGTGTTGGTAAAACAACTACTGCTATAAATTTATCTTCTGTACTTGCAAAACTTGGCAATAAAGTTTTGTTAATTGATGCAGATCCACAAGGTAATGCTACAAGTGGACTTGGAATAGATAAAAATTTAAAAAATTCACTATATGATGTTTTGATTTCAGATGTAAAAATGAGCGAAGCTACTCTTAATACAAATGTTGATGGTTTAATTATATGTCCATCTAACATTGATCTTGCTGGAGCAGAAGTTGAGCTTGTTTCACTTATGTCTAGAGAACATAGATTAAAAAATAAAATATCTGAAATTAAAGATATTTATGACTTTATAATAATAGACTGTCCTCCTTCTTTAGGTTTAATCACTCTTAATGCTCTTACATGTGCAGATAGTGTTTTAATACCTATTCAATGCGAATATTATGCATTAGAAGGTCTTACACAATTAAGTAATACAATAGGTCTTGTTAAACAATATTTAAATCAAGAACTAGAAATAGAAGGTGCTGTTCTTACCATGTATGATTCAAGAACTAAACTTTCTAATGAAGTAGTTGATGAGGTTAAAAAATATTTCAAGAAAAATGTTTTTGACACTATAATACCTAGAAATATTAAATTAAGTGAAGCTCCAAGCTATGGAAGATCAATATTAGATTATGATGAAACATCAAAAGGAGCTGAAGCTTATCTTGCATTAGCAAAAGAAGTTATGCTAAAAAAACAAAATTGGGATAAATTAAATAATAATTAAGGAGAATAATTTGAAAAGAACAGGTCTTGGACGCGGAATAGGTGCTTTATTTGAACAAAATGGTTCAAATAACTTTATGTTTAATGAAGAACAAAAAGATGTTAATAAAAAAGAAAATGAAAATGAAATAGTAATACATCCTAAAGAGGAAGTAAAACAAAAAGAAAAAAAGGTTAATCCAGTTAAATCTGAAGATAATGTATATAAAGAAATTAAACTCAAAGAAGGTCAAATTGTTGATTTAAAACTAGTTGATGTTGTTCCAAATGAAAATCAAGCTAGAAAAGTCTTTGATACTAACAAATTAGATGAACTTGCAAATTCAATAAAAATGTTTGGTGTTTTACAACCAATTATAGTTGAACCAGATGGAGACTATTATACAATTGTTGCAGGTGAAAGACGTTGGAGAGCTTCAAAACTTGCAGGACAAAAAACTATACCAGCAATAATATCTAAAAAAGATAATTCAAAAAATGCACAAATTTCAATTATTGAAAATCTTCAAAGAGAAGATTTAAACCCAGTTGAAAAAGCAAGAGGTTTTAATAATTTAATGAAAGAATACGATCTAACTGGTAAAGAAGTTTCTGAACTTACAGGAATTAATTTTTCATCTATTTTTAATTCATTAAAAATATTAAATTTAAACAATGAACTTCTAGATGAAATGCAAAACATGCCAAATCTAAGTGAACAAGCTTGTCTTGCCTTACTTGAAACAGATAATTTAGATTTACAAAGAGAAGCTTTAATATTAATTACAGAAAAAGGATTAAGTGCCACAGAAGCATTAAAAAGACTTAAACTATCAAATAAAAAAGGTAATAAAATCCAAACTCATTCATATCTTTTTACAGATCTAGAAAATAAATTTGAAGAATATTTTGGAAATAAAGTACAAATAAAATTAAGTAATGCTAAGAAAAACAGTGGTCAAATAATAATAAACTATTCTTCACAAGAAGACCTTGAAAGAATGATGGGATTATTAGATTAATAATTAATATGAATAAAATAAAAAACACCATATGGTGTTTTTTTTAATGGCGGAGAGGGTGGGATTCGAACCCACGATAGGCGCAAACCTATTCCAATTTTCAAGACTGGTGCCTTCAACCGCTCGGCCACCTCTCCGAAACATTTTATATAATACCAAAATATTTTTGTTAAGTCAACAAAAAAAGCAAGCCTAAACTTGCTTTTTTTAATACCAACCTTTTCTATCACTATGATTTAAAGCTGCGGATATACTACCATATCTTTTTACCATATAATTGTACATCCATCTTAATTGAGTTTCAGGGTTTGTTTCCCAATCTGATCCAAATGAAGCCATTTTGCTTCCTGGTAAAGATTGTGGTAAACCATAAGCTCCAGAAGATTTATTTCTTGCAGTCGTATTCCAATTTGACTCTCTTTGTATAAGTCTTGCCCAAGATTGTTTATCTGCTTCTGATACACCTTTTTCAGCTACTATCTTTTCAAAAGCTCTTCTAGCTTCTCCAGCAGGTATATTAACATTTCTTGCTTTTTGAATTATTTGATGTTTAGGATTTTTAAGAATTTCTTCTGTAAGTTTATTTCTTTCACTTAAAACTCCATTAATATATATACTTCTATATTTAATTTCTTTTAAGCCTTCCTCACCATTTTGTACTATATATGCTCTACCATTTTTATCTGAATAACCATTTCCAACTCTTTCGATTGTTTCATATGGTATAGCTACTTCCTCTACTTCTATTTTTTCTACAGTATTTTCATATTCTTTTTCAATTGTAGATTTCTTAAGCACTGGTGCTTTCTTTTCAGGCTTCATAATAGAATTTAATGTTCTAATATTTATATTATTATTTTCACCTAATTTTTCACTATCTATTATTTCATTATCTAATAATACAATATTGTTATCATCTAAGATTTCTAATGTATTATCTTTCTTTGATGTTAAGTTAATTTGTGATCCATCAGGGAAGTTTACAACTATATTCTTTACATCTCTTTTACCAGCAAATATTGTTGCCGATAATAATAGTGTAAGAAATATTATAAATACAAATACTATCTGCTTGACAGACACCTTCATATTTCCTCCATAATCTATTATATTATACCTTTTTCAACTATTAAAAGTCAAACTATCTAAAATATAGATATATAAGGATTTTTTAGATTTTACTCTTTTTTTATATTGTTAACATAATTTTTAAATTCTTTTAAATATATAGATGTATTTTTCCGTTTTTTCCTTATTCTATAAAGTTTACATTGACTTACACTCTTAAATTTTATATGATTTATTTGAGGGATAATATGGATAATAATGAGGAAATTTTAAAAAATGTAAAAGAATATTGTAAAGGTACTTTTACTGGAATTATATATTCTTTAGTTGTTGAACCAATTAAAATTCACAGCTTTATAGGCAATCAAGTTCTACTTGTTACACCTACTACACAACAAAAAAATGTTGCCCAAAAAGAGCATTTAAATGCACTAGAAGAGGCATTTGCATATGTTACTGGTAGAAAATGTGAAGTTAATATAATTGAAGAAAAAGAAGTGCCTGAATATGATCAATTAATTGCTGTTTCTACAAACAACGATATTACTTCAAATGTAAAAAATTATAATAAGACTAATTTAAATTCTGATTATACTTTTGATAAATTCGTTGTTGGTGAAAGTAATAGAATAGCTTTTGCAACAGCTGAATCTGTTTCAAAAACATTAGATAATCCACTTATTAATCCAATATTTATATATGGTGATCCTGGACTTGGTAAAACACATTTATTGCACGCTATAGGAAATGAAGCTTTAAAAAATAATCCAAACCTTAAAATTCAATATGTAACAGCAGAAAGATTTTTACTTGATCTTGTTAATGCAATCAAAGATGGAAATAATAAAACAGAACTATTTAGACAAAAATATAGATCAATTGATTTATTTTTAATGGATGATGTTCAATTTTTATCTGGAAAATCTGCAGCACAAGATGAATTAAACAATACTTTTAATGTTTTACATGATGCAAAAAAACAAATTGTTTTTGCAGCAGATAAACCACCAAAAGAAATACCAATGATTGAAGAAAGAATTCAATCAAGATTTAATTGGGGAGTTATAGTAGATATTGGACAACCAGATTATGAAACTAGACTAGCTATACTTAAGAAAAAATCTGAAGATAAAAATGTTATTATTGATGAACATATATTAGGATTAATTGCAGAAAAAGTAGATACAAATATTAGAGAACTTGAAGGTGTTTTAAATAAAGTAATTATTACTGCATCATTAACTAAAACACCAATAACAATAGAAATTGTGGAACGTGCAATTAATGATATGATAATAAGCCAAAAAGAAGCTATTACACCTAAGTATATTATAGAAGTAATATCTAAATACTTTGATGTTTCAATAGACAATATTTTATCTAGTAAAAAAGCTAGTAATATAGTTTACCCAAGACAACTTGCTATGTACTTTATTAGAAAAGAATTAGAACTTCCTTACCAAAAGATTAGTGAAATCTTTAAAAAGAAAGATCATACAACAATTATGCATGCTGAAAATAAAATAGAAAAAGAAATTGAAAATAATAAAGAAAAATCTCAAATTGTGGATAGCATAAGAAATATTATTCATAATAAAATGTCTTAATTACAAGCTTTTTAAAAAAATATTTTTTGAGCTATAAAAAAACATTGAAATATGGGCATTAATATATCCACAAATTAATGTGTATAACTTGTGGATATGTGGTGTATAACTATTAATTTTTATTCAAATTGTGGATATTGTGTATTTCTAATATGACTATCCACATACTTATACACAGCGGTTTTAGTTATATTTATAATAAAATTTTGACTTTTCCACTATATCCACAATGCCTACTACTACAACTACTATATTAACTAATTTTCAAAATTATATATAAAAAGAAAAAAACAAAAATAATAAAAGAAAATAAATAAAAATATATATAATAATTAATAGATAATAATCTTATTATTAATTACTTATTTTAAATAAAAACTATTTAGTTATAAACAATATATATTAATATGTGTATAACACATTATAAATTTAAAGAAAGGTACAGATATGAAATTTATTAGTGATAAACAATCATTTATTAAAGCAGTTAATTATGTTTCTAATAGATCATTTGCAAAAACTACAATGAATATATTAGAAGGAATATTAATTGAAGCTACAAAAGATAAAATAAAACTAACAACAAATGATTTAGAAATAGGTATTGAAAGCTATACTGTTGGACAAACTATTACTGAAGGTAAAGCTTTAGTACATGCTGGAACATTTTTTGAAATAATTAAAAGATTACCAGATAGTGATATAACTATTTCGTTAAATGAAAACAATATGCTAGAAATAGCTTGTGAAGGTTTAAATTACAAATTAGCTACACTAGAAACAGAAGATTTTCCACAAATACCTAGTATAAATGTGGATAGTTCAATAGAGATAGAGCAAAAAATATTAAAACAAATGATAAAACAAACAATTTTTGCTGTTGGAACAGATAATAAAACACCTTTATACACAGGATGTTTATTTAGTGCAGAAAATGGTAATTTAAATATTGTTGCACTTGATGGATATAGATTAGCTATAAAGAAAGAAAAGATTGAAACAACAAATAATTTTAAAGTTGTTATACCTGGTAAAACATTAGGTGAAGTATCTAAAAATTTAGATGAATCTTTTGAAAATGTAAAAATAGGTATTGATAATAATAATGTAGTATTCGAATTTGATAACTGTAAAGTTACAAGCAATACTTTAAATGGTGAATTTCTTAACTATAAAGATATTATGTCAACTGGATATATTACTAAATTATTAGTTAATAAAAATTTATTACTTAACTCACTTGAACGTATATCTTTAATATCATCATCAAACCAAATTAAAGAAAAAAGACAATCAATATTTATGGATATTACTATAGGAAAACTTGAAATCTCTTCAAATAGTACAATTGGTATGGCTAAAGAAGAAATTTATGTTGAAACTGAAGGTCAAGAATGTAATTTTAAATATAATCCAAAATATTTTATAGAAGCTTTAAGAAATATTGATGATCAAGAAATTATTTTAACATTTGGTGGTACAAATGCACCTACAACTATAATGTCAACAGAAGAAGAATCATCATATAATTATATAATATTGCCATTAAGAGCATAGATAGGAAAAAATGTACGTTAACAGTATATATTTAAAAAATTATAAAAATTATAAAGAAGAAAATGTAAGTTTTAATAAATATGTTAATATAATATATGGAGACAATGCACAAGGTAAAACCAACCTTATTGAATCCATATATTTATTATCTTATGGAAGAACTTTTAAAGGTCCAATAAATAGTAATATAATAAATTTTGAAAATGAAGATACATATTTAAAAGTAGATTTTTTTAAAAATGGAAGAGATCAAAACATAGCCTTCTACTACAACAAAAACGATAATAAAAAATATTTTAAACTGAACGAAGTTGCACAAAATAAACTAAGCGATTTATATGGAAAAATAAATATTGTAGTTTATAAACCGGAAGACATTGATATTATTAAAAAAGGTCCTTCTGTTAGAAGAAGATATATTGATATGCTTATAAGCTCAATAAAACCTATGTATATATCTCTCCTTTCTAATTACAATACTATACTTAAACAAAGAAATTATTTTTTAAAAAATAATAAAGATATATATTTTAAAGACAGAAATAAAATTGATAGAAATTATTTAGAAGTTTTAAACACAAAACTTGTGGAATATGCGAATAAGATTTTTCTTTATAGAAAACAAATAATTGAAGAAATAAATAAAATAGCTAATGAATTTCACATAAAGATTGTTAAACAAAAAAATGAAAATTTATCTTTTAAATATAAATCTTCTGCAGAAAACAAAGAAAAATTAATGATATTACTAAATAAATCAGAATATAATGATTTTTTAAAAGGATATACAAGTCATGGTATACATAGAGATGACATTATTATTAAAATTAATGAATTAGATATAACACAATTTGGCTCACAGGGCCAACAAAAGTCTTCTATACTAAGTTTAAAATTAGCAGAAAGTAAAATAATAGAGATTGAAACTGGTGAAAAACCAATAATTCTTTTGGACGATTTTATGTCTGAATTAGATAAAACAAGACAAAAATTATTTATTGAGAACATAAAAAATTACCAATTATTGATTACAAGTACAAATAAAATAATTTTAGATGATAGAGAAACGAAATATATTCATATTAAAAATGGAAAAGTTATAGATATAGAAGAAAATAATTAAAACAAGTATTACAATTTGCTTAATAAAGCAATAACAAAAGAAAAAAATATCATTTTATGATATTATATATATGAAAGAGAGGAATTATGGAAAAATTTAATCATGAATATGGTGCAGATCAAATCCAAGTTCTAGAAGGATTAGAAGCTGTTAGAAAAAGACCAGGTATGTATATCGGTTCAACATCTGCTAGAGGATTACACCATTTAGTTTATGAAATTATAGATAATAGTATTGATGAAGCATTAGCAGGATTTTGCGATGAAATTAAAGTTACTATTGAAAAAGATAATGTAATAAGAGTTGAAGATGATGGTAGAGGTATACCAGTAGATAAACATAAAAAAACAGGATTACCTGCTGTTGAAACAGTTTATACTGTACTACATGCTGGTGGTAAATTTGGTGGAGATAGCGGATATAAAGTATCTGGTGGTCTTCATGGTGTTGGATCATCTGTTGTTAATGCTTTATCTTTATGGACAGAAGTTACTGTTAAAAGAGATGGCAAAGAACAAATGATTAGATTTGAAAAAGGTAAAACAGTACAAAAATTAACTAAAATAAGAGATTTAGATAAAAATGAAAAAACAGGAACAACTGTAAGATTTAAAGCTGATCCTGAAATATTTGAAACAACAGAATATGAATTTGATATCTTAGAGAAAAGAATAAGAGAAATGGCTTTTCTAACTAAGGGATTAAAGCTTGTTTTAATTGATGAAAGAGATCCAGAAAGAGTTATGGAAGTTGTACATCATTATGAAGGTGGAATAATTTCTTTTGTTGAGCATATTAATCAATCAAAAGAAGTTTTATATGATACTCCAATATTCTTTGATGGTGAAATTGATGGAATTAACACTGAAATAGCAATTCAATATACAAGTGGATATTCAGAAAATATACTTTCATTTGTTAATAATATAAATACAATTGAAGGTGGTACACACTTAGAAGGATTTAAAAGAGCTCTAACTAAAACAGTTAATGAATATGCAAGAAAAACAAATTTCCTTAAAGATAAAGATGAAAACTTCTTAGGTGAAGATATTAGAGAAGGAATTACAGCAATTATATCTATAAAGATTCCTAATCCTCAATTCGAAGGTCAAACTAAAACAAAATTAGGTAATAGTGAAGCATTATCTGTAGTATCTAATATTGTAAATGAAAAATTAGAAATCTTTTTAGAGGAAAATCCAGCTATTGGAAAGATAATACTACAAAAATCTCAAAGATCTGCTAAAGCTAGAAAAGCTGCTAAAAGAGCAAGAGATATATCTAGAAGTACAAATCAATTAGAGAGTACAACATTACCTGGAAAACTCGCAGATTGCTCAAATAAATCTGCAGAAGGTACTGAATTATTCATCGTCGAGGGAGATTCAGCAGCTGGTTCTTCTAAACAAGGAAGAGACAGAACTTATCAAGCAATACTTTCATTATGGGGAAAGATGCTTAATGTTGAAAAAACAAGAAAAGATAATAGAGTAGATAAAATAATTGATAACGATAAATTAAGTCCAGTTATACAAGCTATAGGAGCAGGTATTGGAGAAAAATTTGATCTATCTAAAATTAGATATGAAAGAATAATAATTATGGCTGATGCCGATGTTGATGGTGCACACATAAGAACATTATTACTTACCTTCTTCTATAGATATATGTATCCATTAGTTGAAAATGGACATGTATTTATAGCACAATCTCCTCTGTATAAATTATCTAAAAGAGGAATGGAAGATAAATATTGCTATTCTGATAAAGAAATGGAAGATGCAATGGCACTTATAGATGAACCAGAAAAAGTTCATATTCAAAGATATAAAGGTCTTGGTGAAATGAATCCAGATCAATTGTGGGAAACAACAATGGATCCAGCAACACGAACAATTGTTCAAATAACAGTTGATGATGCTAGCTATGAAGATGAAATGTTTTCATTATTAATGGGAACTGAAGTTAAACCAAGAAGAGACTTTATACAAAAGTATGCAAAAACTACTAAAAATGTTGATATCTAGTAATTGAATTAACATAATTTTATCTAAAAAACATATATAAAAAGAGCTTTTAGTTGATAAAAGCTCTTTTTTTTGACTTATTTCAGAAAATCAATATAATATAGTTATGAATGATTTATACAACATAGTAGAAATTGGAGAAAATTACATTCTAACAAAAAATGAAATTATTAAAATATTAGAGGTTAAGCCAATTAATTTTGAACTGATGTCTAATTTAGAACAAAAAGCGTTAATTAATAATTTTAGAAATTTTATTCTTAACTTAAATTCAAATTTCCAAATACAAATTAAAATTTTAAAATTAGATCAGAATAAAACAATAGAGTACTTAAAAAAGCAATCAGAATTAGACACAGAAATTCTAAGTGATGAATTATATGATAGTTATATAAATCTTTTAAATAATATAGCTAAAAATGAAAATGTTAATTCAAAAAAGTATTATTTCATTATGTCAACACCATATTTTCAAATAGATAAACATCAAAAGCTTGAAGAATCAAGGATTATTTCAGAACATTTAATTTCTGAATTTAAAAAAATAAATAATGAATCAATAATATTAAACAAGGATCAAATTAAAAATATTATTGAAGATTTTTACAAATAATATTTTAATAATTTTATTTGAGTAGGTCTCTCCTTACTCATTAAAATTACTTTACAAAAGATAAAACTTAAAGGTGAAATTAAAATATAAAATATATCAGTTTGTAATTAAATATTAATTATTTAAATCCTTTAATTCTTTAAATTCCAATGTTTAATGCAAAATTCTATATTTAATTCTCAGTGTTAAACATTTTAAATTCTAATTCAAATTTTTATTTATTACAACTGATATTATTTTATATAAAAAATTAAATTAAAATAAAATAAAATTTAGAAATTGAATGATTTCAAACAAATGCTTTAAAATCAATAAAAAATAAAAATAATTACGAAAGCAGGAGGTTAACATAAAAATATTTACATATAGAGATAAGATATTGCCTTCATATATATCCTTTGAAAAACCACAATATATAGAAATGGAAGACAAGTTTTGTTCAGGATTATATATATTAGATTATGCAAAAAAATACAATTCTTTAATATTAAAAGAAATATTAAACTTAAAAATAGAATGCTATGTAAACATATATATAAATAAAGAAGATAAAATAGCAGCAATAAAAGACATAACAGAATATATTGGAATAGGTGAAGTAGAGAAAGAAAAAACAAAGGAAGAAATAGATATATTATCTTCAGTAATATTAGATGCAAAAGAAATAAGAAGAAAACTTCAATTAGAAAATGATGAATTACATAGTATATGTATATACATAATGTGTAAATCAAAAAGTAAAGAAGAATTAGCTAAAAACATAGAATATATTAAAAATAAATTATTTTTAAGTGGAATGCTAGCTAAAAAAACTAACTTTAGACAAAAGGAATTATTTAAGGTATCAATGCCTCTTAATAATAACGAAGGTATATTAAAAGAAGTTTCATCTAGAAATATTTTAACAAGCACTCTAGTAGGATTTTATCCATTTATTTCAAACGGAATTTATGATTATAAAGGAATTTTATTTGGTAAAGAAAAGTACAATAATTCACTTGTATTAATAGATAGATTTAATCGAGAAAAGTATAAAAATGGGAATATGTGTATTTTAGGTAGTAGTGGATCTGGAAAATCTTTTTTTACAAAACTTCAAATTATCAGACAAAGACTATATAACACAAAACAATTTGTATTAGATCCAGAAAGAGAATATGAAAGCATATCTAAATATTTAAAAGGAACATATATTAAATTTGGAAAAAATACTAAAACATTTATAAACATTTTAGATTTAAATGTGGAATCTTTAAAAGATAAAAATGAAATAAACAACGAATTAAATTATAAATTAGAAAAGTTAAAAATATTTTTTCTTACTATTTTTGAAAATATGGATAAACAAAATTATGCATATTTTGAAGAAAAGTTGAAGAAACTATATTACCAAAGCATGAAAGCAAATAAGCAAATACTTCTAGAAGATGTGAAATATATGATGAAAAAAGATGAAAAATTAAAGAAATACGCAAGCTTATTAAATCATTTTACAAAAGGTAGTTTATCTTTTTTTAACAAACATACAAATGTTAATTTAGATAACAAACTTATTGTAGCAGATCTTCATGATATGGAAGGAGATAATTTAAAATACGGATTATTTTTATTTTTAGACTTTTTTTGGGAAGAAATAAAAAGCGACACTAAAGATAAAAAAATAATTTATATAGATGAAATCTGGAAGTTAATTGGTGCATCAGCAACAAAAGAAACTGCAGAATATATCTATAAATTATTTAAAACAATTAGAAAATACAATGGGTCAGCTGTTGCAATCACCCAAGACATTTCAGATCTATTTTCAATTAATAATGGAAAATTTGGATCTACAATTTTAAACAACTCAGCTTTTAAAGCTTTATTTTCATTAAATGATGAAAACATAAATGATATAAGCAAAAACATATATTTATCAGATAATGAAAAAATATTAATTAGAGGTTTAAAGAAAGGTGAAAGTTTTATTCAAGCTGAAAGGGAAAAGGTGATCATAGAAATAATTGCCAATGACTTAGAAAAAAATATAATTGAAGGAGGAAAAAATGAAAGAAAAAAAGCAAATAATGTTGTTATCTAGTGAGGATATACATCCAATTCTATTTAAATCGAAAAAATATGCAATAAGAAGATTAATATATTTTGATGCAATTTTTGAACATTTAACTGGATTTGAAAAAAACGAAATAAATAAAATTTCTACAATTATTATTGATGAAAAACTATTTAAAGGAAATGATTTCTTTAAAATGATTAAACTTCTAAACAAAATTACAAAGAAAATTAATATTATTGTTATCCTAAAAGGAGAAAATAATATAATGAAAGAAAAATTATTAAACTTAGGTATTAAAAAGGTTTATTTCGAACCTTTAGGATGTTCATTAGATATGACAGAAGTCGTTGTAAGTTGTATGGCTGATCCACTTATTTCTAATTATATACAAAACGAAGAACAAGAATTATTAAAAGAAATTGTTTTTAAAATTAAGAAAAATGAAAATAAAAATTTAATTTTAAGAATTAAAAAGAAATTACAAGTAATAAAAGTAAATATATTTAATAGATTCTTAAAACCAAAAGATATTGAAAAAATAAAAAAAGAAAAAATTATTAAATTTGATAATACAAAAACTAGATATAAAAAGACTGGTACAGAACCATATATCTATAATAATTATAATAAAAAATTTAATACAAGAAACAAAAATAATAAAAATAAGAATAGAAAAATTATAAGAATAAATCAGATCTAAAAGAAAAGATAAAAAATAATAAAACATAGGAGAATTATGGATTTAGAATTAAATACTTCGAGAAAAATGAAGGAAAAGAATGCAAACAATAACCTAGAAAAAGAACAAATTAAAAATGCAAAAATCGAAAATAAAATTCGTAAAAATGAAAAATTCAAGAAAAATATAACTAATATTGCAAATGCAGCTTTAGATATTGGAATTAGAATGGCTTTACCGAATTATATTGAAGATGTAGTAATAGATGTAAAAAATGTAATTGTAGAAAATGGATTTAGAGAAGGCATGAATGAAATAACAAATAAAGCAAAAAATCTGTTTAATATAGTTTTTAAAAAGAAAAAAGATTACTCAAAAGTTGAAGAAATTAGGAATTTAACAAAACAAAATGGAATACTTGATTCGTTTTCTAAACTATTGGGTAAATCTATAGATACAGGTGTTCAAAGTAAATTAATTTCTAAAGAAATTGGAAGTGCACTTAAAGTTGGAAAAACAGCTATGGTAAATACTTTTTCAGATAAATTAGAAGATAATTTATTTAATGAAATAAAGAACATTGATAAGTTTAATGAAAGTTATAAAAGATGGGAAAAATGTGTAGAACGAAAAGACAAAGAAGGAATGGCAAAAGAATACAAAAAAATGCTGCATCATTATAACAAAATTAGCATTGATATAAAACAATTAAATAATTTTGAAAAAATAGAATATATTCAAAAATACATACAAAATAATAAAAATCCAGTTGTGTCAAATGACGAATTAGAATTGTTAAAACAATTAGCAAAATAAAAGTGAAAATATGTCAAAATAGTTGAAAAATAAACATTCTACCTATATATGCCTTGAAAATCATAAGTATAAAAGATATACTTATGTTGAAAGGAAAACTAATGAGCAATAAAGAAAAAGAAGAAAATAAAAAAGAAGAAATTAAAGAAAATGTTATAGTAAGAGAAGTAGCTAAAGAAATGAAAACATCATATATGGAATATGCTATGAGTGTTATTATTTCTAGAGCTTTACCAGATGCAAGAGATGGTTTAAAACCAATTCATAGAAGAATACTTTATACTATGTATTTAGCAGGATTATTTTCAAATAAACCTTATAGAAAATCTGCTGCTACAATAGGTGATGTTTTAGGAAAGTTTCACCCACATGGTGATGCTGCTGTTTATGACTCAATGGTAAGAATGGCGCAAAACTTTTCATTAAGATATCCACTTATTGATGGACATGGTAACTTTGGTTCTATAGACGGCGACCCTGCTGCAGCTTTCCGTTATACTGAAGCAAGACTTGCAAAAATAGCAGAAGAAATGCTTGTTGATATAACTAAAGAAACTGTAGACTTTATGCCTAACTATGATAATACTCTTAAAGAGCCGATGGTGCTTCCAAGTAAATTACCACAATTATTAATAAATGGTTCTTCAGGTATAGCTGTTGGTATGGCAACAAATATGGCTCCACATAATATTGGTGAAGTAGTTGATGGAATGTTGGCATATTTAGACAATAAAGACATTACAGTAGATGAACTAATGAAAAAAATTCCTGGTCCAGATTTCCCAACAGGAGCACAAATCTTAGGAAGAGCTGAAATTAAAAAAGCATATGAAACTGGTAGAGGAAAAATTAAATTAAGAGGTGAATTAGAAATTGAACCTATGACAGCTTCAAGAAACAAAATTGTTATTCATTCACTTCCATACCAAGTAAACAAAGCAACTTTAATAGAAAAAATAGTTGAACTTGCTAAAGAAAAAAGAATTGATGGAATATCTGAAGTAAGAGATGAATCAGATAAAGATGCACAAGTTAGGGTTGTAATTGAATTAAAAAGAGATGTAAATGCAAATATAATTGTTAATCAATTATTTAAATACACTCAACTTGAATCAACATTTGGTATTATAAATTTAGCTTTAGTTAAAAATGAACCTAAATTATTACCATTAAAAGAACAAATTGAAATATTTATAAATCATAGAAAAACAGTAATAGTAAGAAGAACTAAATTTGATCTAGATAAGACTGAAGCAAGATTACATATTTTAGATGGTTTAAAAATAGCTATAGATAATATTGATGAAGTTATTAGAATAATTAAAGCATCATATGATGATCCAAAAGAAAAATTAATGGAAAGATTTGGATTATCAGATATTCAAGCACAAGCAATTCTAGATATGAGATTAAAAACTCTTTCTGGATTACAAATTGAAAAGATTAATGAAGAATATGATGAGTTAATGAAACTTGCAAAATATTTAAGAAGTATCCTTGAAAGTGAACAAAAACAAATAGATATCATCAAAGAAGAATTAACTGAAATGAAAGAAAAATACAATGATGAGAGAAGAACAAAAATTGTAGCAGATCAAGGTGAAATAGAAATAGAAGATTTAATTGATGATGAAGATTCTGTTATAGCTCTTACAAATCATGGATATATAAAGAGAATGCCAGTTGATACATATAAAAACCAAAATAGAGGTGGCAAAGGTATAACAGGTATGAATCTTAAGGAGAATGATTTTATTAATGATTTATTTGTTGTTTCAACACTAGATCATGTACTATTTTTCTCTAATAAAGGAAAACTATATAGACTTCAAGGATATCAAATTCCTGAAGCTAGTCGTACAGCAAGAGGAACAGCAATAGTAAATATATTGCCACTAGAACAAGATGAAAAAATAAATGCAGTTATTCCAATTAAGAAATATTCAAAAGATAATTTCTTAGTAATGGCTACTAAAAATGGAATCATGAAAAAGACAAATCTAGCTGAATATGAAACTAGTAGAACATCTGGATTAAAAGCAATAGCTTTAGATGAAGGAGATGAGCTGATTTCAATTAAGAAAACTACTAGTAAAGATAATATTATAGTTGGAACAAAATTTGGTAAATGTATATTCTTTAGTGAAAAAGAATTAAGACCATTAGGAAGAAATACTAGAGGAGTTAAAGCGATAACTTTAGGAAAAGATGATGAAGTTATTGGAATGGATAATATTCACGATGATAAAGCATCACTTTTAACTATAACTGAAAATGGTTTTGGTAAAAGAACTGAATTATCTGAATATACTGTACAAAAAAGAGGCGGAAAAGGAGTATTTACACATAAATTAACTGGAAAAACAGGAAGTTTAATTGGAATTAAGGTTGTTGAAGGAAATGAAGATTTAATGCTTATTACTGATTCAGCAACAGTAATTAGATTAAGCGTAAAAGATATTAATATGCTTGGAAGAGCGACATCAGGCGTTACATTAATAAGAATGGAAAAAGGTGTAAGTGTAGTGTCATTTGAAACAATATTACCTGAAGAAGAAATAGAAAAAGAAATGGAATAATACATGACAATTGATTTAAATGATAAAAATATAGTAAACGAAATAATTAGTGAATATAACTTAAAAATCTATCAAGATGATAGATTTTTTAAGTATGGGCAAGATTCTGTTCAACTTACAAGGTTTATGTATCTTTGTGAAGGAATAGATAATAAAGAAAATTTAAAATATATAGATTTATGTTCTGGAACAGGAATAGTAGGTCTTATTGCACAAAGAATTTTTAATTTTAACAAAGTGCATTTTCTTGAAAAACAAGAATATTTTGCAAAATTAAATGAGCTAAATGCGAAAATAAATTTAGATTTACCTAGTAAATTTAGTGTTTTAAATTTAGATATAAATAAATTGGATAAGAAAAAACTTAAAGAATTAGAATTATTTGGTACTTTTGATATAATAAGTGTAAATCCACCATATAAAAAAAATAATTCAGGAATTGATTCTGTAAATGAAGAAAAAACAATAGCTAAAAAAGAAGAAGAAAATTTTTTAGAAAAGTTATTTGAGGTATCTAGTAATCTATTAAAAGACAAAGGTAGATTATATATGGTACATAGGTTTAACAGAATTCAAGATTTATTATATGAATGTAGAAAATATAATTTAGAAGCAAAAACAATAAAAGTATTAACAAATTCAAATTATATGCCTAAATTAGTTCTTATACAGTTTGTTAAAAATGCTGGTGAATTTTTAGAAGTGTTAAAATCAGAAAAGTTAGGAAATTAAAATGGGAATATTATATATAGTAGGAACACCTATAGGAAATCTAGAAGATATTAGTTTAAGAGCAATAGAAACATTAAAAAGTGTTGATTATATTTTAGCAGAAGATACAAGAGTTACATCTATATTACTTAAAAAATATGGTATAGATAAGAAAACAAAAAGTTATTATAAAGATATAGAAACTAAAAAGAAAAATGAAATAATAAAAGATTTAAAAGAAGGAAAAAATATAGCTTTAGTATCTGATGCAGGAATGCCAACAATATCTGATCCAGGAGCTATAATTGTAAATGAGGCAATTAAAGAAAATATAAAGATAATAACTATACCTGGTGCAAATGCTGCATTGACAGCTTATGCTAGTTCAGGTTTCTTAGGTGGTAAATTTATATTTTATGGTTTTATGAAAAATATAAATGAATTACAAGATATTATGTATAATAGATATCCAACCATATTATATGAATCACCTAATAGAATAAAAAATGTTCTTGAAAAGATAAATGAAATTGATGAAAAAAGAAATTTAGTATTAGGCAGAGAATTAACAAAAATATACGAAGAATATTATTATGGAACAGCTAGTAAAATTCTAGAAGAAGTAAATGAAAAAGGTGAAATGGTTTTAATAATAGACGGAGCAGATGAAATAGACTTAACCGAAGATAATATAAGCTTTAAAGATGCATATGAATTTTATTTAAGAAAAGGATTATCTAAAAAAGATATAATTAAAGCAATATCAAAAGATTTTAATATACCTAAAAATGAAGTCTATAAAGAATTCACAAATGACTAATTAGATTTAAATATTTAAAAGGAATTACAATTTAAATGTAATTCCTTTTTCTTCTCTTGGTGCTATATATATACCTGGTTTTTTTTCTTTATTTTCTAGAGCAATCATTGCTGATTGTTCAACAATCAATGGTTGATTATTTTCTTTACTTAAATGTGCTAATATAAATTGATTAACATTTTTATCTGAAAGGATAGTTAAAAGCTCTTGCATTTGTTTATTAGATAAATGACCTTTTTCACTCTTAATACGTCTTTTAAGATAATATGGATATTTTGATACTTCTATTAATTTATCTTCATAATTTGACTCTATAACGGCTATATTTGAATCAGATATAGAATTTATAAGATCTTCATTAAATATTCCTGTATCTGTAGCTATAGATATTTTTGAGTTATTGTTATCAAAGCTAAAACCAACAGGATCAATTGCGTCATGAGATAATTTAAAAGGCATTATATTTATATCATTAATATTAAATTTTTTACTTGGGTCAAAAGTATGTATATATTCATCTGGTGTTTTAAAATCTAGTAAATTTCTAATATTTAATGATACAAAAACAGGAATTTGATACTTTCTAGATAAAGTTGAAACAGATTGAAAATGATCAGTATGTTCATGTGTTAAAAGAATAGCATCTATTTCATTTGGAGAGACATTTAATTTATTTAATTCCTTTTCAATTTTAATTCCACTTTTACCAGCATCTATTAATATTTTAGAATTATCTGTTTCTAGTAGATATGAATTACCTGAGCTGCCACTAAAAAGACTTGTAAATTTCATTAATCATCTTCCTTAACTCTAGTAATGTCTGCTCCTAATTGTTTAAATTTACCTTCTATATCTTCATAACCTCTATCAATATGATCTAGATTATATAATTCTGTTATTCCGTCAGCAAAAATACCAGCTATTATTAATGCAGCACCTGCTCTTAAGTCTGTAGCATATACTTTAGTTCCATTAAGAGATTTAACTCCATTAAATATAGCTATATCTCCATTTACAGATATATTTGCACCCATATTATTAAGTTCATTTGTATATGCAAATCTTGAATGCCAAATATTTTCACAAATTACACTTTGTCCACTTGCTACACTTAAAAGTACGCCAAGTTGTGATTGTAGATCTGTAGGAAAACCAGGATATGGAGCAGTAGATATATTTGTATGAGATAATTTAGATCCAGATATTATTCGTATTGAATCACGTCCTTCTTTAACTGTAACACCCATTTCTCTTAATTTTGATGTTAAACTTTCCATATGTTTTGGTATACAATTTTTAATTAAAACATTTCCATTCTTAGAAGCTGCAATCATGAAAGTTCCAGCTTCAATTTGATCTGGAACTATAGAATACTCACCAGATTTTTTAAATTCTTTTACACCAATTATTTTTATTCTGCTTGTCCCAGCACCTTTAATATTTGCTCCCATTGTATTTAAAAAGTTTGCAACATCGACGATGTGTGGTTCTTTAGCAGCGTTTTCAATAATTGTTTCACCATTAGAACCAGCTGCAGCAAGCATAACATTTATAGTTGCTCCAACAGAAACAACATCTAAAAATATTTTTGATCCTTTTAAATTATCTGCTTTAGCATAAATGCTATCTGAAATTTCAATATTTGCTCCAAGAGCTTCAAAACCCTTTAAGTGTTGGTCAATTGGTCTTTCTCCAATATTGCATCCACCAGGCATACCAACATTTGCGGCTTTAAATCTTGCAAGAAAAGCACCAATTAAATAATATGAAGCTCTAAATTTTGAAACATTTTCAGAAAGTGCTTCATGACTTGTTATACTTGATGTATCTATTGTAACTGAATGAATTGAATTCCAAGTTACTTTAGCTCCAAGTTCTTCTAAAATATCTATATATTTTGTAACATCACTAATGTTAGGAACATTAGAAAGAGTACATTTACCACCTATTAAAATAGTAGCAGGTATGATTGCAACAGCAGCATTTTTAGCACCACTTATTTCAACTTCTCCTTCTAATTTGGTTCCACCTTTAATAACTAATTTTTCCAATTTTTCTCCATAATAATATAATATATATTAATTTATCATTTAAAAAGACATGTTTCAAGACATGTTTCAAGACATAAAAAGCATCGGTTATTTTTGAATAAATTAAGATCTAATCTAAAAACAATTTAGTTGACAATAGGCTGCTTGCATGTTATTATATTAATACATTGCGAGATGGAGCAGTAGGTAGCTCGTCGGGCTCATAACCCGAAGGTCGTAGGTTCGAGTCCTACTCTCGCGACCATTAGAGAAACCTTGTAAGATTATTTACAAGGTTTTTTATTAAATAAAAATAAAGTAATTTATGAAGGACTGAAAAAATCAGTAAATTTACCATTAATTGAGCCAGAATATAACACTGTAAATGTATAAAAAGATGAAATATTTTAAAGACACGAGAGTGTCTTTTTTTTTATAAAAATAACAAAAAAATAAAAAATATAAAGTAAATAAAAAAATACTCATTAGTAAACATAATAAAATTTAAAAAATACTTAAAAAGAGCTAGTTATTAAATTCTTTAGACAATGATATTAAAAAAGAATATATTAGAGATAAGGAGGTAAAAATTAAAGTAAAAATATTTTTTTCAGTATTATTTATACATTTGTTTTTAACATCAATCATCTTATATTCATTTTTAGAATACGTAATATTTGGAAATGTTCAAGGTAGTAAATTAAAAAAACAATCAGAACAAACTAACAAAAAGGAAAAGAATGAAAAAGAATAAACAAGTTTTTGAATTCATTATATTCACAACATATTTCATATTAATATATATTTTTTTCTCAGATATTTTAAGTTCAAATAATATAATTTTAGATTTAGGTTTCAAAAAAATAGATTTTCAAAATGAGGATCCTTTTTTATGGATCAAAGCAAAGAATATTTTTCATTTTTCGAATATTTTTTTATTTTCAATATTTTGTATATATACAATTATTGATCTAAAAAGAAATGATAGGAAAATAACGAAAAGGGTAAAAAACAAAGAAAAAAAGGAAAAGATAAATATTAATTTATATTCAAACAAAGAAATAAATATTAATATTGGTTTCAGTGATACCAAAAAGCTCATTTCTATAGAAAAAAGTGCTTTGTTTCAAAATATATTAGTAACAGGAAGTATAGGGAGTGGAAAAACACAAAGTGCAATATTACCAATGACAGAACAAATACTAAAATATAAAAAAGAAGATGACGATGAAAAAATAGCAGCATTAATATTAGATGTAAAAGGAAACTTTTGTGAAAGTGTAGAAGAAATATGTAAAGGAATTGGTAGATATAAAGACGTAATAAAAATAGAATTGAATGGAAAATATAAATACAATCCATTACATAAACCAAATTTAAAACCACAAGTAATTGCGAATAGATTGAAAACTATTCTTATGCTTTTAAGTCCAGAAAATTCAGAAATGTATTGGTTAGATAAAGCAGAACAATTAATATCTGAATGTATTAAATTTATACGAATATATAATAAAGGATATGTTAATTTTGACGAGCTTTCTAAAGTTATATTTAAAGAAGGATATTATTTAGAGAAGAAAGCAGAATTGCGAAACAATATTTTAAAAAAGAAGTTAAATTCAGAAGATATTTTTAATCTAAAGACATTTATAGAATTTTTTGAAAATGAATTTTTAAGTCTTGATGAAAGAACTTCTTCAATTATTAAATCAGAAATATCTAGAATAACAAATATATTTGTTTCAGATTATGAAATAAATAAAACTTTTTGTCCTACAAAAGAAGAAATTAATTTTGAAGGGTTCGAAGAAATGATTAAAAGTGGGAAAATAGTTGTACTGAATATGAATCTTTCTCAAAATACTATACTTGCAAAGATAATAGCAACATATTTAAAATTAGATTTTCAAAGTGAAGTGCTTACACAATTAAAATATAATAAAAATATTAGAATAAGTTCTTTTATATGTGATGAATATCAGGAATATGTAACTAAGACAGATGCAAATTTTTATGCACAATCAAGAGAAGCAAAGTGTATAAATATTGTATCAACACAAAGTTATACATCGCTTAAAAATACTTTAAAAGATAAAGAGGCGTGTGAAGTAATTATTCAAAATTTACTTAATAAAATCTGGTTTAGAAATGATGATTCATATACGGTTGAATCAGCAATATCACAAATTGGGAAAGTATATAAAGAAAAATTAAGCACAACGATTTCTGAAAATTCCAATGATTCTGAATACAATTATATTCTTAAAAAATTTGTTTCATCTAAATCTAATTTATCTGAAAGTATTAATAAGTCGAAAAATCTAGAAAATAAGTTTGAAGTTAAGGACTTTACACAAAACCTTAAAGTTTTTGAGGCTATTACTTTTTTAACAAATAAAGAAATAGTAACCGAGAAAGCATATATAATACCATATTTTTTAAGAAAGGAATTTTATGAAAGAAAAAGAAAATATAATAAAATATAAAACACTTATAAAGGTAATTTGGATAATTGCCATAATTACTATCATATTAAATATAAGTGTATATGCAGCTATGCCTAAAATGATCAATAAAATGTATGATGCGTTTACAAAAATACAAAAATATATAACTAGAATATCTACACCAATTGCTGGTGCTGCAATCGGTACAGGACTTTTAATGAGAAAATTTAGTTTTGGCGAAGAAGAGAGAATAAGGAAGTCTAAAAAAATAATCAGGGATACAATAGTTGCATACTCTTTAATATTATGTCTAGATTTACTTATTTCATTTATAGAAACATTAGCAGGTTAAAAAATGAAATACTTTTATGAGATTTTTGATCAGCTCATATCATTTGGATATGACAATGTTAAAAATAGCATTAGTTCTGTTTTAGATTATATAGTTTTCGTAGATAAACGTATTATATATAGAGATTCAGTAAATAATATTTTTGGAGATGGAATAAATTTTGGCGTAAAAAGAATAGCAAATACTTTAATATATGGTGTTTTAATATATTTTGTTTTCAAATACTTAATATCTAAATTAGTAAATGAAGAAATGGAAGATATAAGCTCTTTTATATATAGATTAGTTATAGCTGCTATTTTAATAGGATTTAGTGAAAAAATCTGTGAGATTATTATTAATATAAATTGGTATATAACAGAAGAAATCTTGAAATATGGTAAATATCTAATAAAAAAACCAATAAGTTTTAAAACATTTTTAGAAAAAATAAATTCAGTAATTTCAATAGATTTAAATGCAGAAGGCCAGACTGTAAATAATATTTTAAAAGGTTTTGTATCATTTGGATTAATTAATCTACTGCTTGTATATTCATTAAGATATGTATATATAAAACTACTATGTTTATTTTTACCGTTTGCACTTGTTTTTAATACAAATAGAAAAACAGAGTATATAGGTAAAGCATGGATTAAATCATTTATAGGACTTTTAGTACTTCAAAATTTAGTTGCTATCATAATTATAATGGGATTAAGCGTAAAATTTGGTGAAGTACATATTTTAGGAAAAGTAATATGCGTAGGTTGTGTATATGCTTTAATGCAAATAAATGAAATGCAAAGAGAACTAATTGGTGGTACAAGCTTATATATCAACAATAGTTTTAGAGAAACAAAAGGAGGAAT
Source organism: uncultured Clostridiaceae bacterium (assembly GCA_946998225.1). Classification (GTDB taxonomy): domain Bacteria; phylum Bacillota; class Clostridia; order TANB77; family CAG-508; genus CAMPYH01. Next base: position 96,622 of record CAMPYH010000001.1, on the reverse strand, counting down.
ATAGTGGAAGAAAAACTAGAATTTAAAATACATAAAAATATAAATTTTAAACCAAAAGTTTTTGGTATGTTTGAGAAGAAATCTTTTATATTAATAATGATCTTTACATTTATACTAGTTAAAATCTTAGATTTTTTTAAAGTAAAATCTTTATTAAAATTAGAAATAATATTAATATTTTTAATTCCAAGTTTGCTTTTTTCTGCATATTCAAATACCTATGAAAATCCAGTATATATAATTAAATATTTAATATTTTATTTGTTTTCAAAAAAAGTATATTTATATATAAGAGAATCAGATGAAAATAAGGATTTAATTCTACAAAATGAAAAAGATATGTTATACTAAATCTGAAAGGAATTAGGATGAAAATAATCAAGAAAGATGCATCGTTTATTTTTAATGATACTGAAGTGTCAGATATATTTATAACAAAATATTTACCAGATGCACCAGGAGATGCAGTTAAAATATATATATATTTACTTTTTCAAACTAAATTTAGTGATGATATAACTATTAAAAGTATATCTAATTCATTAAATATTGGTTATACTGCAGTAAAAGCAGGGCTTGAATATTGGGAAGAAAAAGGTATTCTTGTAAAAAATACAAATGGGTATATATTAAGAAATTTAAAAGAAGTTGAATTATTTGAAAAATATAATCCTAAAATTGAACTTTCAAAAGAAGAAATAGAAAAGAAAAATAAAGAAAATGAAAAAGCAAATGTAATAGACAACATAAATAAATTATTTTTCCAAGGAGTTATGAGTCCTACATGGGTTGCTACAATATATAATTGGTATGAAAAATATTTATTTTCAGATGAGGTAATGCTTGCTCTATTCCAATACGGAAAAGACAAGAATGCTTTAAATAAAAATTATTTAGAACAAGTAGCAAGAGGTTGGAATAGTGATAATATAAAAACATATGAAGATCTAAATAATTATCTAAGTGTAAAACAAAAAATATATAAAATAGGTAAAAAAATATCAAATGTTTTAGGATTATATAGAGCATTAACAGATTTTGAAGAAAATTGTTTAAAAAAATGGATATTTGAATATAATTTTAATGAAGATGCTATAGATATAGCTGTAACGATTGCTTCTGAAAAAGGAACACAAAGTTTTAAATATATTGATGCAATAATTAATGATTGGAATAAAAATAATTTAAAAAAATCTGAAGAGATCAAGGAATATATTGAGTTAAAGAGAAAAGAAAGCCAAAAAGTTAATGAAAATAAAGATAGTGGAAAAACGAATAAAAAAGTTAATGTAAAAAATCCACATGATCAAAGAGACTTTACTGATTTAGAAAATTTATATGATTAAGGAATATAATGAATATAGTAGATATAAAAACAGAATACGAAAAGCATATAGAGAGAGAAAAAGAAAAAATTGAGTTAAGAAAAAATAGTATTCTTTTAGAAAATCCAGATATTAAAAAAATGCAAGATAAAATAAATCAGTTGGACTATAAAAGAGTTCAACTTGTTTTAAATGGTTTGACTGATGATATAGATAAAATAACTAAAGAAATTAAAAGTATAGAAAAACTTAAAGAAAAGAAAATCAAAGAATTAGATTTACCTAAAGATTATTTAGAAATCAAATATAAATGCAATATATGTAAAGATAAAGGATATATAAAGGAAAACGGAAAGACAATTAGATGTAAATGTGTAACTCAAAAACTTTTAAATGAAAGATATAATAATTCAAATTTAAACTTGGATAATAATGAAACTTTTGAAAATTTTAATCTTAAATATTATTCAAATGAAAAAGGAAATGAAGAAAAAAGTCCAAGAAAAAATATGAAGGAAATCTTCGAAATTTCAAAATATTTTGTTGAAAATTTTGGAGATAAAAATACAAAAATTAAAAATATATTTTTTACAGGTAAAACAGGGTTAGGAAAAACATATTTATCTAATGCAATAGCCAAAGAATTAATTAATAATGGTTATACAGTATTTTATCAAACAGCACCTATTATGTTAGATGAGCTAATGCTTTCAAAATTTAATGACAATGAAGAATATTACAATATGCTAAATCAAATAAATACAGTAGATTTATTAATTATAGATGATCTAGGATCAGAAAATTTAACTGAAAGTAAAATGAAAGAGCTTTTTTCAATCATAAATAATAGATTAATAAAAAATAAATCAACACTTATATCTTCAAATATGTCTCTTAAAAATTTAAATGATTCATATGAAGATAGAATCTTTTCAAGAATTGTTGGAAATTACATTATAAAGAATTTCTATGGACAAGACATAAGAATATTAAGAAAGAAAAATAAGATTTATGAATAAAGATTTAGATCAAGAATATATGTTACTTGCAATAAAAGAAGCTAAAAAAGCATTGAAAAAAGATGAAGTACCAATTGGTGCAATTATTGTTAAAGATAATGAAATTATATCAAAAGCACATAATTTAAAAGAAAAAACAAATGATCCAACATCGCATGCTGAAATAGAAGCAATAAAAAAAGCAAGCAAAAGATTAAAAAATTGGAGATTAAATAATTGTACAATGTATGTAACACTTGAGCCATGCTTTATGTGTATGGCAGCAATTATGGAATCGAGAATTGAAAGATTGGTATTTGCGCTAAAAGATAAGAAAAGAGGTGCTGCAGGATCTGTAATAAATCTTAAAGATATAAATAAATATCATAAAATCAAAATAGAAAGTGGGATTTGTGAAAAAGATTCAAATAATCTATTAAATGAATTTTTTGAAAAAATAAGATTAAGAGGGAAAAGGAAATAATATAAAATAATGAGTGATTTATTTGAACCAGATTTAGTAAATAAAAAATCATATAAAAAACACATGATTATATATTTAGTATGTATATCAATAATTATCATACTCCTTATTTTATATGCAATAATTTCAAGTTTTGTTAATCCATGGAAGAAATATTTTGAATTAAAAGAAATTAAAACTGTATTAACAGGATCTATAGGGAAAAATGTTTCTAATAAAGATTTTGCAATTGATTTCATCAAGGATATTTATTTAAATTTTGAGAATAAACATTTAAATTCAAAAGATAGTATTAAAAAAATAAGCTTTAAAAACATAGAAATATTAGATAAAGATGGTAATAAACCAAGTTTTAATGTAAATGTTTATGAAAAAGATAATAATAGATATTTGCATTTAAATGATGAACAAAAAAAGTTGATTGAATATACAGTAAAAAAAGATAATAAAAATTTAATTTTAGCTTTTAGAACAAAAAAAGAAAATGTTGCTCAAATGGAAATCGGATCTAATTATGAATCAAAACAAAGTTTATCTCTTTTAAAAGGAAAAATAGATGATAAAAATAAAGATACAATTAGTTATATTGTAAAGTTTGATATAGAAGTTGAACTTAATAATGGAAAAATATTCAAAACTGAGCAAAAAATAATGCCAGATTATAAATATAATTTTGATACAAATATTTTCGTAAAAAAAGAAGATAATAATTTAAGTTTTGAAAGCGTAAAAATAGATAATTAATTGTATATTGTAATTTAAATCAATTTGTTATATATTAAAAATAGAGCTAAATACACTTCCTTTTTATTGAAGGATCTCAATAGTTATGTTATGAACCTCGTCAGATTCGGAAGAAAGCAGCGATAAATAATAATGCTATGTGAGGTCTTTCAATAAAAAGGAAGTTTTTAAAAGGAGAATAATGTATAAATCATTATATAGAATATATCGTCCTAAAAGATTTGATGATGCTATAGGACAGGAATATATTGTAAAAATTTTAAAAAACCAACTTATTGAAAATAAAGTAGGACATGCATATCTTTTTACAGGAGTAAGAGGAACAGGTAAGACTACATTTGCAAAGATATTAGCAAAAGCAGTAAACTGTTTAAATTTAAAAGATGGTGAACCATGTTTGGAATGTGAAAACTGTAAAGGAATAGAAGATGGAAGCATATTAGATGTTATTGAAATGGATGCTGCATCAAATACAGGTGTAGATAATATAAGAGAAATAATTGATGAATCAAACTATTTACCGACAAAAGCAAAATATAGAGTATATATTATAGATGAGGTTCATATGCTTTCAGGTGGAGCGTTCAATGCATTACTTAAAACACTTGAAGAACCACCAGAGCATGTTAAATTTATACTTGCAACAACTGAACCACAAAAATTACCAGCTACTATACTTTCAAGATGTCAAAGATTTGATTTTAAAAAAGTTTCACAAGAGGAAATTTCAAATTATTTAGAAAAAATAGCTAAAGAAACAAATATAGACATATCTAAAGAAGCATTAGATTTAATAAGCATACTTGGAGAAGGATCTGTTAGAGATTCTATGTCGATATTAGAAAGTGCTAAGTCTTTAGTTGGAAGAATTGAAGAAAAAGATATAAGAAATATAATAGGGCTTCCAGATGTAAAACAAATAATAGATATTGTTTTAAATATTTTAGAAGGAAAAGATAATGAGGCTGTAGAAATACTTAGAAGTATTTTAGATGATGGAAAAGAACCAAAAATTATCCTTGATGAAATGATAAGAATAGTTGAAGTATCATATATTAAAGAAAAAGAAAAAGTATTTAAATATTCAAAAGACGAAAAAGCAAAAATAGGTCAAATTGCTTCACAAGATAATGAAAAAATATATATGCTATTAAAAGAACTTTTAAAAATTGAATCAAATATGAAATGGTCAGATAATAAAAGAACAATATTAATTGCAAATATAATAAATTTAGGAGTAGGATTTAAGGGAAATATTAGAAAAGAAAAAGATGCAATGAATCCTGAAGATATACTAAATGTATTAAAAGAAAATAAAGATGAAACTAAAAAAGAAAATAATAAAGTAGAAGAAAAAAAGGATATAAAAGAAATAATTGAAGATAAAAGTGAGATAAAAAGCTTATTTATTGAAAAAGAAGAAAATAATTTTGAAAACATAATAAATGATGCTCAAAAAGTAAATATAACTAATCTTCAAAGGGCTCTTCTTAATAGAGGAGAAACAATAATCTTTGCACTTGTATCTAATTCTGAAGCATATCTTAAAGACAATGAAATATATTTCATCAAAAATAAAAATATGCAAAAAGAGAATGTAGAGCAAATGAAAGCTGCAAAAGATATAAAAACATTAGAAATCATTAAAGAAATAATGAAAAGTTTAACAAATAAAGAATATAATATAATAATAAAAGGATGGTAAAATGTCTAAATTTAGAGGAATGCCAGGTTTTGGCGGAGGAATGAATCTTAACAAATTAATGAAAGAAGCACAAAAAATGCAAGCTGAACTACAAAATACACAAAAAAATTTAGAAAATAAAATTTATGAAACAAGTGTAGGTGGTGGAGCTGTAAAATTAAAAATGAATGGTAAAAAGCAAATATTAGATCTTGAAATAGAAAATAGTGTAGTAGATCCAGATGATGTAGAAACATTAATAGATTTAATAAAACTTGCTTTTAATGAGCTATCAAATAGAATAGATAGTGAAGCTGAAGAAAGTATGGAAGGATTAAATATACCAGGATTATAATATGTATTCACAATCAATAGAAAAATTAATTGAAAGTTTTGAAAAATTACCGAGTATTGGTAGAAAAACAGCAGAGCGATTAGCATTTTATATATTAGAAGCAGATATGAAGGAAGTAAAAGATTTTGCAGATTCAATGTTAAGTGCAAAAGAAAATTTAAAAGAGTGTTCAATATGTCATAATATATCTGACACAGATCCTTGTAATATTTGTAGTGACAACTTTAGAGATAAAAAAACTATTTGTGTAGTTGAAGATATAAAAGATATAATAGCTATGGAAAAAACACATGAATATAAAGGAGTGTACCATGTTTTACATGGTGCTATTTCTCCTATGAATAATGTAACTCCAGATGATATAAAAATAAAAGAATTACTAAAAAGAGTTGAAAAAGATGGTATTGAAGAGATAATTATTGCTACAAATCCTAAAGTAGAAGGTGAGGCTACAGCAATGTATATATCAAGATTATTAAGACCGTTTAATATTAAGGTAAGTAGAATAGCAAGTGGTGTTCCAATTGGTGGAGATCTTGAATATATAGATGAAATAACTTTATCCAAAGCATTAAAAGGAAGAATAGATATATCTGAAGAATAGTGAATAAATGATAAAAAAAGAAAATAAAAGGAAATATACTAAAAGTGTATTTCCTTTTTATTAATTATTATCATAATGATTTAAAATAATATCTATAATTTCTTGTGTAGCATTAGGATGACCAATATTTTTTGAGTTTAAAGATAAATTTTGTAATATATCAGTTGAATCATTCAAAATTTGATCAAAAACACTTTTAGCTTTTTCAGCATTATTTAAGAATATACCAGCTTTATATTTTTCTAAATATTTGGTATTTGCTATTTCTTGTCCTGGTATCGGGGCAATAATCAATATTGGAGTCCCAGTTGCTAATGCTTCAGATGTTGTAAGACCACCAGGTTTTGAAATTATGAAGTCAGATATATACATAAGTTCTGGTATTTCAGAAATAAATGAGAAAAGTTTAACATTTTCTCCACAATTATTTTCTTTAATAATCTTATCAATCTTTTTAATAGCGTCATCATTTTTTCCAGAAATAATTATTAAATTTTCATTTTTAAATTTTTCTATTGCTATTTTTAAAAAATCTATAACATTTTTATAAAAGATACCTTGACCACCACCACAAAAAAAGGTTATTGTTTTTTTATTTTTATCTAATTTAAAATGATCATATATCTCATCTTTATTATATGTTTTTGAAAATTCTTCTCTTACAGGGATGCCAGTTACAAAAACTTGTTCTTTTCTGGCAGCACCTACTTCAATTAGATTCTTTTTCATATCTTCTGTACTCACAAAGAACAAATCTATAAATTCTGGTGAATCATACCACAGTCTATGTATTTCAAAATCTGTTAAAATATTTGCAAGTAAGAAATTAAATTTTTTCTTCTTTTTTAGATATGCACAAGCTTGTGTTGCAAAAGGATGTGTACATATAACTATATCTGGATTAAATTGTTTTAAATATTTTATTAATCTTATTCCAGTAAGTTTTAAAATATGTGGAATTACATTTGAAAAAAATGATTCATTTGATGTTGAATTGTACATTTTTGAATAAATTGATTCCGGCATATTTCCAATATTTTTATAAAAATTTATGCTAATAGAATTTATTGTTTTATTAAAGTATTCAAAATAGTCTAAAAGATCTATTTCTATATCACCATATTTTTCTAATTTATTTTTTATCGCATTAGCTGTAGCTTTATGTCCATTTCCAAATGAAGCATACAATATAGCTATTTTTTTAGGTTTCATAAAATCTCCTTAAATAAAGTATATGTAGAAAATAAGTAAAAAGCAATATACACTTTTTTATAACTTCCATTTAAATCTTTAAAAATTGAAAAAAGCGAATATTAAGTATATTATAAAAAAGAATAGTTAAATATAAATGAGGAATGAAAATGAAAGTAAAAGAAATATTAAATATAGTTGGTGGAGAATTATTATCTGGCTCATATGAAATGGAAGTTGGAGAAATAAAACAAAACTCAAAGAATATAGTAAAAGGCGATACATTTATAGCAATTGTTGGTGAAAATATGGACGGACATAAATACATTCAAGATGCTAGAAAAAATGGAGCAACACTTGCAATAATTTCTAATAAAAATAGTGATATAGAAGGAATTGATTGTATATTAGTAGAAGATGCTGAAAAAGCACTTTACGATATAGTAGAATATAAAATTTCAATGAATAATCCTGTAATAATAGGAATAACAGGTAGTGTAGGGAAAACATCTACAAAAGAAATTTTAAATCAAATTCTTGAATCAAAATTCAAAACTTTTAAAACACCAAAAAACTTTAATACAAAAAGAGGTATTGGATTAGCACTTTCATCATATGAAGACAAGTTTGAAATATTAATTGCTGAAATGGGTATGGATAGTTTTGGAGAAATTAGTCAAGTTTCAACATTTATTAAACCAAATATTGCAATTATAACTAATATAGGAAGCTCACATATAGGTAATCTAGGAAATAGAGATAATATATTAAAGGCAAAACTTGAGATATTAGATGGGTTAAAGGATAATGGATTTTTAATTGTAAATAATGATTCAGATAAATTAGCAGAATATGCAGAAAAAGAAAAACAAAGACAATGTGATTTAGATACATTACAACCAGCAGAAAATGCATCAAAAGTCAAAAAGGTAAATATAGTAACATTTGGAACAAAAGAAAATTCAGACATATTAATTAAGGATGTTATACCAGAAGAAGAAGGTACAAAATTTACAATAAGTATTGATGGCAATGAAAGTACATTCTTTATAAATACTTTTGGTATCCATAATATATATAATATTGCACCTGCAATATATATAGCAAAAATCTTTAAGATGACTGATGAAGAAATTCAAGAAGAGTTAAAAAATACAAAATCTACAGAAAGAAGAATGGATAAATTTGTAACTATCTCTAATATGATTGTTTATGATGATTCATACAATGCAAGTTACGAATCTTTAGTTGCTGCATTAGATACAATAAACGCAAAAAAATATTATGGCAGAAAAGTTGCTGTTTTAGGAGATGTTTTAGAGCTTGGGGATTTTGCAGAAGAGTACCATAGAAAAATAGGGGACAAATTAATAGACAGTAAATATAACTTAGTTATAACAGCTGGAGAAATGTCAAAATTCATTTGTGACGAGATTGAAAAAAGAAATAATGATTTACCTGATGAAGAAAAAATTAAAATATATCATTTTGAAAATGCAGAAGAGATAAATAAAAACATAGATAAAATTTTAAGAGTAGATGATATAGTCTTAATAAAAGCATCGCATGGTATGAATTTTAAAATAATAGCAGATAAACTTAGAGAACAAGAAGTAGAACCTGCAAAATATATTGAAGAATAAATAAAAAAGGCGTATGCCTTTTTTATTTATTCTTCATTTGAATTATTAAATGATTCTTCTAATTTTTTATATAATTCTAAATCACTTTCATTAAACAAAGATGGTAAAACCATATTAGTAGTTATAAAAAGGTCACCTCTAAAACCTTGTTTATTAACAAAACCTTTTTGTTTAAGATTAAATGTAAAGTTTTGTGAACTGTGTTTAGGAATAAAAATTACAATTTTTTCTCCTAAAACTTCTGTTTCAACTTTTTTGCCAAAAGCAAAATCCCAAGGATATAAATCTACAGTTTTATATAAATTAGTTCCTTTAAGTTCTAATTCATCATCATTTAAAACAGTTATATTTACTACAAGATTAGTTTGCTCAATAAAATCCACAGCTTTTTCAAAATTTTTAATTTGTAATTTATCTCCGGTTTGGACTCCTCTTGGTATATTAATATATATTGTTTTAGTTTGGTTATTTAAATTATTAAAAGTTATTTCTTTTTTACCGCCTTTAAAAGCTTCTTCAATTGTAAGGCTTAAATCTATAACTATGTTTTTTTCTTTTGTAATTAGACCTTTTTCATAATCGTCTTGTTTTTTCTTGTTATATAATATTTTATTTAAGTTTTCTCCTAAAAAAAGATTTCTTATTTCTTCTTCTATAGTGACATTTCTTCTTTGATGTTCATAAGTTTTATTTTCTTTTTTATCTCTTGCAATATAACTTAGCCAAAGTCTGTCATAAGCTCTTTTTTTATTTGGATCAGAAAGAATTTGATAACTTTCATAGATATCATTAAAAATTTCTGATGTATTACTTGAGTTTGTATCAGGATGATAAATTTTTGCTTGTTTTTTGTATGCAGATTTAATTTTCTCTTGATCAAAAGTTATATCATCTAAATCTAAAATTTTGTAATAATCTTTAAAAACCATATTTACCTCAACAATTTATTTAAAATAATTATATCATATATTGTGAAAATCTCAATGTAGAAAAACAAAAAAATCCATTGGAAAAAATGAATTTTAGAATATATAATAAGCTAAATTATATTAGGAGAAAAAATGTTTGATCAAATCACGAAAATAGATTTTTATAGTAGTGAAGTATTAAAATCATATAATTTAGACGAAAAAATCAAGTATCAATTATCAATGCTGGATAGTTTAGATGCATATACAAGAGTACATTCTGAAAATGTTGCAAACCTTACATGTAGAATATGTACAGAACTAGGTATGGAAGAAGGATTTATAATATATGCTACAACATGTGGTTATCTTCACGATATAGGCAAAATATTCATACCTCAAACAATTCTTCAAAAACAAGGTAAATTAACAGATGAAGAATTTGAAATTATGAAAACACATACAACCATTGGATATCAAATATGTATGAATGATGAAAAACTAAGACCATATATGGCTGGACCATACTACCATCATGAATCACTAGATGGTACAGGATATCCAAGAGGATTAACAGCAGAAGATATACCTTATGAGGGACAAATAATAAGAGTAGCAGATGAATTTGATGCAATATCTTCAAAAAGACAATACAAATCACATGTTGGAATAACAGATACAGTAGAAATTTTGGTACAAAACTCACATCCAACTGAAAGAAGCAAAAGACCAAAGGGATATTTCAAAACACCTGGAAAATTAGATAGAAGACTAGTTAAGATATTAATTAAATTAATTATAGAAGATACAGAAATAGAAAAATATCATAAAGAAAAATATATAAATTATTTAGAAGATGAAATGCAAAGATATTATAAAGCTTTTGAGCAATATAATAAGATGATGAAATCAGAAAAAGAAAGTGATAAAGAATATTATAAAACATACGCTGAAGGATATTTAACTAGACATGAAAAACTAGAAGATATACCGCAATATATAAAAGATATTGAAAAAACTTTTGAAGATGTAAAAAATTCTATAAAAAAATTAAATGAAGAATTAAAAATATTAAAAAAACAAAGACGTAGAGTTTAACATAATAAATACTCGTTGAAATAAAAAAATATGAAATATATAATTAAAAAGGATAAGGAATAAATATGAACGCAAGAGAAAGAAAATGGCTTTTACTATTTTTACTTTTAGTTGGTTTAGTAGTAGGAAGTTTAATTGGAGCAAGTCTAAAAGATGTAAAAGGACTTGAATGGATAAATTATGGAGAATCATTTGGCTTTGTAAAACCATTGGTTTTAGATTTAAAAGTTATAGCAATAACTTTTGGATTTACAATAAGCCTTACAATTTCAAGCATAATAGGAATGTTAATAGGATTATTAATATATAGTAGATTAGCATAGATTTTCTAGAAAAGGATTTAATGAAAATAGAAGAAATGCCTGTATTTGAAAGACCATATGAAAGGCTTGAAAAATATGGGGCAGAATCACTTACTGATGCGGAATTACTAGCAATAATTTTAAAAACTGGAAACAATAATGAAAGTTCAGTCTCGCTTGCAAGAAGATTGCTTTTAAAAAATCCATATAGTGAAGAAGGATTAAGATTTTTACATACAATATCAATAAAAGAATTAATGAAATTTAAAGGTATTGGAAAAGTAAAAGCATTAAATCTAAAAGCGGTTGGGGAAATTGTAAAAAGAATTGAAAAACCGGTTTCTAAAAATGTTAAAATTGAATCAACATCTGATGCAGCATTAATTATTATGCCTAAACTTAGATATGAAAAAAATGAAAAATTTTGCACTATGTATCTGGACTCTAAAAATAATTTATTAAAAACCAGATATTATTCAAACTTTAAGGAAAGATCTATCGATGTGCCGTTAAAAGATGTATTAAAAGAAGCTATTAAAGAAGAAAGTACAAGGATAATAATTGCACATAATCACCCAAGTGGTGATGTAGCACCAAGTAGGCAAGATATAAGGTTTACAAAAGAATTAAAGGAAATTTTAGGTAAACTTGAAATAGATCTTTTAGATCACATCATAATTGGTGATGGTAATTATATTAGTATTATGGAATATTTAAAATGAGAAGAAGTAGAAAAAGAAAAATTTTAGCAAATATATTAGCACTAATATTACTTTTAATATTAGTGTTTTTAACTAATGCAAAGGAAAATAACTCATATTTAAAACAATTTACAGATATTATTACAAAACCAATAAGAACAGTAAAATTTAATAGAAGAAATAAAAATATTCAAATTGAAAATTTTAAAAATATTGAAGAAGTAAAAAAAGAACTAGCTAGACTTCAAAATGAAAATAATAAATTAAAAGCTGAAATCCAAACAAAAGAAATCTTAACAGAAGATAATAAGAGATTAAATGAACTATTAAAATTAAGAGATAGATATACACAATTTGATACTTTGCCTGTAAAGATAAAATACAAAAGTACTAATAATTTTTCAGATTATGTTTTGATAGATGCTGGAAAAAATCAAGGACTTGAACAAAATATGATAGTTATATCTGAAGCTGGTCTTTATGGAAGAATAATTGAAGTATATAATGAAGAATCAAAAGTACAATTAATAACAGATCCATCTTCAAAAATAAGTGTAAATGTTGGAAGGAATAGAGAAAGTATAATAGCACAAGGAACAATGAAAAAAGAAGATAAATTAATATTAAATTTAATACCTAGTAGTGCAAATATATCTGTTGGAGATCAAGTTGTAACATCAGGAGTAGGAGGAGTGTTCCCTAAAGGAATAGTTGTAGGAAAGGTTACCAAAACTAAAAACATGTCTAGGCTTTCAGATAAACTAGTTGAAGTAACTCCAAATAAAAATCTTGGTGATGTAGAAATATTATTAGTTATTAAAAAATAAAAGAATAAATTAAAAGAAAGATAATAAATATGATTAAATTTAATAAAATAATAACAGCAATCTTAATATTTATTTGTGGAATTATAATTTTCTTTATTGACCAAAAACTTTTTGGCACACTTAAAATAGCTCCAAGTTTATTTTTAATTTATTTAACTTTTATATATTTAAACACAAATTTAAAAATAGGATTGATATTTGGAACAGTATATTTATATATATTTGATGCTTTTTTAAATATTAACCCTGTTTCATCTATTTTAGCAATATATATTTCGTTAATGGTATTAGAAATATTAAAGAATACAATTTTTAAAAAAAATAATAAGGTAAATTCAATAATTTTAATTTCAATTATAACTATTTTATTTGAAACCTTAAGAACATTTATTCAAATAAAATTTTTAAATTTTGAGTTTATCAAAATTTTATGTGTTGAAATAATATTAAATTCAGTTATAACTTTTTTATTATATGATATATCAAAACCCTTTAGAGAAAAGCTAAATGAGGTGTTTTCTAAATCTAATATATTAACAAGATATTTTTAAGGAAAAAATGGAAGAAAAAGAAATAAGAATAAATATTTTGAGTATACTTACATATTTAGTAGGAATTATATTAATTGCTACTCTTTTTAACATGCAAATAGTTAAGGGTGAAAAATATAGAGAAATATCTAATTCAAGATTAACTAAAGTTGCAAATATTGAAGGAGCAAGAGGAAAAATTTTAGATAGAAATGGTCAAAAATATGCAGATACCATACTTGAATATGATGTAGAAGTTTTTAAATCTAAAATAGACTCTAATAAATTTAATGTGATGGCAATAACTCTTTTAGATATTTTAGAAAAAAATGGTGAACAATATATAAATAAATTTCCAATTAATATTAAAGACTTTACATTTATAAATCTAAATCAAGAAGAGCAAGTAAAGTGGAAAAAAGAATTAGGGTTACCTGAACAAGCAAGTGCAGAAGAATGTTTTTTAAGACTTAAAGAAATATATGATATTAATTCATATGAAAACTCAGATACTTTAAAAGTTTTAAAATTAAGAGAACTTATGAGAACAAATCCAAATTCCGTTTTTATGGCAACAGTTGTTTCTAAAAATATAAAAAGAGAAACTGCAATTAAAATAACAGAAAATTCAGACAAAATGCCTGGAGTTAATATTAATACAAGACCAATAAGAAATTATGAAAAAAAAGAAGAAGCTTCACATGTTTTAGGATATGTAGGACCAATAAGTGAAAAAGAATATGAAAAATATAAAAAAGATGGTTATACAAATCAAGATAGAATTGGGAAAAATGGAATTGAAAAAACATTTGAAGAAATATTAAAAGGAAAAAGCGGAAAAAAATATATTGAGATGAATATTGATGGAAGTGTTATAGGAGAAAATGTAATAACACATCCTAAAGATGGAGGAGATGTTGTACTTACTATAGACTCAAGACTTCAATCTAAAGTACAAAGCTTATTAATTAATCAGTTAAATGTATTAAAAAGTGGAAAATATCATAGAATTATAAATCCCAAAGGCGCAAGTGCAGTTGTTATGAATACAAAAACAGGAGAAATACTTTCAATGGTCAGTTATCCTGAATATGAGCCACAAAAATTTATAAAAGGTATATCTACAAAAGATTGGGATGAATATCTAAATTCGCCATATAAACCACTTTTAAACAGATCTGTACAAGGGCTATATTCACCAGCATCAACATTTAAAATGTCAACAGCTATGGCTGCTCTTGATACAGGAGCCGTTCGAGTTGATGAAGGAATAGTTTGTATGGGTAAATATCCTAAATACCACAGACCTGAATGCTGGATATATAAATATGGGATGACACACGGATGGCAAAATGTTACTCTAGCAATCAAGAATTCTTGTAACTATTATTTCTATGAAGTTGGGGATAGACTTGGTGAAGAAAAAATTGCTGAATATGCAAAATATTTTGGTTTAGGAAGAAGAACAGGAATAGAATTTGTAGGTGAAGAAGAAGGATTTCTTGCTACTAAAGAAACTGCTGCTAAAAAAGGGCAGTTATGGAATCCTGGAGACCCCCTTTCTGCAGCAATAGGTCAGTCATATAATTCTTTTACACCAATACAAATGGCAAAATACATTTCAATGCTATCAAATGGTGGAAAAGAGATACATCCAACAATAATTAAAAGTATAATAAATTCTGACGGTTCATATTTAAACAGAGATGAAATTAAGAAAATATCAGATAAGGTAACAGGATATAAGGAAGAAAAAGTAGAAGAAAAGAATTTTAAACAAGAACATTTAGATGCTGTAAGAAGAGGTATGTACTTAGTTACACAACCAGGTGGTACAGCATATAGGAGCTTTAGTAATTTTAATATTAAGGTTGCTGCTAAAACAGGTACAGCAGAGGCAAACGAAAATACAAATGCTATTTTTGCTTCATATGCACCATTTGATAATCCAGAAATAGCGGTAATAGTCGTTATAGAAAATGGTTATGAAGGAACTTTTCAAGGAGATTTAGTCCGTGAAATATACAGGGAATACTTTAATATGGCAAGACAAAGTATTACAGAGACGACAGAAGCTATTAATGAAGGGGAGTTTCTTGTTAATTAATTTTAAAGAATTATTTCATAAATGAAATAGTTCTTTTTTTATAAAAAAACAAATATAGCTTTTAGATAAAATATTATATTTGTATTAAAAATATAGGTTTTCATTGAAATTCTACTTTTAATAGGTTAATTTTTAAGTAACTGTAAAATCTTAAAATGGAGTAAATGAAATGGAAGAAAAAAATAGTAGATTATTTTATGGAGCAGTTTTATTTGTGGTATTTTTATCACTAGTTATTTTACTTGCACCATATATTAATAACAATATTTATGCGAGAGCATCATTTGTTGAAAACAATGGTGAAGGAATTGGAAACGAGGCAAATCCTGGAGCTGAAACTCCTGGAGCTTTTGCTGAGATGCAAAACCAAGGCGGACAACCTATAACTAAAATTCAAAGAGCATATAGAACTGTATCTAAAACATTAGAATCAGTTCCTGGTATGAAAATTAAATTACTAGACGAGTTCTTTAGAGATCAAGTACAAGGTGAAACAAAAGATGAAGAAATAAAGGACTTTAAAAGACCTAAGCCAAAGGAAATATATAAATTCCATGGTGACAAAGGTTTAAGTAATGGACATGCAGACGATACTGTTAGAAAAATAATGGAAAACAGCATTTCATTTACATGGAAAGATTTAGGAAAACCTGAAGTTGCAAGTCTACTTTGTGCATCTAGAGGTATTTATTTACAACCAACAGATGGCACAAGATTTGGAGCTTTAAAAGGATATGTTGCAAAAGAGCAAGTTGATACTGTTTTTAAACAATGGATGGATGATATATTAAGTGGAAAATTAAATGTAAGCTGGAGTGAAAGCGGACTTCAAACTATTTATCTTCCAGATAAACAATATAGGCCTAAATCTATTCATATGATATTTAAAGGATTTTATTTAGATAAAAAAGATGGTGGAACAGTAGATCCAGCAATTCAAGCTTCATTTAATGAAATAGCAAAAGATTTAAATTTAAAGTATGAAATTGGCCCAGGCGGAAATTTAATAATGACTCAAGAAGAGTTTGAAAGAATAAAAGACAAATATGGTCATGCAGATGAAAACTCAATCGGAGATTATTTAATTAACCAAGATTGGGAGTTTGTAGATGATGAGAAAATTAAAGAGGAAACTTATGATACATCAGATGGATTTATAGATGTAGATGAGGTTGAAGAAAAGCAAGGACCAAAATGGCTTGAAGAAGGATTAAAAGCTTTTCAAGTAATATTACAAGGAAAATATGGATTCCAAGAAACACAACAAGAACCAGCTATAGATTTAGATTTACTTCAAGATACTTTCTCTCCAGAAGAAAGAAATTTAAAATATTTTAATGTAGATAGAATATCTCCATATGCAGCATATGTTTTAGCAGTTGAAAAACCACAAGATAGAGAAGCCGATGAAGAAGGAAAAGCACCATATAAATATAATGCTGGAGTTACACCAGGAGGACTTGTTGAACCATATAATAAAGAAAAACACACAGACGGACTTCAAGTAGCTTTCTGGTCAGTTGTAGAAGGATTAGAAGGATACAAATATATAACTCAAGGATATAAAGAGAGTAGATCTCTTTATTACAAAAGTGATATAGCATTCTTTAATCTTAATAGCCCAGATTCATTAGTTAACCAAGTTATAACAGACTCAAAAACTTGGAAAAAGAGCTGGCTTGCTTTTATGAAATATCTAGATGAGAAAAAAACATTAAAGAAATCAAGTAAACAAAAAGATATATATATTAAATATAAAAATGGAAAACCAAGTGAAAAAGATGTTAGTACAGTTCCATTTGACTATAATATTAGAGACTATTTTGATGCATATCCAGATTATGTAATGACATACCCACAAATCCCTGAATACAATCCAATGTTTGTATCAGTTCAAGGTGGGGACGGCGAAGGAAATTCAGATCCTGGAGCACAAAAAGATATACAATTAAAAAGAGATGAAGCTGTATGGCAAGTAGGACCTTATCAATTAGAGTATTTTAAGCATCAAATGGAAGAACTAAAGAGTCCACTTTCATCAAAACACAATGTAGATGGTAAAGGACCATGGTTTGCAGATGTTGTTAATGCAAACTTAAAAGGAAGATACAGAACATTCCCAGATAATGGTGGAGATGATAATGCCGAAAATCTATTAAATTATGATGCTTTATCAAACGTTCCACAAAACGGAACATTTAATAAAAAACAATTAAGAGAATTTATACATAATTTAAATGAACTTACTGAAGGATTAAATCAAATTCAAGATTTAATGGCTAGAAATGGAAAAAGAATTGGATTTAATTCAGTTTCAGATACAGTAACAAATATTATTAAGAAAATAACTTCAGGAAAAGAAGTAACAGGAAATGATTTATTAGAACTTGAAAAGAACATAGATCTTTTAGAAGACGAAGCTAAAGAAATAGATGGAGATAGAAGAGCAGCTGAAGAACTAATCGGAAAAATTAAAGATGCATATAAAAAAGTTAGTGGAAAAGCAGCTGAAGCAAATTTAGGAATAGATCAAAGTCATGAGAAAAAATTAAGAGAAAAAATTCCTGAAAGAGGAAATGGAAGAAATAAAAGGGGCGGACTTTCAATTCTTGAAACTTTTGAATTTATAGATAAAGCATACATGACAAGAAAAGAAAGAGACGAAAATTTCTGGGATCATATATGGTATTCATCTGAAACAAGAGAGTTTTATGAAAATGGAAGAAGATATTATAGGGATAGAGGATTAACAGAAAGAGACTTAGAAAATGATAGAAAAGCATACTATAGATATTTCGACGATTGCCTTTATCAATTTAAAAAAGCATATATAGTTGTAGTAAATACTATTAATGCTGGAAATGAATTAAGAAATTATGAATTAAAAGAATTAAATGATGCGTTAAATGAATTAAAAAGATCTGTTTCAAGAATAGATAATTTCTTAGATAGAATTTTAAATTACAGAGAAATAAAAGAAAAAAGATATCCAAGATATCAGTTCTCAAATAATACAGTAACAGATAGAAGAAATAATGCATTAGACTGGCCTAATATACCTTATTCAGATATTTTAGATTACGATACAGGAATGTTACGTGATGCTATAGATTTCTATAGTGATAGATCTAATGAAGGAAACTATAATAAAGAAGCACATGAAAAATTCAAAAATGATATGCAAAAGAAATTAGATCAAGGAATATATGGTGATGAACTTCAAAGTAATGCAAAAGAATATCAAGAAGGACAAATGTTTAATCCAAAAGGTGATTACGATCCTTCAAAAGTAGAAATACCACACGAAAAAAGAAAAGATACATCTAAGAAAACAGATAGATTTAAAGAATACGGTGATGAAAAAGAAGAATATGACTTTGATACAGATATTATAGAGGATAATGATACTTCAGAATTAGCACCAGAACATGTAGCAAATTCTCTAGAAAGTTTATTAAATGTTTATGGTGGATTAGTAGGATCTGTAAGGATTTCTCCTGATTCTAAAGCTGAAGCATTATTCCCACTATCTACAGGACAATTAAGTACAGATGTAAGCGATAAAAGAGGTGGTAAAACAAACAGACTACTATATGCCGGAATATATGGCGACCTTGGAATGTTAATAAAAGATAATCAAGCAATGGCTGCAGATGGAGCAGATCATAAGACTATAGACGAATTAAAGGATGTATCTCCATATGTATTATCTGACCAAATAACACCAGATATGCCAGGCTTAGTTCAAGGTGCATATGGAAGGGTTCAAGGACCAGCAAATCTTGCAAAGAAATTTAGAGACATTGCTAGAGCGGGTGCAAGTTTAAGAATTCCAGGATTTAATGCAGGAAAATATATGTTTGACGCTAGAGAAACAGCACTTTCTACAAGATTATGGGGAAGCTCAAAAGAATATAGAAGTGGAACATCTGTTGAACAAACAAGAAGAGGCGTAGGACTTGGACTTCAAGCTGAACAATCAAAAGATATTGCCGAAGCAATAGAAGTTACAGAAAAAGAAATTGAAAGAGTAGAAAAGGAAATTAAAAGAACAGAAGCTTTAATCAGAAGCTTAGAAGCTGAAGTAAGTGGTGGATGTTACCAAAGAGATCGTGACGATAGGGCAGATTGTGAGAGAAGAAAAGCAGAAGCTAGAAGAGAATTAGCTGATGCAAGAGAAACTCTAAAAGCTTTACAAGATAGATTAAAAGCTTTACAAGATTTCCTTAGAGGTTTAGTAGATTACAGCTCAGCATATCACTCTACATATCCAAGCGTGTTTGGACTTGCAGATAAAAACAATAAGATAAGATATGCAAATAGAATAATAAACAGTACATTGAAAAAGAAATATAATGAATTTAATAGAACAATAAGTAAATTAAATAAAATAGATAAACATAATGAAGATGTAAGAATAGCAAAAGAAAGAGAAGAAGAGCTTAAAAAGATATCTGAGCTTAGATTTGCAATCCTAGATCAAAAGATAAAAGAAATGAACTACAAAGTAGTAGATGGAAAAAATTCAAATCTAAAAACAGAAGCACCTGCAAATAATAATGGAAATGAAGAACAAAACGGAGAAGAAGCAGGAACTGGTTCAGAAATAAAAGATGTAAAAGAATGGAAATTTTTAATTCTTGGAGAAGACGGTCAAGCAATCCCAGAAGGAGAACAAGAATATCCTAATCCAGGACAAAAATTCTATTATATAATAAAACATGATCCAAAATTAATGGAAATTACATCAGCAAGCTTTGATTTTGCATATATGACAACTAATTCAAGAATCACATATATAACAAGTAGCTCAATACAATTAACTGAATTACAAGCTAAATCTGAAGAAAATGCGGAAGATCCAATGCAACTTATAGGAGATAAAGTTGGATATGATTTAGATCAAACATTTACTCCTGCTATAAAAGCAAAAACAAAAAAACTACATAATCAAGTTTTAGCTTTAGGTAAGAGTGCTATATGGATTAACTTTAAAAGAATTGAAATTGTTCCAGGTAAACTTCAATCAAAACCAAAAACACCAGAAGAAAAAGGTGAAGAAATAGATGTACCGGGAATTATAAATAGAAGAGGCGGTGACGATTCAAAAGGACCAGAATCAAAACCAGAACCAGACAAAGGTAAAGTAATGGGAAGATTATATATTCCTATTGCTGGAAGAACATGGATAGATAAGAAGAGCGGAACAAAACATTTATCATATAATCATAAATATGATGAAGGTGAAGCAGAAAATCTAGAAGGTGTATTCAAAGTTGATGTAAGAAGAGTAGCTGTTAAGACTGAATCAGATGGAGATCAAATAACTATAAAAGAAGTTTTATGGAAACAAAAAGCTAGATTATTTGAACCAAGTACATTTAAGAAAATAGATGGAGATAAAATTTATACTAATGGAGAAGGAAAATGGGGACCATATAACCTACATGATATTTGCTTCTCTGAAAAAGAGTATAAAGATTTTGAATCACAAGGTCTTTCTAAACAAGATGTAGCAATAGTATTTGAAGTTGTTTATTCATATGATGGATTAAAATATACTTCAGTATTGCCTCTTCAAAAAGAAGGATTCTATGGTGAATTAAAAATAGATCCAGAGCAATTAGAAAAAGACTATAAAAATGATCCAAATTCATTTAAAGATTCATCACATGCATATGAAAATGTGTATATAAGAAATGAATTTAATAGAAAATTTGCTGAAATGGAAGGTGGACAACCATTCGACTCTGATGGAGGAACAACAATGGATGGCGATCATGCAAACTCAGTAGATAAAGGTGGAGCTAGAACAAAGAGTATTCAATTAGAATATGATAGAAAAGGTCCAGAATTTGGTGAAATTTATGGAACTTCAAAATTAAAATGGTATAAAGCAGAAGAAATATTTAATGATAATGGCTTTATGAAAGAAAGAGCAATGAATAGCTCAACATTAAATATTAATTTACCTATACCAATTCATAAAAATATACATATTCCAGCTGAATCTTTAGGACAACTTGAAGGTACAACACCTGATGGGAAAACAACAGAACAAACTAAAGATGGAAAATATGTAGAAGTACCATGGTATAACAGTGGAAATGTAAAATATTATTCTGTTGAACCATATATGAAAAATATTAACTTTGGTGTTAAAGAAAGAGAAACAGTAAGATTATTTGCGAGCAAAGACTTACTTAATGCTTCATTATTTGTAAATAATAAAGCTATGAATTATTTATTTAACCAAGGATTTAGTGATTCAAGAACTGGATCAGATTCATTAAATGTTACAGATATAGCAGATCACGAAGAAAAGGTAAGCATATTAGATAAAGATCGTTTATCTGAAAAAGTGGAAGCTGCAAATGCAAATGATTATACATTAAATATATATATGGCAGACTATTTATATAGAACTGCAATGTACAGCACAAAAATGCAAGAACCTGCAGACATGGGTGCAATGAATCCAAATAATGATTTAATTAAAACAGCATTTGGAAACTATCAAAATTATGCAGATGAAATATACAACCAAATGAAAAAAGATATGAATCAACAATTTAGATCTGGAGGAGATAGTGAAGAAGCTGGAGGATTAGAAGATACTAGACAATTAGATATATTCCTAACATACAAAGTAACTGTAGGAAATATGTCAGATATGGACGATGTTGTTTTAACAGAAATAAGAGATCAATATAATCCAGCATTTATGCAAGAAGTAAAAACAGATATGATAAAATACATTCAAGAATCACCTACTGAAGCACATAAATCATATGGAAATCCGACAGCTAAAGGTGTATTAATTCCTAAGACAAGACTACGTAAATCTAGTGTATTTGATACAACTCAAATGACTGAAGGAGAAAATGGAAGCCCAGATGCAATAAATGGAAGCGCTGATCCAAATTCAGATAAAGAAATTTGGGGAGGTGACGAAACAATTGGAGCACCAAGTGCTAAAAAAGCATATATAAATAAAAATAATGAACAAGGAATCAGACTTGAACCTTTAACAAAGATAGATGTTTATACAGTATACAGACTTAGAAGAAATGGAAATGGAATGGCTAATATGGGCATAGATATTCCAAATTCAACTGTAGCAATAGATACATTAAATGGAAGTGATGAAAGTGTTGGAAACATTGTGGAAATAGGAAGTTTCGCATCATTTGATAGAGGAACAAATATACTTTCTGCAAGAGTTGACGAATTTTCAGCTCCAGGTACTGTTCCAGACTTAGATTTTACAAGAGAAATCTTAAGAACTTCAGATTTATGTGATTGGAATAAAACATATATTGAAGCAGATACAGGATATGCTCCTGGTTTAAGAATGGAAGTATTTAATGAGGATAATAGTAGAAGACTTGATGGTGTTGTTTGGGAAGATTCAAGAAATGAAAGCATAGATGTAAAATTAACAGAACAAAGCTCAAACAATCCAAATGATAAAGCTAAAATGTATGTAGGAAATGGTATAAAAGATGCGGAAGAAAAAGTTCTTCCAAATCAAAAAGTTATACTTGAAGAAAGAATACCTGTTAGAATTTCATCATTAGGAAATGAGCAAGGTATTGGAGAAAAAATTAATGCAAAACTAGATGACAAATTAACTGAAGATCAAGAATACCTAGATGTACCATTCATATGGCCAGATGAAGTAAATGTTGGCGGAAATAAAACAATAAATATTAGAGAAATTCTTGGATTAAACTCTGTTCAAAAAACAGGTGATGATGGAAAATATAAATTTAGAGGAATTCCAGCAGGAAACTTTGTTGTTAAACTTCCATATACATCACAAGCACCAGGAACTGATGCAGACAATCCACCAGCAATTACAAAAGCAGATTTAGTAGCAACATCAGATCAAGAAATAAGAACTATTAAGTGGATTAATGGTATAGATTTCAAATCTACTTTCTATAGAAACTTTAGAGATAAGAATTTTGCTGAAAACTTAGCTAACTTAAACGAAACATGGTTACCAAAAGAAAGACCAGGTGAAAAAGATCTATCATATATTAGAGATGATGAATATAGACGTGCTGAAATAATGAAAACTGTAAGAAGTTTAAATCATGATGATCATACAGCTATAGAAGCATTAGATACAATGAATCCAAGCGATTACGATATTAGACTTGTACATAATTATGGTAGAATGATTGCAACAACTCCAAAAATGGCGTTTAGCATTGAAAACCTAGAAGCTCTTAATAACCAAATTATTCCAGAAACATCTTTAGGAGAAATGGCAAAAACATTTAGCGGAGTAAGATACTTAAAAGGTGAAGGTGGATCACAAAATACAGTAGCTAATTATCCTTTATACTATAGTGTAGAAGATGTTAATGCAGGACTAATTCAAAGACCAATTTCTAAAATGGAATTAAGAAAAGATATAACAAATATATCTCTTGAAACAAATTCAGGTAAGAGATTAATAGATTTAAACTTTGACCTAGAATTAAAAAATGCGGTTAATGATGAAAGAAAGAATAAATCTGGTGGAAGAGATATTTACGAACCATATCTTGGTGCAATCGAAATGACAAGCAAGTTAAATAATGAAAAGAGCGAAGGTCAAGAAAATGTAATGGTATTAAATACTCTTTACGGAACAAGATTTAGTACTGAATCAACAGAACATGATATAGCAAATCCATCTAGAATTTCACAAGGATTTATATATATAAATATTGACGAACAATTACTACAAGGATCTAATTTAAAAGCAGAATATGCAATTAGAATAGTTAACCTAAGTGAACCTGATATCTATGATAAAGAAACAGAAAGAATTCTTGATGAGATACCAGAAGATGCAAAATTATTTAATCAAAAGATTAAATCATATTATGCAGGACCAATATCTATAGAAGAATCTAAAAAATTAAATCATGAAGATAATGTATCTAGATATGGATTTGGACATATATTAAAAGACAATTATTATAAACCTAGATCACAAACAGAACTTACTTTAGCAGAAATAGATAAACTAAAAATTCAAGAAGTTATGGATGTAATAGACAATAATTGTGAATATGACGAAAGAGCCTTTTCTGGTAGACCAGAAGCAGAAATGGCAAAATGGAAAAAAGCTATAAAACAAGACTTGGTAAACAAACTTGCCGGTGCTAGATATAAAGACACAGAAGTAGATACTGGTAAAAAACTAGCAGAAAAAGCAAAAAGTATAGACTTAAGAGATGAAAAAGGTGTTCCATATATTGACGACAAACGAAGCAATATTTATTTATCTACAAAAGAACCTAAAGAATTATCTCCACTAGCACTTTATGTAAGCACAGGAAGTGAAGATATAAATGACAAGATTAACGAAAATTGTATAGATAAATGGTACATAGGAACAAGAAAACACATTTCATCAATGGCAGAAGAAAAAGACTTATCTTTTGAAAATACTGCAGAGTTATTAACATATACAGTTAACTCAGGTAAGAGATTAAGAGGTATAAGACCTGGTAGTATCTTTACTAAAGAAGACGAAAATGCTAATTTAACTAATGCAAGAAATCAATTACAAGGATTTAATTCATCAAAGATGTTTGCAAAAACAATATTTGAAAAAGATTCATTTACAACAGAAAGAATCTCATTAACACCACCAACAGGTATAAAACTAGAAGATAAAAATAAGATAATGAAGATTATAATTGCAAGTGTTTCATTAATTGGATTATCTTCCGTAATGTTATATATAAGAAAACAATATGTTTCAAAACACAAAAAAATTAGTTAAGCTAATTGAATATGAAAAAGAAGCCTAAAGGCTTCTTTTTTTATACTAGAAAAATTTATGTAAACTTTGACTAAATAAATGGATACATATATAATATTAGTGTAAGACTTAGTGTTGATGGAGCAATTGCTCTTATAAGGTGAAAAATAGCTAAGTTTTTATTTATTGCAATAGTATAAAAAAGGAGTTGATGAAATTGAAACATTGCAAGAAACTATTATTTTTGCTAGCTATTACAATTATAGCAAGCATACTTATTGGAGGTAGTCCAGTACACGCAGAAGAACAAAAGAACGAGAGAATTTATGGACAAAACAGCATTGAAACAAATAAAGTTGTTTTAGACAGAGCACTTGAAGGAAAAGAAGCACCTAAAATCATAATGATTGACCAGGATGCAAAAGTAGGATTAAGCAATGCAATAAAACTAAGTTTTGAGCAAAAATTGCCAATAGTTTTAGCAGACAGTAGCGATGTAACAATTAAGTACTTGGAGAAATTAAAAGTTAAAGAAATATTAGCAATAGGAAATGCGAAAGCATATCCAGTACTTGCTAAAAAATTCAAATTAACAAAAATTTCACCAGAAAAAACAGTAACAACAGAAGAACTAATGAAGCTGATACCAGCTTCAGAAAACGAAAAAGTAGCATATATCCCAACAAGTAACACCAAAGATTTTTTATCTGGAATTAACTTACAAAGTGTAGGAAACTACAAAATTGTTCCGAGATATAAAATTGACCCGATGGATATAAATCAATATCCTAATTTGCTTATTGTAGGCAATAAAGACACACTAGACTTTACAACAAGAGTAGTTCTAGACCCTAAAAAAGCACACAAATGGCAAGATGCAGCATGGATGTTATATAACAATCAATTATTAGATTGCTTGTATGAAACAAATCCTGTAATAAAAGAAGGAGATGTATATAAAGTTATATATACAGATAAACCTTTTAAACTAATTATTCCAAAAAATTACAATGAACAAAAAGTTGTAGAAGCGTTTAGCTACAGATTTAAAGATGGGTTTAGTTGTGCTGTAGATATTCAATTTAAAAATCAAAAATTTGAAAACTTATCTACTTTTGATGTAAAAACTAAGACATATACTCCAAAATTTGTAGTAACCTATACAGAAAAACAATTAGCTGTAAGAAGAAAAGTAAATAATTTGGCAAAAAAATGGACTGTAGAAAATATTTCTAAAGATTTAACAACGAAACAAAAAGCTGAAAAAGTATTTAACTATGTAGTAGATAATACTGAATATAGCTTAGAAGATATGATAGATAATGATGGAATGGTGTATAATAAATCAGATATTGTTTCAGCATTAATTATGAAAAAAGGAAATTGCGTAAGTAAATCATCAACATTTTCAATACTTGCAAAGACATCTAATGTTATAAGTTATATCGAAACAGGTACTAATAATGGAAACCATTCATGGAATTTAGTCAAAGATAATGAAGACATTTATGCCATTGATACAACATTTGCTAATAGTGACAAGGCTAATAGATACAAATACTTCTATAGAACTCAAAAAGAATTCGGTGCAATGGGATATAAAAAGAAATAGCTATAAAAAGCTCCAAAATATTGGGGCTTTTTTCTTTTGATTAAAAATATATTAATTTATGTATATCTATGTGGAAAAAATATAAATATCAAAATATACTTGTAATATGAAAAGGAATATCCAAGGTAATAAAATGAAACTTAGAACAGATATTATTAAAATTAAAAAAACAAGGGGAAAATATGTAAGTGCTATTATTATGTGTATAATCGGCATTATACTTACATGTGTTTTTCAATTGAATCTTTTGAATGAAAATAATGTATCTAAAAGTGAACTTAAATCATTTGTTGGAATCTCAAGCGGGACTATAAAGTGTGCTCCAAGATTACCAAAAGGATTTACAGCTGTTAATTTAGAAAATGGAAATTATGTTGAAATAAAAGATCCATATAATAAAGATAATTACAAAAAATGGGATGCTTATAAATATGCAAGAAATGAAAAGGGAGAAATTTTTGAATGGATTCCTGCATTTAAATATAGAGTAGAATATTTTAAAGATAAAGAATTTTTAGGATCAGCGACACCTTCAGAGAATTATGATGAAAACGATAGAGTTATTTCATCAAAAGATTTCGAAAGAAAAATTCTTAATGCTACTCATTTTGAATATAAAATAAAGGATGTAAGAGAGGAAGATACTAAATATACTTTACATCCAGCATTTGTTAAAGATGGGTATATAAGTTCAGGATTTTGGGTAAGTAAAAAACCAGTAGATTACACTGCAAAAGGTACAATAACTCCAGATGATATATATAAAGACATTAAAAAAAATATAAAATCTAGAGAAGATAATAAAACTATTGACACAAGACTTGCTGGAGAAAATATATTAAATCCATACGAATATGGAGCTATAAAAATATTAGGAAGAGAAGATTTGTTTGAAAGATCTGAATATGAATTAATATTAGGTGTTTTAGAAAATAATATAAGTGCTAAAGAAATTGCAAAAGATAAATTTGCTGTAAAATATCCTTTAGAAAATTTAGACAATCCAAAATTAAATTTTGAAAAGGCATATTTAAATAAAGAATATTATGGAGATGGTTTTACAGAGACAAGAGGCTTAATATTAAATGGAAAAAATACAAAAGCACTTGATCAAAACCAATTCCTTCAAAGAGGTAAAGAATATTTATCTATATACAAAAATGGAGAAAATGCTGAAGTAAAAGCATTGGAAAATAATATTGCAGATGGCAGAAAAATAAACGTTAGAACAGTTGTAAATATTAAACCTACAACAATTGAAAATAAAGTTACACACAAATTTAAAGCAAATGGTGGAATGTTCATTGCAAAAAATGGTGATACAGGAGTTGAATTTGAATACACGCAATCATTAGGTTCTTTAATAAATGATGAAAAATTAAATAAAGATATTCCAAATCCAGTAAGAGATGGATATCTATTTGTTGGTTGGTTAAAAGATCCTACAGGAAATATATATTATGAAAGTCAAGTATTTGAAGCACAATGGAAAGAAGCTGTATATGAAGATAAAGAATACGGACTAGCAAGATTTTACTATGGCATGGAAAATGGTGCTAAATTTATAGACGTGAAAACAAAGATTGGTGAAAGAATCAGTGAAACAAGAATAGCTGAAATAACAGATCAAATTAATAGAGAAACTGGTAAAAAAATTATTAGATGGGCACCTGACCCAAAAAAAGTTGTAATGTCAAAAGGCATTAAAGGATTTAAACCTGTCTTAGGTCAAGAAGAACAAAGTGTTAAAGAAATTGCATTTACATTTTATAAAAATGCAAATATGGAAGAATGGATTACTTTTATTGCAAAATATGATTTAAAAGAAAATGAAAAAGGAGTTGCACCATCAAGTATTCCAGGTTTAGAGGAAAAATTAAAAGAATTTGCCCCAACAGATGGAACGAATTATGATTACGAATGGAATAGAAGTATAGATGAAGAAAGAATAACAGATACTGAATATATTCCAATTTTTAAAAAACCAGATAAGCCTAAAGAAGGAAATATCACGGTATATATAGACTATAATGGCTCTAGATATGGTGGCGGAATTCTAAAATCTGTTAAATTTAATAAAGGACAAAAAATTTCAGATAATAAAGAGTTATATGAAGAAATGCTTTCAGATAGACATTATAAACCAAATTATGAATTACCTAAAAATAAAGAAGATTGGTATACTCCAAATATTAATATAGTAATTAATGACACAATGACCTTTAGATTAAAATGGCAAATAACATATGTAACAGTAAAATTCTGGAATGCACCTTTTGAATACGATAAAAAAGAAATAATAAAAGAAGAGAAAATACCATCAGGTGGAAGAGTAACACTTCCTAGCGAAGATAAAGTACTTCCATATTATGAAACTACAAATCCTGTAACAGGTGCAAAAATAAAAAGAACATTTAATAAGTCAGATGGTTGGTATCCTAAAGAAGTGTATGGACCAATATATAAAAATAGTTATGGAATAAAAGAAGAAGATGGTAAATATGTACTTAATGTATATCCAATATTTGAAAGTGAATATAATGATCCAGGAGATTCGGTTTTAATAAGATATGATTTAAATATTCCAGCAGGAGAGGAATCAAATGTATTCTATCCAGATAGAGAAATATTTAGAGAAAAGAAAATGAAAAAAGGATCAGTAGTATTTAGACCAATGGATTCAGATCTTCCAAAAATACCAGGATATACAATAAAAGGATATAGTCCAAATTTACCACTTACTGTAGAAAAAGATACAACAATTAAATTATTGTGGGAGAAACGAACACTTTATCCAGTTATTCCGCCTTCTCCTTCAGAAAATGAAATAAAACCAAATATTCCAGATACAAGAGAACCTGAAAGACCATATACTCCATATGTACCGAATACGAGAGGAAATACAAGAGAAATAAACAGAGAAGAGGTTCCAAGTGAATGGAGAATAGATAGAAAAGAACCGGAAAGACCAAAAGATAGAAAAACAGAAGTAAATGTTAAAGCAGGTTTAAAATCTAATAAATATATTATATTTATAGGAACTATGCTTACAACAATAATCGTGTTTTCATATGTTAAAATAAAAGGATTAGATGAACTTGTAAAAAGAAGCGAGAAAAATGGAAACATTTGGTAAATAAAAAAAAGAAACAAAGTATACTGATACTTTGTTTTTTTTATGATAAAATAAAATATGGAATAAAAACAAAATTAAAATGAAATAAAAAACAAGGAACAATTATGGAAGAAAAAATAATTAAAAATAAAAATCAAAATAAAAACAAAAATGTAAAAAAAGAAATATTTAAGCTAAGTAATCTTAAATACTTACTATTTACATGCGTGTTTATATTTCTTTCATATATATTATCATTTGAAAAATATATTTTAGGAATATTTATAATTTATCCAATATATATTCTTTCATTTCCAAGAAGAAAAAATGTAAATAGGATAATAGATATATCTTGTTCATTTGTTATATTCTTAATAACATCATTAATTAAAAGAATATTAGGCAAAAACGTAGATATATATTTATCTCAAATAATTATGTCGGTTATTATATCATTTTATTTATCTTTAGTGGCTATATTTTGGGATAAGAAAGATAATAAAAATAATACTGAGAAAAAAGGCTTTTTAACAGTGGTATATTATTTCATATTTGGATGTATATACATTATGTTTTTAAGAAATGGCATTTTTAATGAATTTAAAAATACAAAAACATCATTTATATCACTTGATGAATATATGCTTGGTGTAATTCCTTTATTTAAAACAATATTTATATTTTTAATATATTTCCAAATTAGAAAAATTATCTATGTTATTTTAAATAAGGAAGAATCAAAATCTAGAAAAATTATAGCTATAAAGTTAATTGTAATTATTCTTTCTGTTTTTTCACTTTTATTAATATCAAACAAAAATATTGAAAAATATATAGATTTAACTGATGAACAAATATTTGAACTTACTAAAGAAGAAAAACAAAAATTAAAAGATATAAATGCAAAGACATACATATTAATGGATTCTCAAAATATACTTTGGGAAGAAGAAATAGTTCTAAGTAAAATTGCGTCTAGAAATAAAAATATTAAATATATAAATTCGAATATAAAAGAAAAAAGCTTAAATTATCTTTTACTAGATAAAAACTCTAAAGAAGAACTTTTAAAATTTAAAAAATATAAAGAAAAAGAATATAAACCTAAGAAAAATAAATTAAATGCAGATATTTTTGTAATCACAAAAACAAAAGAAGGAAGAATAGTAAATCCTGCTAATTCACTTAAACATGAATTGGTATTAGAAACGAAAAGCAAATATCCAAGTCAAGATTTAACAAGAAATATAATAGATCTAATACTTTCGGGAAATTCAAAAGAAAAGAAAGTAAATAAAAAAATAGGAATAATAGAAGGAAAAATTATTCCAAAAGATATGACAGGATTTATTCAAGATATAGAAAGTTATGGTTATGGCTTTGAAAAAATAGATCTTAAAAATAATGTACCAAATAATGTAAAAATGCTTATTTTACTTTCTCCCAAAAAAGATTTGGAAGATAAAGAAACAGAAAATTTAAGAAAATACTTAAAAAATAATGGAAAACTATTTTTAGCATATCAAAATACAAATAAACAAAATGAATTTAAAAATCTAAATTCAGTACTTACTACATTTGGAGCAGAATATAAAGATGAACAAGTATTAGAAAACAATCCGCTAAATAAACTTGTATACAGTAATAATCAAAAACTAAAAGAAAAATTTAATGAATTAGATAAAATATATAAAAAAGGTGGAAAAATAAAAGACGTTCAAAAAATACAAAATGAAATTAAAAATTTAGCATACATAGTAAATAATGACATAATTTTTGCTAAAACATTTGAAAATACTTTTAAAGAAGAACTTACATCTGCAATGTTCGTACCAGGTAGAATTGAACTTGATGAAAAAACTATAAATGAAAATAAAATAAATGTAACTACATTAATTCAGTCAAGTGAAGATGCATTTTCATTAGACAAATACAATGGTCAACTTACAAATGTTATGGATTTAAGAGAAATGGCTTCAAAAGCAAATAAAAGAGGAAATTTTAAATTAGGCGTAAATTTAAATAAAGAAAATGGCGGCGAAATAACAATATTTACAAGTATAGGACCATTTCTAGATGAAATAAAAACAACTGATCAAAAATATGAACTTTATATGATGAAAGATAATAGAAAATTTATTCTTAATACATTTTTAGATTTAATGGAAAATGAAGATAGAATTAAGGAAAAGAGAAATTATAAACCTATAAAAATGGTAAATGAAGAAGAATATAATAAAAAGAAATACGTAGCCCTTGTTATAAACATATTAGTTGCTGGTTCTTTATACCTTGTATCAAGTAAAAAAACATATTAAAAAAGTGTTAAAAAACTTAATTAATAAAGAAAAAATATAGATATAGTTATATAATTTAATAATAGAAAAATATTATCTAAATTAGGAGAAACGAATGAAAAAGAAAACAAATATAAATTCTTTTATATTATTTGCTTTCATTATTTTGTTTATAATATTAGCACCTTCAATGAATGCTAATATTTATGCAAGATCAATGAATGTACCGGCAAGTATAAAACCACTTGCTGATGGAGATAGGCAAATAGACTTTTATAAAAGAGTAAATGCATATTATAGTATCTTGGAAAACCTAGAGCTATATAAATCAAATGAGAAATTTGATAGAAAAAGCATTAAAGATTCAATAGATGATTCTTTAAATAATCCAAATTCAATAAAACCAAGATTTAAATCTAAAAGAAAAGATTTAGTAAATGAAGGTGGAGTATATATTCCAAGAGGTTTTGAACTTATGCAATCAACTGGTGGTGGATTACATGCTGGATCAATGCTAAGAAGACCAGAAATAACTTGTTCTGGACATGGAATAATGCTTACAGGTGAAAGAGGACAAATTGGACATCTTGATGAAAACGGACAATTAGATCCAGATTTAAGAAGAATGATTGAAGATGCACTTGTCGCAGGAAGAAATCAATTAGCTTCACGTGGTACTGTTGAATATGTAAAAATATTTGTTGATCTTGTATACAATGAAGTAAAAGATAAAGGTAATAATATTAGATGGGAAAAGACTGAAACTGCAGTTATAGGACATGTAATAAATGCAAGAGATAATAGAGAATATCAAGAAACTTCTGCAGAAATAACAGATATATTAAAAGATGCAAATGCAAAAGCTTTAGAAGCTATTACATTAGCAATAAGAGCTATGCATTTTGGAAATGGACTTAATCCAGATGTATCTGTTAACCATGAACATGGAAGAACTCCTGTAGATAATCATGTAAGAGGTACAAATAAATACCACATAAGAGAACACAGACAAGGTGCAAGAAGAATAAAAGATCAAGACTTCTTTGAACCAAGTGATACAATATCTGCTGAAGCAGGATATATAATCAATGAAATGTATGTAAAACGTTTTGATGATGAAAACTATGAAATAAATACAAATATTGAACAAGTTGAAGGTGGCGGTGGCGGAGATACACAATATGCTATATGGGCTAACACTGAAGAAGGAAGAAGAGGTGAAGTATGGTATGGTGGTACATCACTAAAACCAGATCCAAATAAGAAAACAGCTTGGTCATTAATACTTGATTCAAATGAATTTAAAAAGTACTGGGATGAGTTATTAGATTTTTGTGAAGATAGAGGAAAAAATGAATATCCAAATCAAGAAGTCATACACTCAAAACAAAGAGATAAACTTTTGAAATTTAGAGGTGAAGTACCAACATTTTTACCAGAAAAAAGAGTTATTAAAAATCCTAATTTAATGTATGAACCAAGATTTGTTGAAGTAAATGGTAAAAAACCAGAAGATGAAAAAACAATGGTATTTGACGCTGAACGTCAATCATATATTGTAGGACCATATAAATTAGACTATTTAGATTATTTCAAAAAAGATAATGGCTTAGGTGCAGGTTGGTTTGCAACTTTAACTAATGCAAAAATATATGGAACTTATTCAAATTATTTTAATAATGAATTTATGTGTAATCCTGAAGATCAAGCAGGATGTGCATTACAAAACAGTAGAACATATTTACTTGAAATTAGAAAGAAATATCAAGAACAAATAGAAAAAGATCATTTAGAAAAAGAAAAATTTGCAAACGAAGCTAATCTATTAAAAGAAGAAATGGCAAAACTTGCAGATAAAGTACAATCACAAAGTAATGATGTTATTGAAGATTATCTAAAACTAAAAGATATATATAATGAAATATATAGAAAATATAATGAGATAATCGGATCACAAAAGTTAGAAGAAGTTAAAAAATATAAAGAAGAGTTAAGAGAGCTACTAGGAAAATTTGATGAAACTGAAAGAAATCTAAGAGATTTCCCAAGAGAATTAAAAGACCAATTAAATAATTGCTTAGATGTTTTTGAAAATATGATAAAACAATTAGAAAAAGTAGCAAGAACACATGAAGATAAATTAAATTTAAAACAACAATATTATAGAGCAAAATATGAATTTGAGAAAAGCAGAAAAGAATATCAAAAACAAAAAAATAAAAATCAAAGAAAAATAGAAAATGCTGAAGACTACCAAAGAGGAAATGTTGATGGAACAAATCTTCCAGAAGGTAAAATTGAAAAAGAAGACCTAGGAGATTATACAATTAAATTCCATGCAATAAGAACAAATGGTAATATGTCAGAAAATCCATATAGAGCTGTAGCAGTTGGACCAAATTCAGGTCTTCGTAAAAATGATTTAATATATATAGATGCATTAAAAGATAAAAACTCTGAAACTTATGTTGTTGTTACAGATGACGGAGTAGATCCAGATTTAAGAGGAAAAGAAATAAGTATTGCTGTTCCAAAAGAAGATCTAAGAGACCTACATGAATTAACTGCAAATGTTAAACGTATAGTAAAATATGGAACAAGATTCTCTGCAAAGAATCCAAATTTACTAGGACCTACTAGTTCAGAATCGGTTTTTGATGACATAGAAGGATTACCATCTAGACCAAATATACCAACATATGAAGAATGGAAGAAAAAGGAAGGAATTAACGGAGAGTATCCATATGTTAAATCGGCATATATGGAAGATGTAATGAAAGATATAAAAGCTTGGTTAAAAGATAATGAAAACTTATTAGGATATACAATTGCACTTGCATCTTATGAAAAAGTTTTAAAAGATGCTGGATATACTCTAGATAAAAATAAGCGTTCTCCAGGAAGCATATATGATAACACAGATAGGGTATATGAGTTCTTAGATAAATTAGAGACAAGAAAAAAAGAATTGGGAGAAAAAGCATATAAAGAAGCGCAAGAAAAAGCAAAAGAGCAAAGAAATAAAAGTCAAGAAAAAAATAATAATGGCGGAAGCGGAAACAACAATGGTAATAGCTCTAATTCAAATGCTAACTCTAACAATAACAATAACAATAATAACAATCAAAATGCTGGAAGAAATAGTTCAGGAGAAAATACAGCTTCAGTAGATCCAGTATTTAATATAGAAAATGATGAAGACGCAGAAATAAATATAACAGATCCTGAAATTAAAGGTTGGAAGTTCTTAGTTGAAAGATCTTTAAATGAAGGAGAATATACAGAACAAGGACAATTAGCTCCAGCACCAGGAGAAACATTCTACTTTGAAATACCATATGACCAAAACTTACTTGGAATTTCAGCTATAAAATTTGAATTCTATCACATGGTATATGGTGGAGATTCAATGATATATGAAGGTACAAATAGAATATTTGGAGATATCAAAGACTCAACAAAAGTAGATAGTGAACTAGCAGATAATGGACTTACTTTAAGAGTAAATAATGTAATATATGAATTAAATAGTAATTCAAATAAAGATACACCATCACAACCGCTTGCATATTGGGCATCAGCTAAATGGTTTGAAAAAACAGTTTTAGTTTTAAGAAGTGATGTAAATAAGCCAGATCCACGAGATCTTGAAGATCCAAATTTACCACAAATACCAGATGTTCCAAAACATAGACTTTCAAAATTCATGGTACCAATAAATGGTAAAGTTTGGGAAGATAAATATGCAGGAGAGAAACATCTTAAAAAAGATAATATATATAATGAAAATGAAGACGAATTAGTAAAAGGCGTTAAAGTTCATGTATATAGAGTTATTGGCGAAAAAGATGGAAATAGTATAAAAAATATTGCAGAAAAACAAAAAGCAAGATTATTTAAAACAAATACTTTTGAAGAAGCAGAATGGGATGAAGTATATACAAACGATAAAGGTGAATGGGGACCATATGATATACATGATATAGGTTTTTCAGAAATCGAAAAAACAAAATACTCACCAGATAGACATAGAGTAGTATTTGAAGTTGAGTATTTATATGATGGTATTGAATATGAACCGGTTATACCACTTGCTTCAATTGATGGAGATGATCCACATGCTAAAGCACAAAACTTTGTACAAATGAGTACAAAACAAAAAGAATCACATTTTGTATCTTCATTTGCTGTAGAAAACAGAGAAGAAAGAAGAAAATATAATTTAAGACATGCAGAAATCACTGGAAATTCTCCAGTAGATAAAGATGGACACACTGAAGGTAGAACAAACGAAACTAGTGAAGAAGGAATAAGAACTGGAAATACTACAAGAATAGATTACAAAAAAGATGAAAAAGCTAGTGAATACGGAAGATTTGTAAGTAGATACCAAAAACTTGTACCAGAAGAAAATAAAGGTGAATTTATTAATGGAAGATTTATACAAGCATCAACATTAAACCTAGGACTTCCTTATGTATTCCCTAATAAAATAAGCAATAGCAGTGAAGATGTAGAAATACCAATTGAAAATGATCCTACAAGAAAAGAAATAGTTAAATCATCACTTAACTATATGCAAAATATTAACTTTGGTATAACAAAGAGACCAAAAGTAAATGCATCTTTAACTAAAGATTTAGTTTCAGCAAAGGTTATAGTAAATAAAAAAGCATTAAATTATTTATTTGATGATGCATATCAAAAATTAATTGAAGGTCCATTAGATAATGAAGATAAAAATGCTTTTGTAGAAAGATTATTTACAATACAAACTGAAAATGATTATATTAATAGCAATTTACAATATAAATTAGATATATATAAAACAGACTATATATATAGAACAGAAATATACAAAAATGATTTAAATGGAAATTCTGAAGATCCAAATGGAATATATCATGCAATAGAAAAAGACATAGTCGAAGAAAGAGGATTAGATGATCCGACAAATCTAGCATATACAGATGATACAAGAAAATTGGATGTATTTTTAACATATAGAATATCACTATATAATGATCCAAATATGTCATCACCATATTCAGTATATTTCACACAAATAAATGATTATTATCACGAAGATCTAGTACCAGTAATAGATAAGGACATTGAAAAAATAGTTGAAATAGATCCTAATAATGCAGAAAATGGAAGAACTGAAGATGTAGGACCTGCACCAACAGATACACAAACTGCTCAATCTCATGGATTGACTGTTAGGATATTAAAACCTAAATTTAAGGTTTATGATAAATGGACAGATGAAGTAGAAAAAGATGAAAATAAAATGGTAGACTTTTCTAAAGGATTTAAAGAATTTACTTGGAAAGAATTAAGAGATACAAAAGAAGGATACCATATGCTTGAATCCACAGATAAATCACCAGAACTTATCGTACCTGCAGGAGGAAGAGCAGATATATATACTAATTATAGAATAAAGAGAGATGGACATGATGATCGAATTGGTCTTAACAATTCATTAAAACTTGGCAAATTCTATAATATGGCTGAAATATCTGGATTTGCAGCATACAATTCTGTAACAGGTAAAGCAGAAGGAGCAGTTGATGATTACTCAGCTCCAAATAATATAAATGTAAGAGAAGTATTAGAAGTACAAAATCCATTATTAGATAAATCTATGCTCGAAGCAGATACTGACGGTGCACCAATTATAAATGTGGATATGCCAGATGAAGAACATTTAGTAAGAAAAGTATCAGGTGATGTTTGGGAAGATTTTAGAAATGAAGAAAACGCAGGAATTAGAACTGGTAATGGTATAAAAGAAAAAGATGAAAAACCAATTGAAGGACAAAAAATAATTCTTGAAGAAAGAATTTCTATAAAGAAAAACTTCTATAATAAAAACGAAATTGTAACTGACGATAATACAAAAATTAAACTTAATGTAGATAGTGAAGCAGAATATGTAGATATACCATTTGTATGGCCAGAAATAATTAGAACAAAAGATGGTGAAATAAACATTAAAGAATTAACTGGACTTCAATCAGTAACAAAAACAGATGCTAATGGTAAATATGAATTTACTGGAGTTCCAGCTGGAAACTTTGTTATGAAGACAAGATATTCAGCAAGTGGAATAATAGACGATTTAGTTAAAACTGTTAAAACAGATAAAGATACTGAAAAGAGACTTCCAAACTACTATAACGGTATCGACTTTAAATCTACTCTATTCTATGGAGGAGATAATGATAAAGTAAATACAACATGGCTTGGAAAAATAATAAATGGAGATAAAGAAAAATATTCATACTTAAGAGATGATGAGTTTAGAAGACTTGAAATAACTAAATTCTTTAACAAATGGGATACAAGAAGATCTGAACTTTTAGCTCTATATGATAGAGATCTTGAAAATGCAAACGATATAGAAAAAGAATTATTAAAACTTGCACATGAGTATTCACATATGGTTGCAACAACACCTAAAATTAACTTTAGTATTGAGTTTTATGAAAAATATGCAAAAGATGGAAACAAACTTCCAAGTCTTTTAGACTTAAGAGATAAAGCTTATGCAATAAAAGGTGTTACATTAACAAATGAACAAAATGTAAATGAAATAGAACCATATGATGTAGAACATGTAAATATGAGTATAGTAGAAAGACCACAAACAAAATTAGTTCTAAACAAAGAAATAGAAAAAATTGAGTTTATGCCAAATACAGGTACTCAAAGTTTTGTTGCAAACTTTAAAACTGTTGGAAATGTAAAAAGAAATGTTCAAGATTTTAACAAATATATTCAAAATCCAGCAAACATTGAATTTAAAACTGCAATAGATTTAGAAGCTGAAAATAATAGACTTGAAGAAACATTATCTTTTGAAAGTACAATGTATGGATTAGATGGATTAATTTCAGAAGATAAAAGAAATTATGCACAAAAATTCGCATATTTAAATATTGATGAACAATTACTTCAAGGTGGAACAATTAATATAGATTACAAAATATCTACATACAACTTAAGTGAAATGGATAGAAAGATAAACCTTGAAGGAGCTGAAGATGATACATTAAGAGGAAGACAATATTATACAGGTAAAGAATCTCCAGAAGGAAAATCTTTAGGTAAATTAAGACAAGAATATGCTCCTAGAGAAGATTACAGATTTGGTAGATATATAGGTGATGAATATTATACAAGAGTTAATGAAAGACTAGAAAAAGATGATGTTGCAAGAGCTAAAATTACAGGAATTCTAGACGTAATGTCAACAACAATGGAACACAACAAGAGACATGAAAATGCAGAAGAATGGGTTCCAATGTCTAAACATTCATTAATTGGAGTACTACAAGGTGTAACAGAAGAAAATGCAAACACTAAAGAGTATATAGATAGAACAAATAATAGAAATACACCATATATTACTGAAAGTAGATCTAATATTCTAGGAAGAATGGAAAATACTGAAAAAGACATATTACCAATAGACTATTATCTAAATCCAGGTGATGTTAAAAACATTGAAATAACTAATAGCAATAAAAAAGACGCACCTGATTGGATGAGAATAGTAAATATTGGAGGTACAGCAACAACTAGCTCAGTAGGAAGAGCAGGAGACTTTTCATATGAAAACTCTGCAGAGATTGTAATTTATGATCTAGATACAGCTAGACGTGCAGTAGGATCTGCTCCTGGATCAATATTTACAGATATGAACGAGACAGATAAAGGATTATTTATCTCTACATCTAAACAATATGATGCAGATACTACAGAATATGTAACAGTAACTCCACCTACAGGTGCAAGCGTGCTTGAGAAGAAACAAAACTCAGCATTAGTATATATTTCTATCTTTACAGTAACACTTTCAACTATTGGAATTTTAATTAAATTAAATTTAGAGAAAAAAGATAAGATAGAATCATACTACGCAAATAAGCCTTGGGAAAGAAAATAATAAAAATATAGGAAGCAAGTAAAACTTGCTTCTTTTTTTATGTAATCATAATAAAGATAAAAAAGGCAAAGAATAAAGGAAAGAAAACACATAAGAAAAAATAATTTTTTTGAAAAAATGCTAAAAGCATTAATATTACAAATTTAACAGTTATATTAAAAAAAATATAAAAAATATAAAAAATACTGCAAAACATTTTTATTACCTATAATATAAAGACATAAAAGAGTGAAATATGGAAAATAATAAAAATAAAAAAATTACAAAAATCATATTAAATATAGTGATCATACTACTACTTCTTGTTTTAATGTTTTTTATAACATTTTTTGCAACTAAATTAAGAATAGAAAAAAGTTTTAAAGAAGAAATAAATAATTTAGACAAAGGTGAGACAAAAACATTTGAAACAAGTGATAAAGGTGTAGATAACTCATCAATATTTAAAATATATGCTTTAAAGAAAGAAGCGTATAACAAAGGAATGAATAGAAATTACTATGGAATTTTAGAAATCCCATCTGTAAACATTAAAGAAAAATTATTCAAAGGTGCAAACAAATATACACTTTCATTAGGTGTTGCAACAGACTTTTATGAAGATGCAGAGCCAGGTAAAGGAAACTTTGTAATAGCCGGACATAACTTTGGAGTAAAAGATGTACTTTTAAGTAATTTAGATAATGTAAAGATCGGTGAAGAAATTAAAATTAAAGTTGGAAGCACTGAATACAAATATAAAATAACTAAAAAAGAAATGCATCCAGACCATGTAATTATTGATCATGGAGAGATAAGCGATCCTTTATTTAAATATCCAGAGATAGGTGAAAAACCACTTATCACTATATATACTTGTGAGCCATTTGGAATAACTAGACAAAGAATAGTTGTTCAAGGTGAGCTTATAGACTAGTTAAAGTTGAATATTAGTATGTGCGTTTACTAATAGATATATTAAAAAGAATAGATATTTTAAAATATTACAAAAAGGAGAAAAAATGAATATTCAAAAAATGAAGAAAAATAAAGCTTTAGTAAGCATGCTTATTTTAGTTTTAATGGTATTAAGTACTTTACTTCCTAATTTTTCTTTTGCGGAATCAAAAACGCAAACAGTAACAATTAAAAAAGTAAAATACAACAAAAAAGATTCTAAATTTCCAGGATCTGTAAATGCTTTTCAAACTGATGGTAGAGCATTTAATAATATACCAAACTATATGTCAGCATATGATACAAATGATACTAAAGAATATGGAAAAGTAGTTTTTGCTATATACAAATTATCAGCAGATGGAAATTCTCAAGTTAAAAACGGAGTTCCAAGCAATGCATTGAAAGAAGATTTAGCAAAAAAAGGAACAGCATCTACATATTTAGGTGCAAAAGTAACAGAAGCGCAAGTTTCAGGTGCTGAAGGTCTAGCAACATTAACAGTTGGAACTTTAGATACAGCAGCTCCACAAAACTTTGCTATATTAGAAACAACACCAGCTAATAAACAAGGTAAACTTATTGTACAAAAAGCAGTTCCTATGGTGCTTTCATTACCACACTTTGATAGTACAGGTGCAAACTTTGATTTAAAATTAGTTGCAAAAAATGAAGTTTCAAAAACAGAAATGGAAATCAAAATGATTGATGAAGATAAAAAAGTTGTTCCAGAAACTGCATTTGAACTATATAAAGGAGAATTAAATGCTCCAGCAACATTTAATAACTCAACATTAAAACTTGTAACTAATTTAAATGCAAACCAAAAAGGAATGTTAACATTAAAAGATTTAACTCAAGGTAGATACTATCTTGTAGAAAAAGAATCAAAATACGTTAGAGACCCATTTAATGGAACTAACAAAGATAATAAAAGATATTTATTAAGCGATAAAATATTAAAAAATTCAGATAACAAATATTTCTTTGATGTAACTAATGATGGAATAACAATTCCAGCAGGTTCATTAATTGGAAAAGAAAACGAAACATTTAATATAAACCATTTCGCAACACCAATTGCTGTTAAAAAAGTTGTAGATACAGCTAAACTAGAACCAGGAAAAACTCCAAAATTCCAAGTATCAGTTATAATACCTGGAAACATCGCAGATTATGAATACTTCAAAGTTAGAGATACAAGAACAGAAGCTACACTAAGTGAGCCAACAAATCTTCAAAATACACAAGGTTTAACTATAACTCAAGAAAAAGGACA
The DNA here is from genome assembly GCA_946998225.1 of uncultured Clostridiaceae bacterium. Classification (GTDB taxonomy): domain Bacteria; phylum Bacillota; class Clostridia; order TANB77; family CAG-508; genus CAMPYH01. Next base: position 54,156 of record CAMPYH010000001.1, on the reverse strand, counting down.
AGACGGAAAAGTATACTTTGTATTTAAAATAGATGAAGCTCTAAAAAGAGTAAAAGGTCAAGAAGTTAAATTTACTTATGATATGAAAATTAGTGAAACAACAACTTCAAGTACACCAGTAACAAACAAAATAACACCAATATTCAAACCTTCTACTAAACAAGAAACTAATGACACGGTAGTACCAGGAGAAGATCCAAAAGACAAAGGTACTAAAACAGGTGAAGATAATCCAGTAAAAGATCCTATAAACCCAAAAACTGGATCAGATACATTACCAGAAGACCCAGATAATAAAGGTAAAGTATTACCTCCAAAAGATGAAGTAACTCCAGGATCAGGTGATGATAATGGTAACGGTGGAGGATCAGTAACAATTAAATTATACAAGCTATTTGTTAATTCATACCACAAAGGACTTACTAATGCAGGTAGAGAAGCTTTAAGTGGAGTAACATTTAAACTTAAAAATGCAGAAGGTAAATACTATAAATCAGCAGGTGTTTGGGATGCAACAGGTACAGTTCTTAAAACTGAAGGAACAAATAAACGTGTATTTGATGGTTTAAAAAATGGAACTTATACAGTTGAAATTGTTTCAGTACCAGAAGGATATAATAAACCTCTAGACTTAACAATAACAAAAACAATGAAAGATGCTGACTTAACAATTGATATAGATTTATCAAAAACAGCTACATTACCACTTACAGGTTCTGAACAATTAGTTGTACTTGCAATTATGGGTATAGCTATTATAGCTACAGCAGTAGCAGTTCTTAGAAAAAAAGAAAATAAATAAAGATAATATAAAACACAATAGAAAGTAAAAAAATATGAGATATGTACAAAACTTTATAGGAGTAGTACTTTTGATCATAGGAATAGCCATTCTTGTTTATCCGGTGTATAGCGATTATCAGCTATACACCAAACAGGAAGCGGCGCTTAATAATTTTGAAGCATCATTAGATGAGAGCTTGAAATTATCAAGTAATGAAGATGAGTCAATAGTAAATATAGCGGCGTTAGAGAATAAAGTAATTGCTGGATTATATATTCCTAGTATAGATTTAAAAATACCAGTATATTATGGAACAAAACCATATGCTCTTGAAAATGGAGTAGGTTTACTTGAAAATACAGATCTTATTTCAACCAAAAAAGATAGACATACAGTTCTTACTAGTCATAGTGGATTATCTCTATCTAGATTATTTACAGATTTACCAAATGTAAAAATAGGGGAAAAGTTCTTTATTAAAAAACCAGATGGTGAGGTTTTAGCATATAAGGTGGTAGAAAAAAATGTTATACTACCAACTCAAATTGAATATATTCAAAATGAGAAAGGAAGAAATCTAGTAACACTTATAACTTGTGTACCACTATTTATTAACTCACATAGATTACTTGTAAAAGGTGAAAATATAGAATATAAAAATGAATTAAAACATTTTTCTGAAAAAGATTTTTTATCTTTTCACAAAAAATACATTTTCACAGTATTTTTAATTATAGTAAGCTTTTTATTAATCCTTACAATAATTAAAAGAATAAAATACAACAGAAGACTAGAAACATTTTTGGAGGTATAAATGAAAAAAAATGAAAAAGGTATAAGAGTCAAAGGACTTTTAATATTACTTTTACTTGCATTAGTTTTAAATCTTACTGTTCTTGCAGAGCAAAACAATAAACCAAAAGTTGAGCCTTTTAAAAACGAACAAGTAAAGAAACTTAATAATGTTATAGTAAAATTTCCTGAAATTAATAGTAAAATAGAAATAAGCGGTAAAACTTTTATAGCTTATGATATTACTAAATTAAGACAAAAAATTAGAATGGAAAATACTGAACTTAACCATTTAGAATTAATGAAAAGAGTTAAATTAAGAGCCGAAAGACTTGAAGTAGGACCAGAAAAAATAGAAGCAGTGAGTGCTGAAACTGGTAAAAACGGAAAGGCAGTATTAAGTCTTGAAAATAACAAAACTTATATGGTATTAAATAAGGAAAAACTTACTGAACCAATAATTTTAGATTATTTTTATGATTTAGGTGAAAATCTTGAAATTACTGCAAAACCAATTCCAGTAGAAGAAAAAGCACCACTAAAACCATCAGGAGTAAATAAAAGATTATTTACTGAAATATTAGATTTTATAAAAATGGTTACAAAATAATATACCTTGAAAATGTAAAAAGCAGCTTAGCTGCTTTTTTTATTTCGTTTAAAATTTGTTTTACTTAAGATAAAATCATTGTATAAATTTATACCATTTGGTATATATAATATATAGTGGAGTAAATATGGATCAATTTAATTTAGGTGAAAACAAAAAAATACCACTAAAAGCAATAGTGGTTTTTTCAGCTTTGGTACTAGTTTTAACAATAGTTCTAGTATCTTTATTAATAGCTGGAAAAAATAAAAAGAAACAATTAGAAAGTAAAAAAGAAAAACCAGCAAGTAATCCAATAATTGAAGTTAAAACAAATGATGAAGATAAACTAGATATAAAAGTTACACATTCTGAATATCTTGAAAGTGTAGTTTATTCATGGAATGACGATGTAGATACAGAAAAATTATATAAAACAGGAAGAACAAAAGATTATACAATACCTAATGTAGAAATTATTGGTGGAACAAATACTTTAACAGTAATTGCAAAAGGTATACTTGGTGGAGAGGCAATATACAAAAATGATTTTACCAACAATAAAGGAAAAGATGTTGGAGAGCCTGAAATTAAATTAAGCTTAGAGAAAAAAGGAAAAAACATAAAAGTAGTAGTAAAAGATAATGATGCTCTTTCTAAAGTTTCATATAAATGGAATGATGAAGAAGAACATGAAATAGAACTCCAAGAAGATAGACAAAGCGAAGTATCTTTTAATATTAAAATTATTGCAGGTAAAAATATATTGCACATATTTGCGAAAGATAATACAGGAAATATAACTACAGTAAGAAAAGAATATGATGGGATAGAAGCACCAGTACTTAGCTTTAATGCTACATCAGATGGAAAAGCAGTAATACTTACAGCAACACATCCAAAAGGAATTAGAAGTATTGAATATAAATTAAATGGTGAATCTTTTTCATCAGGTGAAATAAAAGATACACTTAGTACAGTTGCGAGAACAAAGATAGTTCTAACAGAAGAAAACAACGAAATTGAGGCAAAAGCAACATCTAATGATGGTGTTACATGCCACCCAGAAATCAGAACGATAAAACTACAAAAAAGACAAGAAGTTGATGATTTCGGAGATAGAGTTACAAAAGAAAATAATGATTAAAGAAGGAAAAAATGACATATAATATTTTTGTTGTAGATGATACAAATGAAGATTTAAATAAAAAATTAAACGAACTTTTTAGAGAAGAAAAAAATAAATTTGCTTTTTTAAATATAAAAGAAGAAGGTATTAAACAAATTATTAAAAACATGCCTAACTTGCTTTTAATAAATGAAGCAAATACAAATAAAAACGCAGTAGATCTAATTAAATACATAAAAGAAGATTTAAGAGCAAAGATTTTACCAGTGGGTATTGTTTCAAATAATCCAAGTAAAACATACAGAAATGAGATGCTAAAAAAAGGAGCTATGTTTTTTCATAGAACACCTACTGATGAAGAACTTTTAAAATATGAAATTAAAAACATATTAGATACTATTAATTTAAATACAAATTTAAATGCACTTACAGGTCTTCCAAGTAATATTGAAATCCAAAATGAATTAAAAACTAGATTTGAAGATGGAAAAACATTTGCGATACTTTATTTAGATTTAGATAATTTTAAAGCATATAATGATGTTTATGGCTTTTCATTAGGTGATGAATTACTAAAACACACAGCTAAAGCAATATGTGAAGTGATATATACCAAATGCGAAGGAATGGATCCATTTGTAGGAAATATTGGTGGAGACGATTTTATAGCTATAATTGACTGCACAGATTATGAAAATATTTGTGAAGAAATAATTAAAGCGTATGAAAAAGAATTAGAAGGATTTTTTGTAAAAGAAGATTTTGAAAAAGGATATCTAGAAGTTGCAAATAGAAGAGGAATATTTGAAAGATTCCCACTTACAACAATATCTATAGGTCTTGTAGAAGTAAGTGAAGGAAAATTTAAAAATGTACTTGAAATTGGAGAAGCTGGAGCACAGGTTAAAGCTAAAGCTAAAGAAATTCAAGGATCAAGCTATGTAATTGATAGAAGAAAACTTAAAAATGATTGCGTTAAAAGCGTTGAAAATTTATCTGGACTTCAAAAAAATATATTAAATGAATTAAACAGAAATATAATATAGAAGATAAATTTGCTATTACATTTTACCTATAAATATGATAATATAAATTTAAATACACAAAAGAAATATTATTTAAATAAAAATTAAATCTTATTGAAAGGGTATATATGGAAAAAGATTTAGATAAAAAGAAAATTTTAGTAGTTGATGACGAAGAAAGTATAAGAGAAATACTTGCATATAATCTAGAAAGAGAAGGATATATTGTAATTGAAGCTGGAGATGGTGAAGAAGCGTTAGAAAAAATTAAGAAAAATTCACCAGATTTAGTTTTGCTAGATGTTATGCTTCCTAAGAAAGATGGTGTAAGTGTTTGTAAAGAAGTGAGATATGGACTTGGAAACATTACACTTCCAATACTTATGATATCTGCTAAAGGAGAAGAAACAGATAAAATAATTGGTCTTGAAATTGGAGCAGATGACTATATTACAAAGCCATTCCAAATAAGAGAGGTATTAGCAAGAGTAAAAGCAAATATTAGAAAAATAAGCTCATTATCTAATGTAAACGTTGAAACAGATATTAATAAAGTTATTATTAATGGAGATTTAATTATAGATCCTAAAAAACGTGAAGTAAGAGTAAGAGGGAAAATGGTTGACCTTACTAAAAAAGAATATGATGTTTTATTACATTTAGTAAAAAATGTAGGTAATGTTGTATCTAGAGAAGATTTACTTCAAGATGTATGGGGATACAAAGACTTTTTAGGTGAAATAAGAACTATTGATGTTACTATGGCAAGATTAAGAGAAAGAATAGAAAAAGATAAGAGTACACCAGAATATATAATAACAAAAAGAGGTGTAGGATATTATCTTATAAATAAAAATTTAAGGGAAGTTCCTGTTGATGAAAAAGGAAACTTTTTAGAATCTGAAGAATAGAAGATAATTATGCTTAAAAAGACAAAAAGAATAGTAATATTTACAACAATAGCTCTTACATCAGCAATCTTAATAGCTTTTGGATTAATATTTTTTGGAAAAGGAAGTTTATATAACTTACAATATACCACAGAATTAGTCCAAAACATGGATGTTGAAAAGCTAAATAAAATAACAAATGAGTATAGATTAATATATATAATCTCATCTGTAAGTTTTTTGTTTTTAGCAAGCATAGTTTCAGTTATTCTTGCTAAAAGCATGACAGTACCAGTAATTGGTCTTGTAAAAACTGTAGAGATGCTTCTAAAAGGCGAAAATCTAGATTATAAATATTTTAAAACAAATAAAGAAGAAACAGATGAATTTGCAGAAGCTTTTGCAAGTATGAACTCAGAGCTAAAAGAAAACTTGAATGAAGCAACAAGACAAAAAAATGAAATAGAAACAATACTTCTTCATATGGCAGATGGTGTTATATCTTTTGATATCCAAGGAAAGATAACACACATAAATAAAGCTGCTAAAGATGCTTTAGGATTAAATGAAAAAAATACATTTAATGATTTAGCTAAAAAGATAGATTTAGAATTTGCCATGGAAAAAATAATTTTCTTAGAGAAAATGGCAACACAAAAAAAACATATTAATTTAAATAATAAATATTATGACATATTCTTTGCTGCACTTAAAAACAATGATGGATTTGTAGACGGAATTGTTGTTGTACTGCAAGATATAACACAACACGTTAATCTTGATGATATGAGAAAAAGATTTGTGGCAGATGTAAGTCATGAGCTTAAAACTCCAATAACTTCAATAATGGGATATAGTGAGATATTATTAGATGAAGAAAGACCTGTAGAGAAGAAGGATGCATTAAAGTTCACAAAAAGAATTGAATCAGAAGCGATGAGAATGAACGAACTTGTAACTGATCTTTTAACATTATCTAAATATGATTCACCAGATAATAATTTAAAGAAGAAAGAAAAAATAGATTTATTAGAACTTGTTAAAGATAGAACAGAATTTTTAAGATTTGATGCAGAAGAAAAAGGATTAACTCTTACTTGTGTTGGAACATCTGAAGTTCCAAGTATTTATGCAGATAAACTTGGAATAGAAAGAGTGATGACAAATTTAATTTCTAATGCAATTAAATATACTGAAAAAGGTAGTGTTAAAATATTTGTGGGTTATGCTGCAAATAATGTATATGTAAAGATAATTGATACAGGTATTGGAATAGCCGAAAAAGATATAGATAAAATTTTTGAAAGATTTTATAGAGTAGATGACTCAAGAGTTAGAAATAATAAAACAGGCGGAAGTGGACTTGGGCTTTCTATAGTAAAGAAAATAGTAGATGATAACAATGGACTTATAGAAATAAAATCAGAAATTGGAAAAGGCACTGAAGTTGTAGTTAGATTTCCTAATATATAAGGAGCACTAAAGATGAACTATATGTTTGTAGAATATTTAAATATGAAACTGAATCTAGGGAAACAGTCTCAAAAAGAAATGCTAGCATACTTATTTGTTTTAAGTTTACTAGCGTTATTCCTTTTTATTTTACTTATATATATAAACAGAAAAGATAAAAAAAATAATAAGGTCATGAAACATGAAGAACCTACAAAAATCAAAGAGTTTAAAGAAATAAAAAAAGAAGTAACTTTAAATGAAGATGAAAATATTAAACAGAAATACACAAAAGAAGATGAAATTGCGGAAAACTTTGAAACATTTTACGATAATGAAATGAGATATAGTGGTGCAAATTATGTTTTAAACAAAGATATAAAAACTATGGATGAAAATCCAATGTTTTTAGAAAATAAAATAAAATATGAAGAAGCAAAAATATTAAGAGAAATTGAAATGAAAAATGCAATTTCAAAACTTGAGAATGTATTAAACAAAAAGTTAAAAACAAATGAGGATACAGATGGAGAATAAAGAAGATAAAAATACTTCTAAAAACGATAAAAAATATTTTGAAAATACAGAAGTTGAAAAAAGCAAAGATGGCCTAGATGAGTTTTTAAAAGAAAAAGAAGAAAATAAAAAAGAAGAAATTAATTTAGATACAGATGCAAAATATAAAGAAATTAAGAAAAAAAATAAACTAGCAAAAATGAAAGAATTTAATGAATGGTTTATATGTATAATTATAGCTGTAGTACTTGCATTTTTAATTAAATTCTTTGTAGGAACATTTACAACAGTAAAGCAAACATCTATGTATCCAACATTTAAAGATGGAGATAGATTGTGGCTTAATAGATTAACAAGAACATTTAATTCAGAATATGAAAGAGGAGATATAATAACATTTGAAGCACCAAAATCTGAAAATATAAATGTAAGCAATTCACATCCAAAAGCTATATTTTATGATATAGAAGGTTTTGCGCATAAATTTAAATATTATTTTGTTGAAACAGAAAAAATAAGTCTTATTAAAAGAATAATTGCTCTTCCAGGTGAAAGAGTAGAAATTAAAGATGGAGACATATATATAAATGGTCAAAAACTTGAAGAGCCATATTTAAATAAAGATGTAAAAACAGAGTCAAATAAATTAAATGAATTTATAGTACCTGAAGGACATTATTTTTTACTAGGAGATAATAGACCTGGAAGTTCAGATTCAAGAATATTTGGATGTATACCAAAAGAAAAAATTGAAGGAAGAATAGGATTATATATTTATCCATTTTCAAATTTTGGATTTATAAAAAAGGATCAAAAAGGAAAATTACCTGATGAATAAAAAAGAAGTAAAAGAATATATAGAAAACAAGATTAATAATAATATATTAGAAAACGCCATAATTTTTTATGGTGAAGAAAAAGATTTATTCAAAGAAGAAATATTAGGCTTTGCAGGAAAAGTTCTTTGTGTAGATCTTTTTTCTTTAGAAGAAAATATGGAAAAACCAATACCAGATTTAAAAATATTTGAAACATTTTGGAATAAAGAAGAAAAAACAAATATAAAAATAAAAGAGGTAAAAGATTTTTTCAGTGATATAAACCTAAAAGGAACAAATGGTAAAAAAGTATATATATTAGACGATGCAGATCTCTTAAATATAAATGCTCAAAATGCAATATTAAAATTAATAGAAGAGCCAAATAAAGGTGTATATATATTCTTAATAGCAAATAAAATAGATACTTTATTAAAGACTATTAAATCAAGATGTACAAAAATATATTTGCATGAAAATATTAAAACAAAATATAATTTTTTAGAAGATGAATTTGGAAAAAAATTAGAAGATATATTTCTAGATGCATTAAAACTTTCGAGATTAAAATATATAGATAAATATAACAAATTAATAGATAAAAAAGACGTTGAATATATTATACAAAATATTGAAGAAATATTTGAATATTCTCTAGAAAAAAATACAGATATTGCACCTTCAAATGAAGTTTTATTAGACATAAAAAAGAAAAAATCATATAATTTAAATCTAAATATATTAAAATCTGAACTTATTCTTGGAATATATAATAGTATTAAATATAAAGATAAGAGAAATATGGATTTTAAAGATAAAATATATTTGTAAATTAAATAATAAAATAAAAAATGAACATATTAAGTGAAGTCATAGGAAATATATATAAATACTATGCAAAAAATGTTTTTTCTAAATATTTAGAAGAAACAGGAAAGACAAATCAATATATAAATAAAATAACAAGCAAATCTCTTTCAAATTTGCTTTTTTCACTATGCTCTTTGAAAGATGAAACATATGTTTTAGTAGTAGAAGATGGTTTAAAAGCAGAAGAATTAAAAAGAGAACTAAAAATATACTCTCTAAATGTTGAGGTTTTAAATCCAAAGGAATATAGAAATTTTGATGTAGAATCTGAAAGTAAAGATATATATATTGAAAGAATGAGAGTATTAAGAGAACTTAAAAGAAATAAAACAGATGTTTTAATTGTTCCAATAAAAGCTCTTTTTCAAAGAATGCTTCCACTTGAATATATTTTCTCTAAAAAATTAAATATTTATACTTTAAAGTATATTGAAGAAATAAATGAAGATAAAAACAAAAATACAAAAGAACTTAAAAAAGAAAACATATCTAATAATTTTAAATCATTAGATGAACTAGTAAACAAATTAATAAATTTAGGTTATCAAAGGGAAAACAGAGTAGAAGGATTAGGTACTTTTTCATTAAAGGGTGGAATATTAGATATTGGATTAAACAAAGAAATAGGTGTAAGAATTGAGTTTTGGGGAGATGATATTGAAAGTATCAGAAAATTTGATATCTCTACTCAAAGAAGTACATCTGAAGTAGATAAAATTGAAATTTATCCTGTTAATGAAAATATTGTAATCTCTGAAGATGTAGAAAGAGCTTTATCAAAGCTTAATGAATACATCTTAAAAGAAGATAATTTAGATATTATATCTGAAGTTAAAAAAGATATTAAAAAGATTGAAGATAATAATTATTTTCACATTGTTGAAAAATATTTAGATATGTTTTTTGGTGAAAATATAAACACTTTATATTCTTCACTGAAACAATTAAATGTAAATTTTATATTTTATGAAATTCAAAATTCTTTTATGAGAATTAGTAATATTCAAAAAGATAAAATTTTTAATGAAGAATATATTGTATCTAGAAATAAATATATTCCATATTATTATTCAGATAAGATAAATTATGAAAGAGATTTTGAAGATATATACAAAACTTGTAGTACATATATAAATCTTTTGAATTTAAAAAATAAATATTTACCAGAGACATATAAAACATATGATATAAATATTACTGAAAAAGATTTTGGAGATAATTTAAATGTATTTATTCAAAATATTGTTAAAACATATGATGAATTTAAACAAATTATTGTGTTTTCAAAAAGAACAGATGAAATAAAGAAAATACTTTTAGAAAATAATATTGAATCAGAAGTTATAGAAAAAGATTTAAAAGATGAAATTAAAAGTATAACAGATAAAAGCAAACAGTATGAATATATTAAATCTGAAAAAAAGAAATTAGAAAAAGAAATAGGAACTAAGCATACTTTAAATATTTCAAACAACAATAAAAAAGTACTTATATACCCTGAAAATTTTGATGGAACAATAGAAGTAGTAGATGCAAATTTAATATTTACTGGTTTTGAAAAAACAAAAGTTAAAACACAAAAACGTGTATATAATAAAATGTTTAGAGATTCCAAAGAAGTATTTTTTGGTGATCTTGAACCAGGTGATTATATTGTACATAAAAAATATGGTATTGGAATATTTTTAAAAATAGATAAAGTCTCTGTTCTTGGAATAACAAAAGAATATTTAAAACTAGAATATGCAGACGATAATTATTTGTATGTACCAATTTCTAATGCAGATAATATTAGAAAATTTATAGGTGCAAAGACAGATAATTTAAAATTAAATAGTCTAAATTCTAAAGCATGGGAAAATACAAAAACAAAACTTAAAAAGAATTTAAGAGAAGTAGCTGGTGAGCTTATTAAACTTTATTCTGAAAGAGAAAAATCCAAAGGTTATGCTTTCCCTAAAGATACAAAATGGCAAAAAGATTTTGAATCAGATTTTGAATATGATGAAACAGAAGATCAATTAAGATGTATTGATGAAATTAAAGAAAATATGGAAAAACCACAACCAATGGATAGACTTCTTTGTGGAGATGTTGGATTTGGTAAAACAGAAGTGGCACAAAGAGCAGCATTTAAAGCTGTTATGAGTGGAAAACAGGTAGCATATCTTGCCCCAACAACAATACTTGTAAAACAACAATATGATGGGTTTGTAAAAAGATTTAAAAAATTCCCTGTTGAAATAGATTATGTAAGTAGAATGAAAAGTGTTTCTGAAAATAAAAAGACACTTCAAAGAGTAAAAGAAGGAAAAGTAGATATATTAATTGGAACACATAGACTTTTAAGTTCTGATGTTAATTTTAAAGATTTAGGTCTTTTAATAGTGGACGAAGAACATAGATTTGGTGTAAAAGCTAAAGAAAAAATTAAATTTTTCAAAAAGGAGATAGATGTTCTTTCTATGTCAGCTACACCTATCCCTAGAACGCTTTCTATGTCCCTTTCAGGCATTAGAGACATGTCAGTAATATACGAACCACCTAAAAACAGAAAACCCGTTAAAACCTTCTTATTAGAGTATGATAAAAATATTATTGATGAAGCAATAATGAATGAAATTGAAAGAGATGGACAAGTATTTTATATACACAATAGAGTAAAAAGTATTGATGGTGTTTATGAAGATTTATCTAAAAGATTAAAAAATGTAAAATTTAGTATTGCACATGGACAAATGAGTCCTAAAGATACAGAAGCAATTATGGAAAAATTCATAAACAAGGAAATAGATGTTTTAATATCTACAAGTATTATTGAAAATGGAATAGATATAGAAAATGCAAATACAATGATAATAGAGGATGCAGATAGATTAGGACTTGCACAACTTTACCAAATTAGAGGTAGAGTAGGAAGAGGAGAAAAAAAGGCATACTGCTATTTAACATATAAAAAGAATAAATCCCTTTCTGAAAATGCAGAAAAAAGATTAAGAGCAATTAAAGATTTTACTGAACTTGGATCAGGATATAAAGTTGCACTTAGAGATCTTGAAATAAGAGGAGCAGGAAGTGTACTTGGAGAAATGCAACATGGACATATTGAACAAGTAGGTTATGATATGTATGTTAAAATACTTAATGAAGTTATTGCAGAAGCTAAAAATATTGAAATTCCAAAAGAGGAAGATGATGTATTAATTGATTTAAATATAGAAATGTATATACCAGATGAATACATAGATGATGAAGAAGATAAGATAGATGCATATCAAAAAATTGCTGATTCAAAAACAAATAAAGATTTTGAAGTATTATTAGAAGAATTTAAAGATAGATTTGGAGAAGTTCCAAATGAGGTTTTAAAGTTAATTGAGATTGCTAAAATAAAGGAAATCTTAAAGAAAAAAGGATTTAATCAAATAAAAGAGACAGATGGATTAATCAGAATGTATTTTACTGAAAACTTTAATCCAGATAATGTTTTAGAACTTGCAAATAGTTTGAAATATGGAAATAAATTTAAAATAAATTATGCTAAATTGTATATTGAACTAAAATTACAAAACGAAGAAGATTTTGCAAAGCTAAATGAAATTAGAGAATTTTTAGAAAGGATATAAAGTGATAATTACAAGTAAAAGTAATGAAACTATAAAAAACATAAATAAATTAAAACAAAAAAAGTTTAGAACAGAAATGAAAAAGTATATAGCTGAAGGTAAAAAAATATCTTATGAAGCTTTAAAATACCAAGAGGAAAATATAGATAAAATAATTGTTTCTGAAAGTTTTGCAAAAAAGAATAATATACCTAAAGGAAGTATTATAATTGATGATGATATATACATGTATTTAACTGAAGATAAAAATCCGGAAGGAATGCTTATAGTTTTAAATATGCCAAAGCAAAGAGAAATAGATTATTTAGATGATGAAATAATTATTTTAGACGATATAAGAGATCCAGGTAATTTAGGAACAATTATTCGTACATTAGATGCAGCAGGTAAAAAACAATTAGTTCTAACTGGTGAATCAGTAGATCCATTTATGCCAAAAGTTGTGCGTGCTAGTATGGGAAGTATTTTTAGAGTTAATATTATTGAAAAAGATTTAAATGAAATAATAAATGAATTAAAAGAAAACAATTACCAAATAGTTGGTGCAGATATGAACGGAGAAAATGTTTTTACCATATCTAAAGGAAAATATGGTATAATATTTGGTAATGAAGCAAATGGATTAGATGAAGAAACAAAAAAAGCTTTAGATAAGACAATAAGTATTCCTATTGCAGGTGAAACAGAAAGTCTTAATCTTTCAATGTCTGTAGGAATTATAGCTTATGAGTTTTATAGAAAGGATAATTATGGAACTGACATCAGATAAGCTTACAATGTTGGAAAATAAAGTTGTAATGATGTATATCTTAAAAAAGACTAGAAAGCCAATATCATATAGAGTATATTTAGAGCTTGTAACAAGTCTTGCAGAAGTAAACTTTTTTGATTTCCATCAATTATTACAAGATTTACTTAATGATGGATATATAGCAAATTACCAAGAGGACAGAAAAGTAGAAAAAAGTTTATATAATAAAGATATAGATGAAGCAGCTAAAATAATAAAAGAATTTAAAGAAAATAGTATATTTACTAAATTAATAAATGGTGATGAAGAAATAGATGAAGATGAAGAAGTTGAAGAAAAACCACTTGATCTAAGAAATGTTAAAGAAGAAACAGTAGAGAAAGAAGAACAACCTGAAGTAGAACTAAATATAGATAATGAAGAAGAACTTCTTGAAGGTGAACAAAAAATAACAGATATATTAAATGATAAAGGTGAACCTGAAAAAGAAAAAATAACATTATATTATCTAACACAAAAAGGAGAGCAAGCCCTTTCATTATCTATAGATACACTTCCAGGAATAACTAAATTAAGAATAGATTCAGATTTTAATAAATATTATAAAATCATTAGAGAATCATATTCAGTTTTAACATCATATATACCTAAAAAAGATTTAGTAACTTGTAAAATAGTAGAGAATTACCAAGAAATTTTCAAAATGGAGCTTGTTGTAGGATCTGTTGAACAAGCTAAAAATGTAACAAGAAACTGGAAATCAAGAGCAGATGAAATATATCTTGATCTTCTAAAAAAACTTAGTGAAGATTAATTTGTTTAAGATAAAAATTAAAATAAAAAATATAAATATAAAATAAAAAGCACTACATTAAGACTTTGTAGTGCTTTTATTATTTAAATATTTTTCTTGTATAATTTTGAAAAACTCTCCAACGAGAATTCCAAAAAGAATATATCTTATTGGCAGTAATGAATATGCATATCTACTAAATGAAAATGTCATTGCATATATATAAATGTTTATAATATATAGTATTGCTAAGAATAATATTTCTTTTGAATGTTTTCTTTTTAAAAGTATATATATGCCTAAAATTATATTTATAAATAACTCTGCATAAGAAACAATTCTTACTAAAGCTGTATCATATTTAAAGAAATGTCCCCAGTAAAATACAGATCCAACCATATAAACTGGTTTATATATTAAATATGAATAAATCATACTTTTAAAATTTGTTTCTTTCCATTTTTTCATTCTATAATTTGCTTTTATATTATCTATTTCTAGAAGTACATATCTTTGTAAATGTGGTTCAATGCTTCCATCTTCTTTATGGTATTTTGCATATTTTTTTGTAGCTACATCATATACATTTTTATTATAATCTAATTCTTCATCTTTAGGATAACCTTTTCCTTGGTATGTACCTAAAAGTTTAGGATTTCCTACACCATATGTAAGTGGTACAAATGTATTAAATATTTTGTAATTTCTAATAGTCCAAGGAACTATAAACATTAAAAGTACTATAAGAGAAATTATTCCTTTTTTTAAAAGATCTAAAAAATTATGACCCTTAAAAAGAAAATATATACCAGCAAATAGTGGATAAATTCCAATATTTGCTTTAAGTCCTAAAGCTAATAGGTAGGTAATAAGTAAAAATATAAAATCTTTATTTTTCTTTTCTTCACCATATTTAAATGTATAATAAATCATCATAGATAAAAGTAATAAAAAAGGTGTCTCAGTTAAAATAATATTATCTGTCCATAAAACATTTGGTAAGAAAAAGAAAATGCCAGATATAGCTGCATATGGACTATCCCAAAACATCCTTACAGATTTATATACAAAAATTGGAGTAAGTAGTCCGAAAAGTCCCCATAATATTTTTAAAACTAAAACAAATAGGTACTTTTCTCCAAATATATATGAGATTAATCCAATAAAAATTGGCATAAGTGGCATTATTTGAGCAGATAATGTTCCGTGCATGGTGATTGTTCCATTTTTAGCAAATGTATGACCAGATATCATATATGAAACATCATCACTATTTATATTGTAATTAACGCCAAGTTTTATAGTAGCAATTATTTTTAATATAGCTAAAATTGCGATCATAATTATTATTAAAAAGTGATCTTTAAAGAATTCTCTTAGATTCTTTTTTAGGTTTTGCATTAATTCCTCCATTAGTAATTTATTTATTTTTATCATCAATATGCTTTTTGATTGCAAGTTCTTGAGTTAAATTCTTAACTTGAATTTTTAATCGTGAAATTTCTTCCATCAATTTAATTATTATAAAAGATATTGAAATAATACTAATTAAAAATATTAAATTTACAGGAGTTTCTAATCCTAAATATTTTGATAGTGTAATTACTATATTATCGAAAATAGAAATTATTATTAGTCCAAATGAAACTAAAAACCAAAATATTGAATAACCTATAAGCATTTTTTTCTTAACAATTTTATTAATTGTAAAAATAAGAAAAAATATTGAAAATAGAATAAGTATTATTCTAAGTTTTACATCTAGCATTTTTCCTCCTATCCAAGCGCCTCTAATAGTATGGCAATTGAAACTTTAACCATGTAGAAAGCAGAATCCAAAGTTTTTATTGAACTTGTACCTGCTTTTCTCTCAAGCATGTTTACATGTTTTTCTAAAATTTTATAATCTTGTTTTGTTAAAAATACTAAAGACTCTGGTTCTGGATAATCGATTGGGTAATTTTGTACAAATAATTCTATAATTTTTTTATTTGTAGCTCTATATCCAGATGTTACATCATATATTTTTTTACCAGTACAAAGTTTAATTAAAGATGAAAGTATTCCTATTCCAAATCTTCTTAAAGCAGTAGATTTAAAATTATTTTCATCATCTTCTATAAATCTAGAACCAACTACAAAATCTGCTTCATTGTTTATAATTGGAAGGACAATATTATTTAAAGATTTAATATCATGTTGTCCATCTCCATCAAATTGTACTGCAATGTCGTAGTTTCTTTTTAAAGCATATTTATATCCAGTTTGAACAGCACCACCTATTCCAAGATTGTTTGGCAAATTTATTATATTTATATTATTATCTTTGGCAATTTGTTCTGTATTATCTTTTGAACCATCATTAATTACAATATAGTCTAAAGAATATTTTAAATTATCTTTATTCTCTTCTTTAAATGATTCAATACCTTTAACAACTCTTAAAATATTTGCTTCTTCATTATATGCTGGAAGGATTAAAATAACTTTTGGTAAGCCTTTTTTATTTTCGTTCATATTATTTTCCTTTTTTAAAAACTATAAATTTAGCTAAAAAATAATTAATTATAGTAACTATAATTGAAAGTATTATTTTAGAAGTCATCATAATATCTAATTCAAATTTTCCTGATGTAAATATTACTTTTTCAGAATTTAGAAGCACCTTTGTAAGATAAAGTCCTAATTGTTCAAATAGGAATGTTCCTATTCTGGTTCCAACAAAAAGATATTTTTCTTTTAACGAATTGCTTTTATCTGTTTTTTCAAAAACGATATATTTGTTAGTAACAAAAGCAAAAGCAACTGCTAAAATAAAAGCAATTAAATTAGCTATTAATTCATGATTTGCATTAAATAAAACCTTGTAAAATAAGTAAAAAGATACATAATTTACAATTGTAGTAAGAACTCCAAATATTAAATAAAGAATTCCTTCTTTTAAGGTTTTATTTTTTGCAAGTTTTATTAAATTGCATTTTAATTTTTTTAATTTTTCTTTGATATCATACTCCTAAAAATCTATATTAATTACTATTTTAAGTACTAAAATTATATATAAATAATAACTAAAAATCAAATATAAAAATAAGCGTTTTAATTAAAAAAACGGGAAAAAATGGAACTTAGAGAAAAGTAAAATGAAACCTTAGATTACTTTTCTCCAATTGTAAATGCAATTTTTTTATGATAAAATTTATGTATAATTAAAGGAGGTATATATGATTATAGTATATATATTATTAGGGCTAATAGCACTTTGCTTATTAGCAATGTGGTCTTACCATAATAAATTCGTTACACTTAAAGAAAGGGTAACAAGAGCGTGGAAAGATATAGACATTCAACTTTCAAGAAGATTTGATTTAATTCCTAATATTGTTGAAACAATAAAAGGTTATACAAAACACGAAAGTGAAACACTTACAAAAGTAACAGAATTAAGAACAGGATATAATAATGCAACAACAGTAGGTGAAAAAGCAAAAATAGCTGAAGAAATGTCATCAGTTGTAAGAGAACTTAATGTAACTGTAGAGGCATATCCAGAATTAAAAGCAAATGAAAACTTTATGCAATTACAATCAGAGTTAAAAAATACAGAAGATAAAATTGCTTATTCAAGACAATTTTACAATGACATTGTAAACACATACAATCAATCAATTAAATTATTCCCTGGAACATTTTTTGCAAAGATGTTTAATTTTGAACCAGTAGAATATTTTGAAGTTGAAAACGAAAAAAGAGAAAACGTAAAGGTACAATTCTAATATGCAGTATGAAAATGTAAGGAAAAATAAAATCCAAACGGGTATAACTATATTTGGATTTATGCTTATAACATATTTTTTATCATATCTAGTACTGAGGAATTTTAATTTAGGATATTTTGGATTTGCAATATCAATATTTATAGCAACATTTGTAACTCTTTCAAGTTATTGGAATGCAGATAAAATAGTTTTAAAATTAGTTAATGCAAGAAAACCAACAGGTATGGAAGAACATTATATTAATGAACTGCTAGTTAATCTTTGTATTGCAGCAGGACTTCCTAAAGTTCCAGATTTATACATAATGGAAACAGAGCAAGAAAATGCTTTTGCAACAGGAAGAGATTTGGAACATTCTGTAATTTGCTTAACAACAGGAATTATTAAAAAATTAGATAAAACTGAATTAGAAGCAGTAATAGGACATGAATTAACACATATAATAAACAAAGACATGACTGTAACAACAGTTGTTTCTGTCATGGCGGGATTTATAACTATACTTTCAGATTTTGCTATAAGATCTGGAATAAGAGGAAATAGCGACAACTCAGAAAACAATGGATCATCAGTAGTTTTATTAATTGTGGGTGTTTTAGCAATTATTTTAGCTCCACTTATTTCAAAATTAGTAGAGTTATTCATATCTAGAAAAAGAGAATATATGGCAGATGCAGGTGCAGTAGGACTTACTAGAAATCCGGAAGCCATGATAAATGCACTTATAAAAATACATGAAGATTCTAATCAATTAAATGTGTCTACGAAATCTATTCAAGGACTTTTTATATCTAATCCAGATCCAAAGGTGAAAAAACTTACTGGAGAATCAAGTATTTTTTCTTCACATCCAACATTAGAAGAAAGAATTAATGCTATAAGAAATTTACAATAAAAAGAGATATTAAAAAATAAAATAAATAGGTAATAGAAAAAAGAAAAAAGAAAAAATAAAAAAAACAAAAAAATAGATAATAAAAGACGTTTATACGTCTTTTTATATTTTCTAAAACCAATTGAAGTAGAGTTTTTCATATGATATATTAATAGCAATAAAGGAAAAATATGTATTTACAAAAAATGGAAATTTACGGTTTTAAATCATTTGCAGAAAAAACCGTAATAGATTTTAAAAGCGGAATAACAGCTATAGTAGGTCCTAATGGATCTGGAAAAAGTAATATAGTTGATGCCATAAGATGGGTTCTTGGAGAACAAAGTATGAAGTCTTTAAGAGGTGAAAAGTCTTATGACATTATTTTTAATGGAACAGAATTTAGAAGAAAATTAGGTTATGCTGAGGTTAGCATATATTTTTCTAATGAAGATAGATTTTTTGATTTAGATTTTAATGAAATTAAAATAACTAGAAAACTTTATAGAAATGGAGATAGTGAATATCTTTTAAATGATTCCAAAGTAAGACTTAAGGAAGTAAGAGAACTTCTTATGGGTACAGGAATAGGTAAAGATGGATATAGCATAATTGGACAAGGTAAAATAGATGAAATTTTAAGTTCAAATGATGAAGATAGAAAAAGAATATTTGAAGAAGCTTCAGGAATAATGAAATATAAATATAGAAAAATTGAAGCTGAAAAAAAGCTCGAAGATACAGATTTAAATCTTGTAAGACTCAAAGATATATTAAGTGAAATAGATTTAAATATACCAGCACTTGAGGAAAAGAGTGAAAAAGCAAAAAGATATTTAAAGCTTTCTAGAGAACTTGAAGATATTGAAACAAAAATATTTTTAAAGTCATTAAATGAAATTAAATTAAAAAAGAATGAGTTTACAGAGACAAATAATTCATATCTTGAAACAGAAAAAAGTTTAGAAAAAGAAGAAGAAAACTTAAATGTTAGAAAAGAAGAAAATGCTAAAGAAAAAGAAAGTTTAAAGAAAGAACTCGAAGAAAAATTAAATGCTTCAAATTTAAAACTTGAAGAAAATGAAAAAGCAAAAAGAGATATTCTTCTTAAAACAGAATTAATAAAAAAAGAAAATGAAGATATTGAAATTTTAACTAAAGAAAAAGAAAACTTAGATATTGAAATTAGCGATAAAACAAAAGAATACAATGAAAGATATGAAAAATATTTAAAATATGTAGAAGATACAAAAAAATTTGAAGAGACATATCTTGAAAAGAAAAAAGAATTAGATGAAAAAGTTTTAAAAATGTCTAATTCAGAAAAAGAACTTATAGATTTAAAAGAAAAAATAGATAAAAATATTGACGAAATATATTCTCTTAATACTGAAAACTTATTAATGGAAACAAATATTGAACATTTGAAAGAAGAAAGTGTAAAAAATGAAGAACTAAAAAGACAATATATTTCAGAATTAGATAGAAAAAGACTAGAAAAAGAAGAATTTATAAAATCTAATTTAGAATTATCTCAAAAAAAGCAAACAGAAGAGAGTAAAATTGAAATATTAAATGCAAAAGTAGAAGAATCTAAAGGAAATATATTTAATTTTGAAAAGGATAAAAAAGATTTAATTGCACTTACATCGTCTTTAAATGGTAGATTAAATGTACTTCAAGTAATGGAAACACAAAATGAAAGTTATGGATTTGCAATTAAAAAAGTTTTAGAAGAAAAAAGTAAAAGAGATGATTTTAATAAAATTATAAAAGGCGTGGTTGCAAACTTAATAGAATGCAGCAATAAATATTCTGTAGCAATAGAAAGCGCACTTGGATATAGTCTTCAAAATATTGTTGTTGAGACTAAAGAAGATGCAAGTAAAGTTATTGAATTTTTAAAAAGAAATAATTATGGAAGAGCAACATTTTTACCACTAAATTCAATAAAATCAAGTGGAAAAAATTCAGGTACTAATTTAAATTATCCGGGTATTATTGGATTTGCTAAAGATTTAATAGCATATGATAAAATTTATGAAAACATCTTTGATTACCTTTTAGGTAAAGTAGTAATAGCAGATAATTTAAAACAAGGAATAGAGTTTTCAAAAGGTGAAGGAAGGCAGTTTAAAATTGTTACACTCGATGGAGATATAATTAATTCATCTGGATCAATGACGGGTGGTTCACAAAACAAAACAAAACTTGGAGTTTTATCTAGAAAAGATGAAATAAAAGATTTAGAAAAACAAATAAATAAAAATGAGAAAAAGATTTTAGATTTAGAAAATAGTATAGAAAAAGAAGAAGAAAATCTTTTAAAAATAAGAAATCTAAGAGCAGATTATTATAAAACATTTAATAAGTCATCTGTTGAATACGCAATTTTCGAGGAGAAAAAATCTAAAATTGAAGATGAAATAAAAAAATATGAAAATCTTCTTAATGTAAAAAAGAATGAATTAGAAAAAACAAGTGAAGATATTTTGTCTTTAAAACAAAAATTAAAAGAAAACTTAGATAAAAAAGATCAAAAAGAAAAAGAGAATGAAGAGCTTGAAGGTGTTTTAAAGAATAAAGAAAATACTAAAGAAAAAGAAGAGTTAAATGAGCTTCAAGATGAAGTTACAGATCTTAAAATATCTTTATCTTCATTTAAAGATAGTATAGATTCATCTTTAGAAATGGCAAATATTGTTAAAGAACAAATAAACAAAAGTCTTAATTCATCTGAAGAAAAAGAAAATAAAATTAATGAGAAAAAATTAAATATTGAAAAACAAAAAGAAGATATAAAAGCTCTAGAAGTTGAAGTTAATAATTTTGAAAATGTTTCTAATGAAAATAAAGAATTAATAGATAGTATTTTAAATAAGCAAAAAGAAAATGAAGAAAAATATTATGAAATTCAAAAAGGTTTTGAAGATCTTTCTAAATCTAGATTAGAAATTAAAGATAAAATAAATAAAATTGAATTTGAAATAAGTAAATTAGAGTTTGAAAGAGAACGTATTATTGAAAATATGTGGGAAAATTATGAAATAACTCCAAATTCAGACATTAAAATAGATGAAGAAGAGACATATAATATAGATTTAAAAGAAGCTAACAAAAATATTAAAAAGCTTAAAGATGAGATCAAGCAAATTGGTCCAGTTGATGTAAGCTCAATAGATGAATATGCTGAAGTTAAGGAAAGAAAAGATTTTCTTGAAAAACAAAAAGAAGATATGAATACATCAATTGAAGAAATAAAAAGAGCAATAGTTAATTTAAATAAAGCTATGGAAGAAGAATTTTCTTCAAAGTTTTATAAAATTAAAGAAAACTTTAAAATTGTTTTTAAAGAGTTTTTTGGTGGAGGAGATGCTGATCTAGAATTATCTGATAAAGAAGATTTATTAAACTCAGAAATAACAATTAAAGCACAACCACCTGGAAAGAAATTACAATCAATGCTTCTTCTTTCTGGAGGTGAAAGGACACTTACAGCAATTGCATTACTTTTTGCAATACTTAAAATAAATCCATCACCTATATGTGTGCTTGACGAGATTGAAGCAGCACTTGATGATATAAATATAGATAGATTTATAAATTATCTTTTAAATCACACAAATACAAAAACACAATTTATAATAATTACACATAGAAAAGGAACAATGGAATCAGCCAAAACAGTTTATGGTGTAACTATGGAAGAAAAAGGAATTAGTAAACTTGTAAGTCTTGATTTTAAAAAATAAAATATATATAATTATAAAACTATATACCGGTTTTTGACTATTCTTTTTAATATCGGTATATAGTTTTAATTTTATTAATAAAAAAATAAAAAATGCTTGCTTAAAAATAAAAAAAATGCTAATATATAAATGTATTAATAAAGGGGTGTGGCGCAGTTGGTAGCGCGCGTGGTTTGGGACCATGAGGTCGCAGGTTCGATCCCTGTCACCCCTACCATTAAAAGCTTAAGAAATTTACTTAAGCTTTTTTATTTTTAATATATCATTTTTGTACAATTTATATTTTAAATGTTATAATAGAATATATTAATAAATGGAGAAGAATATGAAGAAATATATAAACAAAGTATTAGTAGCAATAGTTTTTTTTGCAATATTATTTACTATACCAGCTTTTGCTACAGAACAAAGCCAAAATAGATATTATCAACCAAATAGACAATATTATGATCCAAGATCAACAGCTACAGATCCAGAATTATTAGAAGGAATGAGACCATTAATTGTTCCAGATAGAACAAATCCAATAATATCTGTATCTAGAAAAGTATTATCAATATTACAACTTGCAGGTGTAGCTATTGGTTTAATTATGCTTGTTTTAATAGGAATTAAATTCATAGTTGCTAAAGATAAACCAGATATAAAAGAAACTGCAACAAATTATATTTTTGGTGCATTTTGTATATTTGGTGCAACAGGAATATTATCTGTAATTCAACAAGTTGTTAATGAATTTAATGCATTAGTATAAATTAAGATATAAGGAAAACATATGCTAAAGAAAAGAAAAATAAATTATAAAATAATAGCTTTTATATTAACACTTTTACTTACTTTCTTGTTTATATCTTCAGTGATATATTCAAACGCAGTTGTGGATTTAGTAACTGGAAAGTATAAAAAGACTGGAAATGAAGATGCTAAATTAAAAGATATAGCACAAACAATATTAGGATATATACAAGCGGGCGGAGTTGCCATATTTTTAGGAGCAATCATTGTATATGGAATGAATCTTGTATCTGGAGATAGTAAAAATCTAGCAGAAATAAAAGAGAAATTTATAATGTGGATGGTTGCAGGTCTATTAATATTTGGTGGAACAACTATAATAGAAGTTATCTTAAAGATATCAGGACAAACTTTCCAAAAATAGTAAAGATAAATAAAAGAAAATAAGAAGAAAAAAATAAATAAAAAATAATAAAGAAAAATTAATAAAATAATAAATAAAAAGGAAAAAAGAAAAGAAGTTTAAACTTCTTTTCTTTTTACATATTTAAATACTATTATTAATTATGAGTTATAACAGATTTAGATAAGTTTTTAATTATACCTAATATTGCAACAGCTGCGAAAATGCAGAATGCTCCAAATACATAAGTAATTGCTTGTTCTTTAATTTCAGCTTTTTTACTACTATCTGCTGATACATATTTAATACCAATTATAATTAGCATTGCTAAAGCAACTGCTACACCAATAGCTTGGATAAATCCAATTATTGTTCCAACTTGATCATTAAAAGCTTGATCTGTTGGTGCTTTTGGTTGTGGTATTTGAATATCTGCAAATGATATTACACTGATAAGTGAAAGCACTATTGTAAGTAGTGTTGAAATTACAAGAGCTCTTTTACTTGTTTTGTTCATAATTTCCTCCTTGTAGTATTAATACTATAAACATATTAAGTATAAAATAACAAAGATTTAAATGCAAGCTTTATTATTAAAGTGAATTAAAGTTAATAAAAAAGTTACATTTATTATTTATAAATGTGTTACAAATCTTAAAGGTAAAAGGAGTTTGGATTGAAAAAAGGAGTTGATTTAAATATACTATAAAGTAAATGATGAAAAGGATTTTTATGAATAACAAGAAGATTTTACGAATATTAATAACAATGTTTTTAGCGCTTAATATATTAGTACTTTTTAGCTTAAATGTAAAAGCGGAAACTGGAACTACTAGTTCAGATGGTTTTTCTTTTGGAGAAATAATTGGATCTGTTCAAGAGTTTTTTAAAAAAGGAAAAGAAGGATCAGGTGATGAGGAAATAACAAAAACATTTGTAGATAAAACAGCACCACTTTTTTCAACATTATACTATGTAGGAGTTGCAATATCTGTAGGTGTTTTAATTTTATTAGGAATTGAATATGCAACAGCAAAACCAGATAAAAAAGCAGAACTTAAAGAAAAACTAATAGTTTTTGTTGTAGCAGTAATGATACTAGGTGGTGCAATACCAATATGGTCATTTGTAGTTAGAACATTTTCAGGAACAACTGGAATAGAAGTTTAAGAAAGGAATATTATGACACACGAAATACCGGTAGATTCAAAGAGTGAAACAAGATTATTGGTAATATTTTCATTAAGAGCGCTTGCAACAACAGCAATAGGAATTATTATAGGACTATTTGTTGGAGCGATGTTAATGAATGTGTTTTCTACAGCTTTAATAGTTTTTTCAATAGTTTTTGGTGTAATTGGATTTATAGTAGGTACATTTAAAATACCTGAGATAAAAAGAATACCAATAACAAAAGAAACAGCAGGTATGTATAGTTATGAAGCTGTATTTGAATATTTGAAATTTAAGAGAAGAAGAAAATTATATGTATATTCAAAAACTAAATCAACAGATGAAAGTGAGGAAGTGTAATGACAGAATTAGTAACAACTCTTGGAATGATAATAGGAATAGCTATAATTGTTCAATTATTTATTTTTATATCATATATGTTTTTAAAAAGAGCTAAACCTCAAGATGAAGATTTAGTAAGAGTTACATCTAAAACAGCAGAAGAAGCTAAAAATGAGAGATATGGAAAATTTCATAGTGTTTTAACTAGAGGTGAAATCAGAGAGTTTATGGAATTTGATAAAGTTAAAGATGGTATGATCATTAGAAAAGATGGAAAACAATTTATAATGGTTATACAAGGATCTGGTGTTAATTATGATCTAGCCTCTGAAACAGATCAATTAACTATAGAACAAGGATTTCAACAATTTTTAAATGTTTTAAAACAACCAGTACAAATATATGTACAAACTAGAATGGTTAACTTTAAACATATTCTTGATGGATATATAGAAAAATCTGAAAAGATTAAAAAAGAAAGAGATGATGTTAAAGAAAGATTAATAGAGGCGAAAAATTCAGGTAATGAAACTGAATATAAAAAATTAATATTTGAATTAAGAAGAAAAGAAAATCTTTATGAATACATTATGGATGCAATAAAAACTACTGAAGATATGAGTGGAAATAAACATGTTCTAGAAAGAAAAAACTATATCGTAGTTTCTATATATAGAGATGAAATAGGAAGAAATATTAATGAATTAGATGAAGAAGAAGTAGAAGATAAAGCATATAGAGAATTAATTACAAGATGTAGAGGTCTTATGGAAGCACTTTCTTCAGCAATGGTTTCAACAAGAATATTAGATTCTGAAGAATTAATAGATTTATTATTCGTTGCATACAACAGAGATGATACAGAATACATAAATGTAGAAGATCATGTTAAAGCAGATTATGATTCATTCTACAAAGTTTCAAAAGATGTATTCTTAAAAGAAAAAGAATTAATTGAAAGAAAAATAGAGCAAGATGCAATGAGATTGGTTACTGAATCAATAAAATCAGTAGATAGAGAAAAACAAGAAGAATTAATTAGATTAAGAAATCAAAGAGCTAGAAAAATTAGACAAGAAGCAGAAGAAAGAATGAAATCTTTTAGAGGAAAAGCAATCGATGAAGAAACTTATGAAAAAGCTAAGAAAAAAATAAAAGATGCTGAAATTTCTACAGATGAAAGTGGAAAAACTACTATTAGATTAAAAGAAAATAAAGAGAATAAAGCAGGGGGAATGGATGTTTAGAAAAATTAAAAAACCATCAGCTTCAAGTGGTGCTAAAAAGATAAAAGAAGAAGTAGATCAAAATTCACTTCAAGCAAATATTAAAGACATAAAAGATTTAATAGCTCCTGCTGGAATTGATGCTACATATACAAATCATTTGGAAATAATAGCTGCAAGAAGTAGATTTGCAAGAACAATGGTTGCAACAACACTTCCAAGGACAGCAACATTCCCATATTTCTTAAGAAATATGTATACATTTGGAGATAGTAATACATCAGTATTCTTGAATCCAATACCAGGAAGTGTTTCACAAACAGACTTGAATAAGGAAATAAACGAAATACTTTCTGAAATATATGTTGCAAGAAATAGAGGAGATATAAACAGAGAAAGAGTTTTAAGTATTAAAAAAGCTGAAAAAGAACAATTAAGAGACGAAATCGCAAGTGGATATAATCAAGTATTTACAGCTTCAATTATAAATACAATATTTTCTCCATCTAAAGAAGAATTAGATGACTTAACAGAAATATTTAAATCAGAGATGTCTAAAACACTTTTAACTGTTAAGCCGGCATGGTCAATGCAAGATATAGGCTTCCAATCTAATATGCCATTTAATGAAAACAGAATAAACGAATACCATAATTTTGACAGAGGATCAATGGGAACTGTATTTCCATTTTTTGCATCTGAAGTAGGTCATAAAACTGGTATTCCACTTTGCTTTAATGCGAGAACAAATATTCCAATATTTTTTGACAACTTCTCTAAAGAGTTAACAAATTACAATATGGTTATATTTGGTGTATCAGGTTCAGGTAAATCAGTTACAACAAAGGTACTTGCTGCAAGATCAACAATACTTCAAGATATAAAATCTTTAGCATTAGATGTTGAAGGTGAATACAGAGTTGTTGCAGAATCATTAGGCGGAGTAAATGTAGTAATTAGCCCAGAGTCTAAAACAATAATAAATATTTTTGATTTAGAACCTGAAAATGAAATTGATGAAATTACTAAAAAAGAAAGACCTGTGGTAAATATCGCAGCAAAAGTTGAGGATGTTACTCAAAACCTTTTAATAATGGCGAAAGGTAGTACTAAGAGCAAAGAAGTAAATGAAATTACAAAACAAATAATTTCAGAAACGGTTCAAGAAGAATATGAAGGCTTAGGAATAAACGAAAATGTATATAGTCTTTATGAATTAGCTCCAGGTGAGGAAATAGATGTAACAGATGAATTTTTAGGTAAAAAGAAAAAACAAATGCCTACAATTGGATCTTGGTATAAGAGACTAGCTAAAAAAGCAGAACAAGATAAAAACCCAGATTACAGATTCCATTACAGTTATTTATTAAAAGTAATGAGACAATATGTAAGAGAGTTTCAAGGACAACTTGCATATTTTGATGGACAATCAACATATGATTTAAATGATGATATTCCATTTATAAATCTAGACATATCAAGTCTTGAAGAAAACTTCGCAAGACCACTTGCACAACAAATTCTTCTTTCATGGGTTTGGGAAAAATATGTTAAGAAAAACAGTGAAGATAAAACAAAAGCTTCTAAAAAGAGAGTTATAATAGATGAGGCTTGGATGCTTCTACAATTCGAAGAAGCTGTTCAATTCTTGGATAAGATGGCAAGAAGAGCCAGAAAAAGAAATGTTTCACTTGTTGTTGTTTCACAAAGAGCGAGAGATTTCCATGATAATCCAAAAGCACAAGCAGTTATAACATCAGCTGCTACAAAAATACTTTTAAAACAAGATAGTACTGAAATAGATTCAGTTGAAGAAATATTTAAATTAACAAAAGGTGAAGCAATGCAGCTTATAGAAACACCTCCAGGAACAGGTCTTTTAAAACTAGAAAATCAATCAGCAATAATAACAGTAAGACCAACAAAAAAAGAGTTTGAATTTGTTGAAACAAATGTTAATGAACAAGTTTTGCAAAGACAAGCACAAGCAATCAAAAGACAAAGAAATTAGTAAAATAAAAAACAAAATAAAAAAACAGAAAGGATAAATGATGGTAAATATTGCCAAAAGAAGTAAAAAACTAATAGCAACCATTTTGCTTACAATATTACTTTTTCAAATCATTTATCCTACTTCATATGCTGCAAATCCAGAAACGCCTACGATGGGAAGTATTATAAAAGACAATCCATCATCTGGATTAAGTAAAGACCCGGAAACAGGTGAAGACCTTCCGGAAAAGACGGATAATGAAGGAAATAAGCTTAAAGATGGTGATAGAGAAAATGAAAATATAGACTATGACATGAATGAAGTTATAGAAAATTCATTAAGCGGAACTGCTCCGAGAAGAGAGGGAGACAAGCAAAATTCACTATTAAAAGCAGGTACAAATATCATTGCGTTTGTTCTTTCAATAATTGCAACATTTATGGCAAAAAGCTTTTCTGCAATATATATCGTACTAAATGCTCTATACTGGGAAGAACCACCAAAAGATATAGATAATGAACAATATAAAGGTGTAAAGACACAACTTTTTACTTTAGAAAATTTATTCTTTAATAGAGTAAAAATATTAGATGCAAATATATTTAGAAAAAGCGAAAAACCTAATGGAACAAACCAAAGTATAAAAGACAATGTTGCTCAGTGGACAGCTATATTTAGACAAATAGCTTTAGTTATTCTTTTATTAGTTATTGGATATTTATCTATAAGATTAATAATTTCAACAATAAAAGAAAAACCTGAAGCAAGGGCAAATTATAAATTACTAATTATAGATGTGGTTAAATCGGTGGCGCTAGCCTTTTTATCTCCAATATTTGTAGCTATAGTTTTATATATGGCAGATTTTACAACATATATAATTTGGCAAATAGCAAAAACTATGCTTCAAAGTGATCATCTTAATTTTGAAAAAGTAATAATATATAGCATGTTTGATATAAAGGGATTTTTTACAAATCCTACAAAGAAATTAATAAATACAATTTCTTTTATGCTTTTAGTATCAATGCATATAAAATTTGTGATCCTATTTATGAAAAGACTTTTAACAATATCTTTTCTAACAATTGTTTCACCAATAATATCTATAACATATGCTATAGATAATTATAAAGATGGTAAAACACAAGTGTTTGTAGGATGGGCAGAAGAAGTGGTAAGACTTGCGTTTTTGATGCCACTATATGCGGGAATATATACAATATTTGTAATTGCACTTGGAAACTTAGCAGAAAAAGTTCCGCTTTTAGGAATAGTATTCTTACTTCTATTTACAAGAGTAGAAAAAATAGTAAAAGAACTATTTAACATGAAGAATACAGTTGGTGTTAAAGACTCAGATGCTTACTCATTTGCACCACCTGAAATTAAAAAACCAAAGAAAAAAGATTATTATGAAGAAATGGCTGGTAAATAATATGGAAAAAGAAAGAAAGATAAAACAAATATTAAAACTACTGGTTATGTTCTTAGGCGTAATTTTAATATTTTTCATACTAGGAAAATTAACTGGTAACAAAAAAGAAGAAGAAAAAAATCCAAGATTTGGAAAAGAAATAGAAGGAAGTAAAGAAAAGAAAGAAAAAGAAATAAAAGATCTTTATCCTAATATTGAAGATAAAAGTTTAAAAGAAATAAATATATCATCACCTGAAATAGAAGAGATGGTAAAAGAAAATTTAAATGTAGAAAATATTGGAAGTAAATACGTAGAGTATGATGGATTTAAAAACTTTTTCAATAAAGGTATTGAGGTAAAAGAAGTTTTAGGAGATGTGTTAGCATTAAGATTTTCTACAAAATATAAAAATAATATAATAGCTAATGTTAAAGTAAGCGATAATTCAGATGAAATAATAAAAAAAATAGGTGAACCAAATATAAAATATAAAAACTTTTTACTATATATATTAGAAGGAACAGATATTGTATTTAATACAGAACTTAAAACTGTTACAGCATATAAAACAAAAAATAGTGATAAAACTAACTATCAATTTTTAATTGATGAATATGAGAAAATTTTAAAAACAAAAGATTTAAAAAAATTTATATCAACACTTACAAAGAAAAATCCAAAATATTATAGATACAAATACGATGAAGACAAGGTGCTTCTAGACTATTTTGATCTTGGAGTAAGAATAATTTTTAATAAAAATAGTAATACAAACGGAATGTATATATTCCAAAATTTCACTAAATCGGAAAATTATGATGAAAATAAGCTTCAAGATTTAAAAGAAAAAAATCTAGTAGCTATTGAAGATAAAAGATTATCTTTAGTAGAAGAAATGTATGTAAATGAAAAAGAACAAAAAATAATACAAAGATCAGAAGATATAAGAAATTTATTAGCACAAGAAATTAATGGTGACAAACTTGGATTGCAAACAGAAGATACTGAAATATATTATGAAAATGGAGAAGGCGAAAGAAAATACAAAAACATAATTATATGGTCTAAAAAGAATTCATTTCCTAAGCATTATTTAAACCAAGTAGCATATGCAAGTTCATTAGCCGTTTTTGAAGACAAAATAGTTTATGCAATAGATAATGACGGCATATATGAAGTTTATGCAGATGGAAATACTGCACCAAATAAAATATATGAACCAGAAGAACCAGAAGAAATCAAATTTGAATATATAGATTTTAAAAATAGATTAATATATTTTAATCAAAAAAGTATAAATATAAAATAAAAAGTAAGAAAGAAAATAATGAATAAACTTGAAAGAAAATTAGTTAATTTAAGTAAATATAAAAAAGTAGTAGCAATATTAACACTTATATTGTTCTTTCTTTCAGGTTACTTAAATCCAAAAGAGGTATATGCAGAAACAGAATATGCATGGCCTCTTCCAGGTTATGGTAAAAATTGTATAACATCAAAATTTAAAATGAGATTTCATCCAGTACATAAAAGGTGGCAACCACATACTGGAATAGATATTGCTGCACCTGGCGGAACACCAGTAGTCGCATCTAAAGCCGGAAAGGTGTTTTCAGCAGGATATGCAGGCAGTTATGGAAACCTAGTTATCCTTCAACATGAAGATGGATCTGGAACAGCATATGCCCATCTTTCAAGATTTGCAGTAAGTAAAGGTCAAACAGTTAAACAAAAACAAATTATTGCGTATGTTGGAAATACTGGAACAGTAGCTGGAAGAAATGGGGGATACCATTTACATTTTGAAATAAGACCAAAAGGGCCTAAAGCTACAGCGGTTGATCCACTTCCGTTTTTAACTGGAGAAACAAGTTTTGAACCCGGACCAGCTTCACCAGGCGGAGGAGGAGGCTCAGGTGGTAATGATAACTCAGATTATGATCCAGAAAAATACCAATCTGGTTATTCAAATAATAGTTTAAATATAATAACAAACAATAAATTTTATTACCAAGGTGCTCCAAAAGGACATTATCAAGTTAAAATAAGCTTTTTACAAAAATTAATTAATTTTATTGCAAGCATAGGAAGATACTTA
Source organism: uncultured Clostridiaceae bacterium (assembly GCA_946998225.1). Classification (GTDB taxonomy): domain Bacteria; phylum Bacillota; class Clostridia; order TANB77; family CAG-508; genus CAMPYH01. The sequence continues at coordinate 22,329 of CAMPYH010000001.1, read as the reverse complement.
TTAACACTTCTAGTAAATATATTATTTAAATTACCATTTTTAGGTTATGCAGCATTATTTGAAAAAATGATTACAGATACATTTAATGCACTAGCAGGTGAAGATGAATATATTTCAAGAGGTACGAATACTGATTTATACATTGATCCTAGAAGAGCGGTAAATGTTGAAAATATTATTTTTGGAAGAGTTGAACTATTAAATGTAGACTTCTTTATTGATCCAGCAAAAGCTCAAAAAAGAATGGAAGGACATACTGGTTCAGGACAAGATATTGAAGAGATAAATAGAAGAGCAAGAATTACAGGTGATGCAGGAACTGCAACAGAATATACAGCTACACCATTAAATTATGATGAATCACCAATAGGAATGCTTAGAACAAATTATGCAAAAATATATTATTCAATATTCTCAATTTCAGTAATACTAATGCTTTTTGCAATTTTAGGTATAGCAATAAGAGTGCTTATTAGTGTGGCCGCAGAAGATAAAGCAAAATATAAAGAATTATTAGGAGATTGGTTTACGGCATTTGCAGTAATGCTAGGCTCAGTAATGTTTATATTCTTTATAATAAAGCTTAATCAATACTTTATAGATATGTTTATAGACTTTGCTAAAGCATATTTAAAAGACGGAATACTAGAAGATACTTCTTCAATTTATGAAACTGTTAGAACAAGAGCTTACGATAATAAATTTAGTATAGGATTCCCATCAACATTCATATACTTAATGCTAATATGGGATACAATTAAATTTTCACTAACATATATTAGACGTTTAATAAATGTGTTAATACTTGCACTTTTTGGACCTTTCACTAATGCTTTTCAAATACTTTCAAATGTAATTAGAAATAAACCTGGAGATAAAAGCAAAATTCAAAGCTGGGCACAAGATATATCTGGATTAGTATTTATGCAAACAATTCATGCAGCGGTTTATACATTTATAATGATATTAATATTTAAAGTCATGGATCAAATTACATTTTTAAACTTTATATTATTAATAGGACTACATTCATTATTGTATCAATTACCAGATGCTATAAAAGCTTTACTTAAAATGTCATCAAGCAGTAGTGCAGTATCAGATGTTTTAGAAAAGAATCAATTAGATAAAGCTTCTAAAACAATGAAAACATTAATTGGTGGTAAATATGCAAAAGAAGTATTTAACAATTCTCTTAATGATACTAAAAATCTATTCAGCACAGCTGGAAAACAAATTAAAGGTGTAGCAGGTGCTGTAGGAAGAGGAACTGTTAATACAGCATTGTTTATAGACGATTATAGACATGGAAGAAATAGAAAACTAGAAGAAGAAGAAGGATTTGAAGAAAATACAGTTGAAGTAAGAGCAGATGCTATTGAAGAAGTTTCAGAAAAAATAAATGAATTGGGAATTGATGAAGATGCTTCTAAATATTTAAATTTACTTAGTTCTTCTGAATTAGAAAAATTAATAGATGATCCAGAAAAACTTAAAGAATTTGCACTAAAGTTAGAAGAAAAGAATTTAAAAGACATATTAAGTGCGGATCCTAAATTTACAGATTCAATTACATATAGCGAAAAACAACAAGCTCAAAAAGAACTAGCAAAAGAAAATAGAAAAAATAGTATTAAAGAAGCAATACGTAATAATAAACCATTCTATTTAGATGAAAACGGAACATATAGAATGCTTCCACCTGTTAAAGAATTTAATATGAAGACAGGAAAGATGGAAGAAGTAAATCCTGGATCAAAAGAATATTTTGGAAAATTAAAAGAAGCATTTGGTCTTGAAGGAGAGAAATTTAAAGAAGCTGGAAAAGTTTCTTTGGATACACTAAAAGTAGGATTATCTGTACTAGGAGCAGCACTTATTGTTCCAGGATTATTAGGAGATCCTGCAAATGCTAAGACGTTATTTAATTCATGGGCTGGAACAAAAATATTTAGTCCAATGAAAAGTGGAAAGAAAAAAAGTTATTTTAAAGATTTTAAAGAAGATGTAAATAAATATCTTTTAACAAGTAATGATCATAAAGTGAAAAAATCTGTTGAACGTACTAGAAAACGAGTACAACAAGGAATGCCAATAAATTATGAGGATGCAAAGAAGATAATAGATAATGCAAAATATGAAATAAAAGAATTCCAATATGAAAAACTTCTTGAAGCATATCCAGATCTTGAAAGTAAAGTATTTAGACGTGCTAGTCAAAATATTCAAAACAAGAACTATAAATATGATTTCAAAAAATCTAAAGACAGACTACCATATGATTTAAAAGTAAGAAGAGAAGAAAATAATTTACTTGAAGAACTTGAATCACTTGCAGTTTTAGAATATCAAAAAGAAATTGTAAGTTTATCTAATTATGCAAAGACATACTTTGAAATAAATAAAGGTGGAATTGATCATAAAAACTTTAATGAAGAATTTGATACAAAAAATATAGAACAAAAGATAGAAGATACAAAAAATCTTAAAGAAATATATTTAAATGCTGTATCAATAAATAAAAAGGCGGATCATGAATTACTTGAAGCCGAAATTTTTGAATTAGACGATAAAGAAATATCTAAGATTAAGTTACAAAAGGAAAGCGATTTAGAGAAATTAACAAAAAATCTTACTGAAGAACAAAAAGAGGATATATTTAGACTTTCTTCAAAAGAATTAGAGAAAAAAGCAAAAGAAGAAGAAAAAAAATTAGAACAAGCTTCAACAAAAGTAATCTTAAATGAATTTAAAGATAAAAATATAGATGCATTAATTAAAAGTGCACAAGAAAACAAAGTAGATGAGATTATAGGGAATAAATTAAACATTGAAGATGGTAATGAAACAGAACAAATAGTAGCAAAAAGTTTGATTACAATATCTAATATATATAATGAAACAGTAGATACAGAAGCTCTTAAAGTATTAGGTAAAAAAGATTTTGATGAAGCTAAATCAATAGAAATAAAATTAAGTGAAAAGATAAAAGAAGACAAAATAAAAGAAATATCTGAAAAAAATATTTCTCAAAAAGAAAAAGATAAACAAATAAAAGAAGTGTTAAATGGAAAAGATCAAAAAGAACTTTACAACAGCAAAAATATTACAAAACTTACAAAAGAAGAACAAGAAAAACTTAAAAACTTACAAAGCATCAAACTTGAAAAAATGAAGACATTAAATCAAATGAATATTGAAGAAGTTGTGGAAATATGGCAAGAAAATTCAATAGAGATAGCTGATGCGATCAAAATACAAAATGAAAAATGGTCTAATGCATTAGATGAAAAATTACAAATATTAAATGCACTAAAAAGAGAAGACAATATAAATAATGCATATAAACAAGGAAGAAGAAAACAAGATAAAGTAGAATTAAAGGTAGAAAGAAAAACTAAAGGAAAAGAATCAAATCCTGAAGATAAATTAAAAGATATATTAGGACAATACTATTTATAATGAAAAAGAATATAGATCTAAAAACGATTAAAAAAATACAAAAGATATTAATTGTATTTATATTAGGACTATTAGTACTTTTATTTGTTAAAACTAAGATAACAAAAAGTATTTATGTTTATAATGGAAAAAAATTAGATCTATATTCAGAACAAATAGTAAGAGATATGAGTGCAGATCAAGGAATTAGTGAACTTCCAGATGGGGGTCTTCCAGAAGAACACAGTATGTGGGATTTATTCACATATCCTATGTCTTTTATAGCATCTGCTATAGGAATTGTTGCAAGAGGACTGGTATATTTAATCGTACTTGGGATAATGTCAATTATAGATGTAACATTAGGACAAGTTGGTGGCAAAGTGCAAAGGCTAACAATAGAATCTGTACTGTTAAATAAAATTCCTTTATTAAATCCAGAATTTTGGATTATGCCTGCAAAAAATATAGAAGGATTCTACACAACAACAGCTAGCTTAATTAGAGGAATAACAATTACAGCTGTTGTATTACAAGTATTTGTTTTAATCATAATTGCAATAAAAGCTATGATTAGAACATTAAGTTTAAGAAAATATGTAACACAAAAGCAATTAAAAACAGACATAGACAAAGTTGTTCTAGATTGGTTTATGGGAATTATTATACTTTTTGGGATAGTATTCTATGCAGCACTTTTAATAGGAGTAAATAATACTTTTGTTAATATATTAGGTGAGAGCATTAAAGTTGATGGAAAAGACATATCATCAAAACTTGAATGGGATATATTCTCATTTAATTTAATGCAAGGAACTGTATCACTGCTTCTGTATATTGTATTAAGAATACAAGCTGTAACACTTTTTGTTATGTATTTAAAGAGATTTGTTAAATTAATGTTTTTAATAATTATCTCCCCATTAATTGCAACAACTTATGCAATAGATAGAATAAATGACGGGAAAAGTCAGGCACTTGCTACATGGAACAAGATGTTTGTACAGACTGTATTTATGCAAACAATACATATAGTTGTATATATATCTACAGTTTCTATTTTAATTCACCCAGGAAATGATACATTTAGCTTAGCGGGTCTGGTACTTTCAATTCTAGGCGTAAACTTCTTGTTTACAGCAGATAAAATAATTTACAAGATGTTTAGAATGGATCAAAAAGAAACTGGATCACTTGTTGGAGCATCAAAACTTGCAAGTAAAATGGTTTGGGCAAGTACAGCTAAAAAAGCAATTTCAGGTGGAATAAAATTTGGAAGAACTAAGATGGATTTAATTAGAGATACAACCGAAGAAATTGCAGAAGATGTAAAAGACGAGAACAAAAAAGCTAAAGAAGAAAAAGAGAAAGAAAAACAAAAAGCGAAAGCAAATAATGAGAAAAATGTAAATACAAACACTGAAGAAGTAGATGTAAAAGATAAAGATCAAGAAAAAGAAGAAAACAAAGAAGAAGCATTAGAAGAAGAAATTAAAAATCAAAAGCTAAATATAGTCGATAGAGCAAGTTTAAATATGACAAAGATGGGAATAAACCTAAAAACTAAGTTATATGATAAATTTGGAATGAATGCACCAAAAGAACTATATGAAGCACAACTTAAAAATAAAGAAAAGAATTTAAAATTAAAACAAATACATAAAAAGAAACAAAAACAAATTAAAAAAGCAACAAGAAAAGAAAGAACAATTAGAAAAGCTACAAGTATAATTGCTGGTACTGGAACATTCATGGTTAAACTTGGAACACAAGAATTAGATGCACCTTCAGTATTTTCAAGTATAGAAACAGGAAGAAATGTTTCAGGCGGAATAAAAGATGCTAAAAAAGATAAAAAACCACAAGCAAAGAGTAAAGAAAAATCTGGAGCAAGAACAAATAAAGAGCAAGAAAATTATGAAAAAACTGTAGAAAGTTACCAAAGAGTTGGTGAAACTAAATTAAAGAAAGAAGATAAAGATACAAATAAACATCAACTTAAAAAAGATGAAGCAGTAAAAAATATGCTTGTAAGTACAAAAATGAAACAAGAATTATCTGGTAAAAACTTCGACGCAAACACAAAAGAAGGTAAAGAAAACTTAGCACAATACAATAAGGCTTTTGAAACAGTTAATGCTAGTCAAACATCAGAATATTTAAATAAAAATGTTAAGGAAAATAAAGAAAAACTTGAAAAATACTTAAAAGACAAACAAGGAAAAACAGATCAAGAAATACAAATGGGATTAGGACAAATAGAAGAACTTGTAAAACAAGGTGTATCTCTTAAAACAAATACAGAATCACCTGAAGTTAAAAACTATATGTCATCACTTGTAGATATGAGATATTTCGTAGATAGAGAACAATATGAAAGTATAAGTGAAAACTTTAATGGATCATTTACAGACGATATTTTAGAAGACTACTTAAATAATACTAAAAAATATGATGAGCAAGAAAAACAAAGTGAAAAAGAATATGATGAAGAATCATTTGATATAGATTATTACAATATTTAAAAAACAGTTAGAAAAATATATAATAAATAGAATAGGAGGATATTTTGGTAACAGGATTATTTATGGCAGGAATGATAGGAATAATGCTTTATGCATTACCACTATTTGGATATTTAATAATATTTACAGTTCATTTACTGCTTTCAGCTGCAACAGGATTTGGAACTGTTGGTGGCGGATCAGAAGCTAAAATGACAGGCCTCCTTACACCAGGAGATATATTATTCAATAAAGTTCCAATTACAAGTATAGATTTTTTCAATTTTACAAATAAAGGTGGAACAGTAGAAGTTATTAGAAATGTTACAGCAGAATGGTTTGTTATATTAGTTGGAATATCTCTAATATTATTATTGGTTGTTTTAATATATATAGCAGTTAGAGTACTTATGTCTACAGCAATAGATAAATTCAAATACAAAGAAGCTTTAACAAACTGGGTAGTTAGTGTAGCACTTTTATTCTTAATATTGGGATATGCAGTAGCTGTAATTAAGGTAAATAATTTCTTTGTAAATGTTATATCAGATACATCTAAAAAATATGCAGAATTAAATTCGGGAATGGGTAATGTAAACTTTACATTAAATCCATTTGAGTGGATGGCAGGCGTAATAATTTACGGTATGTTTGTAAGATATACTGCAATATTTTTATTCCAATATATAAAAAGAATGGTAAAAATAGCATTTTTAATAATGATTTCACCATTAATAACAGTTACATATTCAATAGATAAATATGCAGATAAAAAAGCACAAGCTCTTTCATCATGGATGACACAATTTACATCAGAAGTATTAATGCAACCATTTCATGCTTTAATATATTTAATACTTTTATCACTTGCTGCAAATCTTGTTACATCAAGTTTTGCAGGTGGAATAGTAGCAATAGTTATATTTAAATTTATGTTTGAAGCAGAAAAAATAGTTAAGAGTATCTTTGGAGTAAAACCATCTGCAAGTATGAAAGATGGTCAAAAAGTAACTTCAGCAATTGTAAACTCACAAATTGTAAAATGGGGAATAGATAAAGTTAAGAAGATGCCAAAATATTCAAATGATCCAGAAAAAAGTAAGTTTTCAAAATTTGGTGAGGGTAAAAATATAGATGTAAAAGATGAAACAAAATTACCAGAAGGCACTCAAGATAATGTAGATGAAAAAGAAGAAACATTAAGCGAAGAAGTTGTAGCAGAAGTATATCCAGATAATACAGAAGAAACAGTTACTGAAGTAAAAGAAATAGAAGAAGAATCAGAAACTGCTAAGGAGGAAACAAAAGAAGAAAAAGCAGCAGAAGAAGAGAAAAAGGATAAAAAAGAAGAAGGTAAAGAAGACAGCAAAGAAGAAAAGAAAGAACTTACTGAAGAAGAAAAAGAAAAATTAAGAAAAGAGAAAGAAAAAGAAAAGAGAAGAAAAATACTTGAATCATCTAAACACGATATTCTTCCATTCTCATTTGCTCTAGCTACTGCAGGTCTAGAAGCTGCAGATGAAGGAGATTCTGTAATTAAAAACTTAGTTCAAGGTGGAGCTTTAGGATATGGAATAGGTAAAGGTTTAGATAATAAATTATCTTATGAAATTGACAAAAGAAAAACTAAAAAACTTCAAGCAGACAATTTCGAACAAAATGTTGAATTTACCGCAAAAGAAATGGCTGAAAATGCTTCAGTATATATGGCGTTAAAGAATGTAGATATAGATACTACTACTGAAGAAGGTCAAAAAATACTTCTTGACTGGATGGAAAACATGGAAAAGAAAGATGCAGGAAGCTTGGCTAAAACATTTGAAAGCAATAAACAAAAACTAATACAAAAATATGTAGAAAGAGATAATATATCTGAAATTGAAGCAATTGGTAAAGTAAATGATCTAGAAGAAGAAGTACTTGCACTAGGTGGTTCTTTTATGAATGTTAATGAATATTCAAATGATGAAAGAGAATATTTAGCAAGTATGATCGAAGTAAAAGCAAGATCTGAAAAGGCTGAAATAGAAAGCTGGACAAATGAAGTTGATCCAAATGTTATGGATGTTGTAAAAGCTACAGTTTTAGAGCAATATCAAAAGAAAAATGTTGAATACTCAAAACCAAAAGAAATTAAAGACAGATCAGATCATTCAACAATGGATGAAGATACTAAAAAACTTGACGATAAATATGTAGAACGAATAAGACACAAAGACAAACGTATGGATGAATACTATAAAAGTTATGAAGACTCTATACGAAAATATAATGATAAATATAATAAGACAGAAGAAGAACTTGAAAAAGAAATAGGACAAGGAATAGAAGAGTTCAAAAAAGAACATGATAAAATGTTAAGAGACATAGCATACAAAAAACATGATATTAATAAAGCTTTTGAAACAGACTATGGTCTTGATCCAAAATCATTTATAGTGGATAACAAAATAGAAAATACAGTTGTAGATAAATTTATAAAAGATAATACTCCAATAAAGGATCAAAATAGAGAAGAAAACAAAGGCAAAAATAAACCAAAAAAACCAAAAGAATCAAATGAAACAAAAGAACCAAAAAAAGATGACTCAAATAAAGATAATAATTAAAAAAATATATTAGGGAAATAATGGAAGATAAAAATAAAGTAAAGAATAAAATATCAATTAAAAACTTTGATAAAAAAAAGAAAGAATTAGAAAAGTTTAATAATGATCATAATAATAGGGAAGAAAAAAATATCAAAATCATTATATACTTTGTATCTTTTATTCTAATTTTAATACTTTTTACATTTATATTTATAAAAACAAAAAGAAGTAAAGAAGAAAAAGTAAGATATGGAAAAGAACAAGAAGAATTTCAAAATGAAGTAAAAAGTCTTGTATATATGAAAGAAGATAAAAGAGCAAGAAAATATTTATCCCAAATAATAAAAAACATTAAAAATGGAAAATATGACGAAGAATATTTTAAACTATATCAAGAATATAAAGATAATTTCTTCCCAACTCTTAGAGATTATGAAATATATATTAAAGAAAACTTTCCTAAAGATCCAGCAACTAAGTATAAAAACTTTGAGGTAATAGGAGATCTGTTTGTACTTTTTGTAGATATTATAGACACAGATGATCCTTCAAAATCTTTAAGAGACATGAAATTTGTATTTAAAGAAGAAGATTTAAACAAATATGTTTATTCTTTTTCAATAAAAACACACAAAGACAAGGATAAGGATAAAGAATATATAACACCTCCAAATGAAATAACTTTTCCAGAACAAAATAGATCTAATATATTAGAACAAAATAAAGAGTTTAATCTATTAGAAAAATTAAAAGAAAATGAACAAGAAGAAAACATTGAAGAAAATGAATAAACAAATAAATAAATAACTAGAATTAATAAATAATATAAAAGGAAAAAAATGAATTTTTTTACAAAATTAAGGTTAAGAATAAAAGAAATAGGAAAAGAAGTACTTGTAATTGCAATTATTGTTGTAATTGCATTATTTGCTGCGAATTTTATTTCAAAACTTTTTAGTGCAAATTTTACACCAAAGAAGAAATTAATTCATAAAAACGAAAGAAAATCTGTATTAAAAGAAAATAGTAGTCCAACAACAAAGACACATAATAAAGCAACAGAAGTTATAAATGAATTTGTAAAATGCTGTAATGAATTTAAATTTGATAAAGCGTATACATATTTATCTAGAAGTGGAAAAGAATATTTTGGTTCATATGATAATTTTGAAAATTATATAAAAAGAATATTTAATGAACAAAAAAGATATAACTTACAAGCGTATTCAAAAGTTCAAGATATAGATATATACCAATTAAAACTATTTTCAGATTTTTTAGCAACAGGACTTACAAAACAAAAATATAATTATTTAGATTTAAAACTTGCAGTAAAATTAGATAGAAATGAACCTAATGGAGTAATGTTAAATATTAATGGCTTTATAAAAACAGATCATCTAAAAGATGTTACAGAAAATGATGATTTAAGAATAGATTATTTAAAATCTACTATATTATATAAATCAGAAATAATAGAAGCAGAAATACATAATAAAACAGATAAATTCTTAGTTATAAAAGATTATGATTCTGATGTACAAGAAATAACAACAAATTTAAATAGAGAAAATAGACCAGATATTATTAAAGCAAAAACTGTTTTGAGACCATATGAAAAAAGAAAAGTAGTAATGCAATTTTCTAAATTTGCAGATGATGGAAAAACAATAAAAAATATTAACTTTAATGATATTAGATTCAAAAAACAATATAATAAAAGTTTAGTAACAATAGATAAAAATACAAAATTTGAAAAAGATAATGAAAATATAGAAAAAAGATATAGATTAGAAACACCAATAAGATCAAAATAGGGGAAAAATGAAAACATATTACGATATTTTAGAAGTAAGTAGATACGCTTCATTGGAAGTTATTAAAAGAGCACATAAAGTTTTGGTAAAAAGATATCATCCTGATCTTCAAAGTCCTGAAGAACTTAAAAAGATGGAAGAAGAGATGATAAAGATAAATGAAGCTTATGAAACTTTAATTGATCCAGTGAAAAGAGAAAAATATGATAAATTCTTAGAGCAACAAGAAGCATTAAATAAAAGTAAAAGCGAAGAAGGTAATAGTACATATAATGAACAAAATGCAAAAAAAGTTGAAGTTGAACTTGCAAATAAAAAGCTAGAAGAAGAAGTTTCAAAAAGAATAGATGAAGCACAAAAAGATATAGACAAACAAAAAGAAAAAATACAGGAACAAATGAATGAGGAATATATAAAATATTTAAGAAATCTTGGATATAAAGGTGAAGTAAAATCAAATAAGCCAGCAAAAGAAAAACTTAAAAGTATAGGAATAAAAATAGCTATATTTTTAGTACTTTTTATAATAGCTACAATAATATATAGAGTTCCTGTAATTTATGAAAAAGTATGTGTGATTGAAGAGAAAAATTTAGGTTTTAAAATTTTATCTAAAATAATAGGAAGTGTTGTAAACGCTATTTGGAGTATTTTTGGAGTATAGTATGGAAAAAGAAGAAAAAAACAATTTTATAAAAAATAAGAACAAAACAAATTTAAATAAAAATGAAAAAAAAGACATTTTAATTTATTCATTTGTTTTTATTGCTTCAATTGTTTTTATGATAATTATAATTCTGTCATTTATAAAAGGATTTAAGAAAAATAAAGAAGATATTAAGATTAAATATCAAAAAGAATTACCTAATTTAGAAAATAAATTTGAAGAAAATACTTATATAAATGATAGAAAAATAAAAAATGAAGAATTGTATACAAAAAACTATAACTTCTTTCTACAAAATCAATTAAAACAACCTAAACTTGGAGACACAATATTAGAAGTTAAATTTGAAAATTATGATCCAATTAAATTTAAAATATTTAAACCAAATGTTCCAAAACTTGCTTTAGATTTAGAAAAAGGAATAGAAAACGGAAAGCTAAATGGCAAAAAAGTAAATAATATTGGTACAGACAAATACATATATATTAATAATGAAAGTAGTGAAAAAATCTGGACAATATATGGTAGAAACGGAATGGATCTTAAACTTATACCAATATATGGATCATTAATAGCAGATACAAATAAAAAATATGGAAAAGATAATTTTGGAGGAACACTTAAAATAGTTACATCAAAAGAAAATCAAGAAAAGTTCTTAAAAGATTTAAAATATCCAAATGAAATACAAGAAATTGCAAAAAAATATAATGGAACAATTGCTGAAGATTATGGTAAAAGTGCTGTAATAGGGCAAATATATCAAGGTATAGATACATTAATGAAACTGGAAGAAGATCTTACAAAACTTAAAAAAGAAGATAATGTAGAAGTTGGAGATACAGAAGCACAAGTTATAAATAAAAAGAGTACAACTATAGAATATGCCAAAATATATGAATTTGAAGGATAGGAGAAAATATGGATGAAAATCTTGAAGAACAAGATTTAGAGCAAACAGACACAAGCTTAAATAGTGCAGTCAGCAGAAAAAATAAATCTGGTGGCGCTTCTTCAAATGCAACAGGAAATGAAGTAACTGATTCATTAGACAACGATGCTGTAACAGATATGGTAAAAGATAAAGTTGATGAAGGTAAAGCTTATGCGAAAAATCAAGCTAAAAAAGAAGCAAAAAAAGCAATAAAAGGTTTAATAAAAGGCGACGGATTTAAAATTGCAAAACTTGCGGGAATGGGAAAATTAATCTTAATAATTATTGCAATACTTTGGGTGTGTGGTCTTATACTTGCACTAGTTTTTCTTCCATCTTTGCTTGGTGGAGGAATTGTTGAAGGAATAGAAAAAATCTTAAAAGGTGTAAATACCAGAATATCTGGTGCATCAGGTAAGATTAATGATAAAGATGTTATGGCACTTGCTGATTATGCAAGAAGCAAAGGTTTCCAATTATATTCAGATGGTTTTCTTTTCGAAAAATATACTCCAAAAGATTTAGAAGAAGAAACGTATGATGAAAATTATGGAGTATCTGAATCTTTAGACAATTATAAATACATTGAAGAAGAAGGAATCATGCTAGATAAAGAAGGACAACATGTAAAGAAGATGAAGACGAAAGGTAGCATGCTTGAAAGATATGCACTTATGAATGCATATACATATACTGCAGAACATGAGAAAAACCAACTTATTCAAGGTATACAAGATTTATGGAAAAGTGGATCAGACTTTATTGCAAGTATTTTTGGGAAAGAAAAAACAATGTCTGGAGCAAATACTTTTACAGGAATGATAAGATTTGAATATTCACCATGGGAAGCAGATGATAGTGATGATCAAAAACTAAAGGGTCAAGATGTACTCGATAAAGTTTTTGGAAAAGATGCTGAAATGCCGAGTGGATCTATATTAAGTACACAAAAAGTAAAACTAGACATGGAGAAAAAAACTCTTAGTATTAAATATGGTTTATTTGACAATGCTTATGTATTTAATATCGATGGATGGGCTGGAAGATATGGAATGCCAACAGAATTCTTATTAGCACTTCACAAATCTGTAATGGCACCAGATTTATTATATGAGTTAACAAATGGAACTAAAATAGAAGGAAATGAATACTTAAAAACAAAAATGCTTGTAAGACTTATTAAAGCTAAGGGTAAAGTACAAGGTGGTTTTAAAATTCCTGATGATACAAGCATAAACGGAAAGCTTTATGATTCTTCACATAATGAAGTAAAGCAAGAAAATATAGATTTTGAACAAATAAGAAGAGGAGATTTAGTTCTTTATGCAAAAGCAGGTACACCAGAAAATCCAATATATTTTCCACTAAAAACAACAAGTGGGCCAGTTGAACTAGATTTACCTGATGCAGATTCAATAGATAAAAAAACAGGTGTTCCAGATCCAAATTCAGAATATGATATAACAGATATGTATATTGCATTTGAAAATGATCCACCAAATTTTAGAAAAATAAATGGATATGTTGTAAATGCAGAAGCAGTAAAAAAATATTTAAAAACAACACGTATATCAAATAATACAAAAAGAAAAGAAAAGAAGAAAAAAGGATATACTTTCCTTTTAAACTACGGATTACAAAATCTTTTAATGAGATATATAGACGAAAATGGTGGACTAATTACTAATTTCACAAGTGATTTACAAGATGCTGTAAAGCAAATAACTGATGCTAATTATAAATCATTTTTACCAATAATATATAAAGTTGAAAACCATTGGTTTAGAGATGTGTATTTTTATATGAATGAAGGACAAAAATATGCATTGATTGATGAAGATGAATTTATAAAAAAAGGCGAGTATTGGACAAAATTTAAAGAAAAAAATTCAGGAAAAGAAAAAGAAGTAGATTACCAAACAACAGATAAAGTTTGGTCAGCATATGAAATAGAGTCAGTACCACTTGAAAATAGAAATTTAAATTTTCAAACATTTGAAGTAGATCAAGAAGACCCAGATATGCCAGAATCAATAAAAAAATTACAAAAACTTGGAGATTTAATTCAAATAAAACAAAACTTTAATGTAAGAGTAAAACAAACAGAAGATGGAAGAAGAGGAGAAACAAATCCGAGAACAAAAGAATTGTTTGTAGACAAATCTTGGTATATATATGACGGAACAGAAAAGACAGCAACAGAAATAAATAAAAGAAGAATAGAAAAAGAAGAAAATAATAGCGAAGAAGATAATTTAAAAAGAAAATTATCTAAAGATATGGACCTTCTAGCAGGAAGTATAATGCTAGAAAATATGGAAAGTTTAGACTCAGAATATGCATATAGAGACTATAAAGAATTACTTTTAGAATTAGATTACTATACAGTAGATGATCTATCTAAAAGAATTAGAAGAGTTTTAACTTGGCCTACACCAGGTGTAACAGTTGGGAAAACATGGCCAGATACATTGGGTGTAAAAGATGAAAACGATTTTGGTGTTAAAATATTAAATAAACAAAAAGTAGATGAACTAATAAAAGAAAAACTAAAAGATGAATCAGGAAATCCACTAGATGGAGAAGATAAAAAAGAAGCACTTGCAAAAGCAGAAGCAATGTATGGAAAAGGATTTGAACCAGGAACAAATGTAATATCTCCAGTTACAGGAAAAATAGTTAAACAAGATGGAAATAGTATAGAAATCGTTGCTTTAAATAATGAAGATAAAGTTGAACAATATAAAGACTTTTATGAAGATGAATATAAAGGCGGAGTAGCAGGATATAAAATAATAATTAAAAATATCAATGTAGGAATTGAAGACACTTCATTATATAAACCACAAATAAGTGATTCAGAAATAGAAAGATTATCTAAAGAAGAACAAAGAAAAAAAGTAAAAGAAAAAGAAGATAGAAAGAAAAATGCACCATCAAGAATAGGTGAATATATTAAAGAAGGAACAGTAATAGGTAAAACTACAGATAAAGAAATCATAATGTATATGAATAGTATAGATGATGAGATTGTAGAACATTTAGATAAATATTTATTAGTACCTTATTCAAATTTAAGAGTAGAATTTTTAGAAGATTATTTAACAAAAATAATTGATGGTGAACCAAATCAAATTGGAAGTGGAGATACTGAGACATTTAAGAAGATGTTTCCAGAAGAATATTTCCCAGTAATTAATGAAAATGCAGATGCTTTTATGGAAATGCAAGAAATGTATGAAGTTAATGCAATATTTGCAGCAGCAGTATCACTAGCTGAATCAAGTGGTGGAACAAACTGGGGAGCTATACCTAAAGAATATAATAATATATTTTCAATAACAGGCAGTTCAAAATCAGAAAAAGTCCATCATTATGATGTAGGTCCATCAAGACCAGGAAGTACAAATGACAATACATGGAGAAAATATAAAACTGTTAGAGATTCAATATTAGATTTTGGAAGATATATACATAATAAATATCATTCTCAAAACCTTGACTATGTAAGTGAAATAGGAATGAATGGATATGTAGGGCAAGAACATGGACCAGAAGAAGCAGAGGCTTGGGTAAAGACAACAAATGCTACTATTACAGCGGCACTTGAAAGATATATGGATTCAGATAAAAAAGATAATGAAAAAGGAAAAGATAAAAAGAAGAAGAAAAAAAGTGAAAACAGCAATGAAAGTAATTATTCAACACCAGTTGAAGCAGATAAAGTTGAAGAATATGAAAGAAATCCATATGATCTTCTAAATCTAAGAAAATCAAGTTCAAGTGAATCATATGATGGATATTCAGTTGGCAAATATGTAAAATCTGAATATAGAGGTGAAAAAGAATTTATTAATGGTTTTTATTACTATAATCAACTAGATAAAAAGTGGAAAAATTATACATATAAAGGATCTGCAATTTCTGAAAATGCATGTGGACCATTCTCAGCAGCAATGGCAATATCTGCAGCACTTGGAAGAGCTGTAGACCCAATAGATATGGTACGACTTTCAGAAGAAAGAGGAACATATACAGCAGGGGTAGGAACTGATTGGAGTTTCTTTAAACATGTTTCAGATGAATTTAATGTCCCTATTAATGTTATAAATCTAAGTGAGGTTGATCAAAAATTAGATGAAGGATGTGTGCTTATAGTTTCTGAAGGAGTAGGATATTGGACTCGTCATGGACATTTCATAGTAGTTGTAAGAAAAAATCCTGGAGGAAAAACATATGATGTTATAGATCCAGCATCAAGAAACAGAAGTATTACACATTCTAAAGAAAGAATCTTTAATACACATAAACAAATCTGGGCAGTAGGACCAACAGAATCAATTAAAGAAATGCAAAAAGGAAATATTCCAGAAGACAATTAATAAAAGAGATAAAAGTTTAAATGGTAGAATATGGAAGATAAAAAAATTAAAAATAATAAACTAAGAAAAAAAGAAATAGTAAAGAATAAAGATAGAAGAGAAAACTTTAGCAGAAATGCTAAAGATTTTCCTTCTAAAAATAATAAAAATTTACGAAATATTAAAGGAAATATTTCTAGAAAAATTAGATTTAATACAAGAATAAATCTAATGCTTGTGTTTATTGCAATATTATTTTTAGCTCTTATTGGAAGATTAGGATATATAGTCATATTTGAAGGAGAAAAATTAACAAAAAAAGCAACAGATCAACAAGTAATAAGTAAAATAATAAATCCAGAAAGAGGAAGTATATTAGATAGAAATGGAGAAGTGCTTGCACAAAGCGTTCCTGTAGATAGTATATCTTTAAACCCAGAAGAACTTTTAAAAAACAAAACAAAAGATGGTAAAAAAACAGATATTGAAAAATTTACAGTAAATACAGCTAGTATATTAGAGATAGATATAAAAGGCTTAAGAAAAGATCTTGAAGAAAAGAAAAATGTAATAATTGCAAAATATGTCAATGTAGATAAGGTTAAAAAATATAAAGAATATTTAAAAGAAAATAACTTAACACATTTGGTTGCATTTAATCAAGACTATAAAAGAGTATATCCATATGGTTCTCTTGCATCACAGCTCATAGGTTTTTGCGGAGTAGACAATACTGGTCTTGAAGGCTTAGAAAGATCATATAATGATGTATTAAGTGGAAGACCCGGAAGAATAACTACAATAGGAGATGGAAGTAAAAACTTTACTTCAGAATTCCCATCAAAAGTTATTAAAGAGGAAAATGGTAAAAATATATATTTAAGTATAGATATAAAACTTCAAAATTCAATTGAAAAACATTTGAAAAATACAGTTGAAGAATACAAAGCAGATAGTGGAATAGTTATTGCAATGAATCCAAAAAATGGACAAATTTTAGCAATGTCAAGCTTTCCAAATTACGATTTAAATAAACCATTTACTCCTACAAATCTTAAAAAAGAAAATTGGGATAGCTTAGATATAAAAACTAAAAACGATAGATTACAAGCTATATGGAAAAATAGAGCGGTATCTGATCCATATGAGCCAGGTTCTGTATTTAAACTAATAACTGCGGCAATTGGATTAGAACAAGGTGTGGCAAAAGCTAATACAACAGGAGACTTTTATTGCTCTGGTTATCAACAAGTTGAAGATAGAAAAATAGGATGCTGGCATAAGCAAGGTCATGGAGCTGAGTCTCTTCATGATGCAGTTAAAAATTCATGTAACCCTGCAATGATACAACTTGGACAAAGAATAGGAAAAAAAGATTTTGTTAAATATATGGAAGCATTTGGATTTTTTAATCTAACAGGTGCAGACATATCTGGCGAATCATTAGGACAATTCTTTAGATCAGATAGTTTTAATAATGTTGAGCTTGCAACACTTTCATTTGGACAAAGATTTACAGTTAATCCACTTCAAATGTTAAATGCAGTTTCAGCAGTAGTAAATGGAGGCCAATTATATAAACCAACAATAATACATAAAATAAAAAATGAAGCAAAAGGAACAGTAGAATTTGTTGAGCCAGAATTAGTAAGAAAAGTAATTTCACAAAAACATTCAAAAGAAATTAGAGATATGATGAGAGATGTTGTGGAAATAGGAACAGGAAAAAGAGGAAAGGTTCATGGATATAGTGTTGGTGGAAAAACTGGTACATCAGAACCTTCACCAGGAAATTTGGAAGCAGGATATGTTGCATCTTTTGTAGGTGCGGCACCAATAGAAGAACCTGAAATTGTAGTTTTAGCAATAATCAAAAATCCAAAAGAAAAAAGTCATGAAGGATCAGTTGTAGCGGCACCTCTTGTTGCTAGAATTTTATCTGATGTATTGCCAGGCATGAAAAAGACAAATGTAATAGATTTAAAAACAACAAAAATAACTAAAAATGATGATATTAAAACAATAAAAGTTCCAAATGTTGAAGGTAAAACTGTTTTTGAAGCAAGACAAATACTTCAAAAAGAAGGACTTATAGGGAAAATACCACTTGTAAGCAATGTAAATGAAATTAAAATAGAAAAACAAATTCCAGAAGCAGGAAAAGAAGTTAGTAGTAATGGAACAGTATATTTAAAAATTAAAAATGAGACATTTGAAACAACTAAAATGCCGAATGTAAAAGGACAAAAACTTGATTTAGCAATAGAGATGTTAAAAAATGCTGGATTAAATTATATAGTTAATAAAACAACTGGAATTGTTTCAGAACAAAATATTCCAGAAAATACAGAACTTGAAAAAGGAAGGGTTATAGTTTTAAAGATTGATTAAAAAATGTGTATATATATTTATTTTATATACAAAGTATTGATAGAATTAATTTAAAGAATCGAAAATGAAGGGAAAAAATGAACGGACTTAATTTAGAAACAGTTTTAAATATAAATAAATTAAGTAAATTTTTTACGGCACCACTACTTACAGTGTTGGTGCTGGTTTTCGTTCTTATGAGAAATATAATATCTGAATTTATTATAAAAAAAATATGTAAAGCTTTAGAAATTGAAAGAGAAAAAATCAATACTAAAAACAGACATTTAAAATTATTTATAATTGCTATAGGAATATATTTTATTCTTAAAATATGGTCAAAAGACTTAGTATTAATAAATAAAGTATTAAAAATAACTAAGATAATTGGAATATTTACAATAGCAAGAATTACAAGTTATTTTATTAGTCCAGAAATATTAAAAACTAAAAAACAATATTTTAATATAAATGATGAAAACTTTTTGATTAAAAAGTTTATAATAAACATTTTTAAGATAATTGTGTATATCATAGCAGTATTTTTAACATTAACCGTACTTGAGATGAATATAAATGGCCTTATGGCAGGTCTTGGTGTGGGATCAGCAATTATTGCTCTTGCAGTACAAGATGTATTTAAAAATATTATTGCAGGATCAAGCATTATAGCAGAAAAACCATTTATAATAGGAGATTTTATATCACTTGAAGGTTCAAATTTTTCTATGGATACATCAGGAACAGTAGAGGATATTTCTCTTAGAAGTACAACAATAAGAAGACTAGATAATTCACTTCTTAATATACCTAACTTTACAATAGCAACAAGTTCGGTTAATAATATAAGTACAATTAATACAAGAAGAATTGAAATAAATTTAAAACTTCCAATATATCTTAATAGTGATGATATTGAAAGAATTAAAGGCAAAATTTATATGGTATTTTCAAATGATTCAAAAGTACTTGCTGAAACAGTTGTAGTTGCTTTAAATAAAATAAGTAATGAAGGATATAACTTATATGTATATTGCTATATAAATGAGTCAAGATATGTTCAATATTTAAAACAACAAGATAAAATGCTATCTGAGATAATTGATATAATGAATAGTGAAAATATTGAATTTCAAAATCAAAACATTAATGTATATCAATTGGAAAAAACAAAAGAAAAAAGAAAACCTAAAGCATTAAAATCACCACAAGAAGAAAAAAAGGAAAAGCGTCAAAAAAATAATATAAAAATAAGGAATATATAATTTATGATTAATTCTAAAATAATAGTAATTGAATCAGGAACAGATGCAAGTGGAAAAGAAACTCAAACAAATTTACTTTGCAAGAGACTTAATGATGAAGGGAAAAAAGTTGTAAAATTTTCATTTCCTAATTATGAAAGTGAATCTTCAACTTTTGTAAAAATGTATTTAAATGGAGAATTTGGAGAAAATCCAGATGATATAAATCCATATATATCTTCAATATTTTTTGGCATGGATAGATATGCAACATATATGCGAGAAATAAAAAAATATATAAATGAAGGATATATTATAATAATAGATAGATATACAACATCAAATATGACTTATCAGGCAAGTAAAATTAAAGGGATTACTGAAAGAGAAAAATTTTTAGACTGGCTTTATGATTTTGAATTCAATCTTTTAGGACTTCCCAAACCTGAAGTTGTAATCTTTTTAGATGTACCAGTTGAAACAGCTGAAGATTTAATGAAAATTAGAGAACAAAAAGATCAAAGTTTAAATAAAAATGATTTAAAAAAAGATATACATGAACAAGATATTGAATATTTAAAAAAGACATACTATGTAGCTAAATATATATCTTCTAAATACAAATGGAATGAAATAAGATGTATAAAAGATGGTAAATTTAGAAGTAGGGAAGATATATCTAATGATATATATAACGTGGTAAAATCTAAATTGAATTTGGAGTAAAGATGAAAGACAATTATGAGGAAATAATAAACAAAAACATAGAAAAGATAAATGGAAACGAAGATGAAAAAGAAGGATTTAAAAGAGCGTTAAATAAAGAAAATGCCAAACAACTTTTTACAAGTATTATTTTAATAGTTTTAAGTATAATATTTTTTAATATTATAGGAAATAAATTAAAATATGAAACACAACCAGATACAACAAAATATTTTGGAGGAAAGGTACTAGAGACAAAAGAGGAAACAGTAAAAATGAATCCTGATACAAATATTCCAAATCTTCAAAATATAGATAGAAAAATAAATGTATATAAGGTTAAGGTTACTAAAGCATATAATAAAAAAGATGAAGACCTTATTGGAAAAACAATTGAAGTAATTAGAGAAGAAACAGCAGTAAATTTAAATTTAAATTATGCAAGTAAAGTAAAAAAAGGAGACAAGATAACTTTTACTCAATCTGTAGTGGTAGGCGAAGATGAAGTATATCATTTTGCAGGTTATGAACATGGAATTGAGCTTACAATATTTATATCAGTTTTTGTTATTTTAGTAATAGCAATTGCTAAATTAAAAGGATTTAATACAATAGCATTATTATTCTTAATTGGTTATGCAATAATAAAAGTATATATACCAGCACTGTTGGTTGGATCAAATGTATATCTAGCAACACTTTTACTTGCAAGTTATTCAATAATTATTGGTATGATAATAATAAATGGGTTTAACCATAAAACATATTCTGCAATACTTGGCAATTTAATTGGAGTATTATTTGCAGGACTTCTTGCATATAATGCAAATAAAACATTTCACATAGTAGGTATTGCTTCAGAAGAAGATATAATATTAAATAATTTAAAACCTGGAAAATATGATTTAATTGGAATAACATGGGCGGCTATATTAATAGGTGCACTTGGAGCAATAATGGATACTGGATTATCTATATCATCTAGTATTAGAGAAATTGCTCATTCAACTAAAACTACGGATTTTAAAACACTTTTTAAATCTGGTATGGAAGTTGGAAAAGATGCCATAAGCACGATGATAAGTACGTTACTTCTTGCATATATAAGTGGTACTTTAGTACAAACAATGCTTATGCATATTTATATAACACCTGTAGGATTTTTATTTAATACAGAAATTATTTTAGAGGAAGTAATTAAATCTATAATTGGTGCAACAGGAATATTAATTACAGTTCCAGCAACAGCTATTCTTGCATCAATTTTTGAAGTTATGGAAAATAAGAAAAAAGAAAATGTAAAGAGTAAATAAATAATTAGATAAAGGGTTAAATGAAAAAATAAAAATACAAATTAAAATTAAAATAAAAATAACTAAAAAAACGTGTTATTTTTTATACTATATATATAGGAAGATAAAAGTTTTGAAATTAAAATTGAAACTTTTATTTTTTTATAAAAAAGTTGTTAAAAAAACTTGCATTATATAAGCAGGCGTGCTATTATATAAAAGCATCAGTAATGAAGACTAGTTATAGTTCTTTTTTTATCACCAATTTTTCGAAAATAAATGATAAAAAAAGCTTGACACATTTTTACTGATATATTATAATTAATATGCTTTCAATTTTTGAAAGCGTTTAAGAACATTGAAAAATAAATAATATCCTTTAGAGAATTTAAACTTTAAGGTT